>JAPPFK010000045.1 GCA_028823885.1 Rhodospirillales bacterium | reverse complement strand
ACTTCCACCAGCGGCACCAGATGAGGCGGGTTCCAGAAGTGGGTGCCGATCACCCGGCCCGCGTCATCCAGCTCCCGGGCGATTTCGCCGATCGGAAGTCCGGACGTATTGCTGGCGAGGATCGTGTCTTCGCCGGTCATGGACATCAGGTCGGAAAATATCCGCCGCTTCAGCTCCAGCTTTTCCGGCGCCGCCTCGATCACCAGATCGGCATCGCGAACCGCGACCGCCAGTTCGCCCGCCGGCTCCAGGCCGTCCAGCGGGGCGGCATCCAGTTCCAGCAGATCGAAGATCGACCGGATGCGCTCGGGCGCGCTCGCCAACGCATCCGGGTCCGGATCGTGCAGCGCCACCGGATGCCCGGCGGCGAGGAATACCTGCGCGATGCCGTGGCCCATGAGGCCCGCGCCGAGAACAGCGATCCGTTTCATCGGCGGCGGCTAGAGCCGATCATGGTTTGTCGGAATCGCTTTGCGATGCCGGCAATCCATGTGAATCGGCTCTACACTATTGAAATAGATCGGATTCACATGTTTTGACGAAACCCGCCGTGGTTCCGTCAAAACATGACCCGATCTAGCCGGCGGTGAAGCCGCCGTCCACATACATCACCTGGCCGGTGCAGAAGTCGGATGCCGGCGACAGGAGATACAGCGCCATTCCCATCAGGTCCTCGACCTCCGCCAGACGGCCCAGGGGGATTCGCGAGAGCGACCGGGCGCGGGTCGCCTGCCCCAACTCGTCGTCCTCGTCATACATCCACGCCGTCAGCTTCGAGCGGAACACGGTCGGCGCGATGGCGTTCACGGTGATGCCGTACTTCGCCCATTCGGTCGCCAACACCCGGGTCAACGAATCCGTGGCGCCCTTCGAGGCGCAGTATCCGGTATAGCCGGAGATGTTGCCGTGGCGCCCGCGGACGGACGACATCATGACCATCTTGCCCCTGACCTGGTTTTCGATCCAGTAGGTGCCGAGGGCCTTGGCCATGAACCAGTTGCCCCGGACATTGGCGTCCATGACCGCCTGCCAGGTCTCGTAGTCGAGTTCGTGAATGAACCCGGCCTTGTTGTAGCCGGACCCGATCGCCAGCATGTCGGCGCCGCCGAACTCGTCGAGGGCGGCCTGGAGCATGGCCTCGGCATCCTCGAGCGTATCGGGCCGCCGGTAGACGGCAATCGCGTTGCCGCCGGCCTCCTTCACGTCGGCGACCGCCTCGTCGAGGTCTTCCCTGGTCCCGGACGCCATGACCACGTTCGCGCCGAGCGCGCCCAACGCTATGGAAACGCCGCGCCCGAACGCGCCCGAGGCGCCGGTCACGACGGCGGTCTTGCCCGTCACGTCGAACATGCTAAGCGGATTCCTGAGGGTGTCGCTGATCTCCCCCATGCGGGCCTCCCAATTCCGTTGCTAAGGTCTTTTCGTCAGGCGCCGGTCTCGAACCGGAAATTCTGGTCGGGATCGATCACCGCCAATATGCGCACCCCGCATCCGTCACCGCCCTCCCAACGCCACGGGAAGCACATGAAGGTGCAGCGCCTGCCGGTGACCTTGTCCAGATCCCCGCCCACATTCTCGATGCCCGGGATGCCGCCGCCGATCATCAGCGTCTTGTGCCCGGCCTCCCAATCCGGGAAGTCCTCCTTCGGATCCCGGCCGAACTCGGCCTTGTATTCCTCGATCAGGTGGGGGTGGGTCGGCCCAAGACCGTGATCGACCAGCTTGGTCGCCATGGGGTGGTCGTTGGACTGCACGTCGTAGCCCACCAGTTTGACCTTCTTGTCCACCAGCCACTGGGCGCCTTCCTTGTAGATGCCCGGCGAGTAGGCGAAGTAGTCGTCGGTGTCGTCCATGCGATGATGCATGCCGGTATTGATCATCACCATGTCGCCTTCGCGGATTTTCGGCCGGGCGTTTTCCAGGTCCTCGGGCGTAATCACTTCCCACCGCTTTTTCGGAATCGAAACCGCCACCCCGGTGCCGAAGAACCGCCAGATGGGATAATCCATGATATGCGGCGTGTTTTCCGTCACATGGATGGGCGCATCCATATGGGTGCCCCGGTGCATGATGCCTTCGAACTCGGCCTGGTAGACGCCGTCCTTGGCGTGGAATTTCCTGACGTGGACGTTGACCCCCGGGGTCGACGGCCATTCCGGCATGTGATGACCCCAATTCTGGCTCAGGTTGTAGATGGTCAGGCTTTCATTGCCGCCCGCCAGCTCCAGGTCTTCGGATGTGCGGATATCGTCCATGTCAGTCCACCTCCTCGCCGCTGTCGATCCGGCAGTTTCCGCCGGGATCGATCATGGCCACGAATCTCACCGGGCACGCATCGCCCTGGTCCCATTTCCACGGCGCGCCGTGGAACGTCGCCCGCCTGCCGAGCAGATCATCCACATCCCCGCCGACCTGTTCAATGGTCGGGATGCCGGCGGCCAGCAGCGTCTTGTGCGCCGCGTTCCACTCGGGAAAATCGTCCTTCGCGCGGCGCCCCGTCGCCGCCTCGTATTTCGGAACCAGCCGGTTCATCAGCGGCCCGCCCCGGTGCGGGCCCAGCGACGTCGCCAGGGGGTGATCGACCTGCGGCGTATCGACGGCCACCAGTTTGACCTCGCGGGCGACCAGCCACTCGGCGGCCTCCTTCGACAGTCCCGGCGAATCGCCGAAATATTCGAGGCTGTCGGAATATTTACGGTGCCAGCCGGTGACGATCACGACGAAATCGCCGCGCCGGACGCCGGGCGCCGCCGCCTCGAGGTCGTCCGCGGTCACCAGTTCCCACATCCCCTTGGGAACGGCGAGGACGACGCCGTTGCCGAACAGATGCTCCAGCGCGATCTCGCCGACGGCGGCGCCGCGCTGAACCAGATGAAGCGGCGCGTTCATATGCGTGCCGGAATGCATCACCATCCTGATGCGATGGGTCATGACGCCATGCTGGGCGTGCTTGACGGAACGAAACATCCGGACGTCGTCGTCGCCCGGCATGGAGGGCGCGCCCACGCCCCAAACGTGGCTGAGTTCGAACAACTGAAGGCCCGAATAGGGATCGACAACGGCATTCATGAGGCGTTTTCCCCGCTAACCATTTGGCTTCAATCGGGTCCGTTCGGCAATCTTCGAAAACGGATCACGTTCATTTTTGAGTTGGCATTTTTGAGTTTGGGCCGGTCTTTGTCAAATGCCCAATGGGCATGGGCGCCCGCCAAAGCGTCATGGCCGGGCCCACTGGACCGGCTTTGCCGGGCCAGCCGGCAAAGTGACCCGGCCATCCACGTGTGCCGCTGCTCCCCAAA
>JAPPFK010000064.1 GCA_028823885.1 Rhodospirillales bacterium | reverse complement strand
CTCACGTCCCGGGGCGCGCGGGGGTTGGCATTGCCTTCGATCTGCGGCTCGCCGGCGTAGCAGGCCAGCGAATAGGGAAACCTCTCGGTGAAGAAATAGGCGTAACCGCCGCCCGGCAGCTTCTTGCCGTTGCATTCGTCGAGATCGCCGTAGCCGGGCTCATAGCGATTGGCCTGCCAGGCGTTGGCGTTGGGCGTCCCGTCGATCAGGCGATAGCTGGAGCGCAGCTTGATCTTGGCCTTGCAGTTGCGGGCCAAGCAGATGTACGGGCTGACGATGGGATAGCCGTCAAAGGCGTAGCCCAAAACCTGGCCGACGGAACCGTTGCTGTCCACCACCAGGCAGTTCGGCCGGGCGTGATAGTGATAGAAGCCGCGCGCCGTGTGGCCGTTGCAAAAATCGAGAATGCCGAGGGGCATGGGATCGCCCCAATTATGTCTGGGCGACTCGTTAGCCGAGAAGATGGGGATGCCGTTGACCGCCACCCCGATCGGGCCCAGCAGCGGCACCCGCTGGCGTTCGCCGGCGGCAAGCCGCGGCTTGCGGGGAATGCGGTAGGTCTTGTTGCGCACCGCCATATCCGTCGGCGTGATTTGCACATATTCATAGTTGATGATCGAGTTGGTGCGGACGGTGATGAAATCGTCGTCGCACGTCACTTCGAGCCTCGGGTTCTCGTAGCGGCCGTTGTGGCTGAAGGTGGAAACATCGACGAAGTGGCGCCGCTCCTTGCAGCCGTCGACGGCGCCCATCAGCTTGATGCCGGTTTGCGCCTGGGCCGGGTTGGACAGCCCGACGAGCAGCATCAAAGACGCGGCTAGGGGAAATAATCTCAATAATTTCAATGAATTGGGCATTTAATTTTCCTTGGCGGGACGGGCTCGCGAAATAGCGGACTCACGGCGTCAAACGCAGTCTAGCGGCGAATCCGTCGCCGGGCCAAGACCGGATCGGTGGCGGAGTTCGTCATCACCGAGGCCACAGGATCGCCTGGGTGCAGCGGAAATGAGCGATCGGTTTGTCGCTGCCTTCAGGCGTCACGACGCAGTCCCAAACCTGGGTGGTGCGTCCCCGGTGCACCGGTGTCGCCACGCCGGCGACCACGCCTTCGGTCACGGTGCCCGTGTGATTGGACTTGAGCTCGACGGTGGTGAAGCTCGCCGCCCCCTCGGGCAGGCTGATGATGGTCGCGTAGCCGGTCAGCGTATCGGCGAGCGCCACCACGCTGGCCGCGTGGAGAAAGCCGTTCGGCGCCAACAATCCGTGACGGACCGGCATCCGTCCCTCGAAGCGATCCGTGTCCACATGCGTAATCTCCACGCCCGCGGTCTCCGGCAGATGATTCCTGCCGAATTCGTTGAACTGCTCGGGCGTGGTGAAGGTCCGGGGGTCGGCCCCTAATTTTTCCCAATGGGCGGTGGATTTCCGGTCACTCATCGAAGCCCCCTCTTCCCTGGCCCCGCCCCCGCATCAGCCGGGCCTGATCCCGCTTCCATTCCCGCTCCTTGATCGACGCCCGCTTCTCGAACTTCCGCTTGCCCTTGGCGAGGCCGAGCTCGACCTTGGCGATGCCGCGGCGGTTGAAATAGATCAGGAGCGGCACCAGGGTCATGCCCTCGCGGCTCACCGCACCCGTCAGCCGGCGCAATTCCTTCTTGTGTACCAATAGCTTGCGAGGGCGGCGGACCTCATGGGGCGTGACCGCGGCGGGATATTCCGCAATATGCGCGTTGACCAGATAAAGCTCGCCGCCGTCGTCGGCGGCATAGCTTTCCTCGATGCTGGCGCGGCCCTCGCGCAGGGACTTTACCTCGCTGCCGACCAGCTGGATTCCCGCCTCCAGGGTCTCCTCGATGAAATAGTCGTGCCGCGCCTTGCGGTTGCGGGCGGCGATATTTCCGGTGTCTTTGGGTTTCCTGGCCATGGTTCACGGGGCTCGCAAGGTCCCCGATCGCCCGGGCACCCGGTTCAGCGCCGTTGCGCGGCGCTCAATTCAGCAGGCCCGCGCTTCGGAGCGCGCCGGAGACCGCTTCCTTGCTGCTGTCGGCGATCTCGGTCAGCGGCGGGCGGGTCTCGCGGCCGCAGATTCCCAACAGTTCGGCGGCATACTTCACCGGTCCCGGGCTCGATTCACAGAACAGCGCCGAGTGGACCGGCATCAGCCGGGATTGCATTGCCAGGGTCTTGGCGATGTCGCCGTCCCGCCACGCGCGCTGCATTTCATAACACTGGCGCGGCGCGATATTGGCGGTGACGGAGATGCACCCCTGCCCGCCGGCGGCCAGAAACGGCACCGCGGTCCCGTCCTCGCCGGACAGCTGAATGAAATCGGGTCCGGCGGCCAGCGCCGTCAGGATCGGCCGGTTCAGGTCGCTGGTCGCGTCCTTGACGCCGCGGATATTGGGCAGTTCGGCCAACTCGGCCATGGTCTCGACGGTCATGTCGATGACGCTGCGGGGCGGAATGTTGTAGATGATGATCGGAATGTCCACCGCGTCGTTCACCGCCTTGTAATGGGCGTGGAGCCCGGCCTGGGTCGGCTTGTTGTAATAGGGCGTGACGATCAGCGCCGCGTCGGCGCCGGCGTCCTTGGCGTGCCGGGTCAACTCGATGCACTCCGCCGTGGAGTTGGAGCCCGTTCCGGCGATCACCGGAACCCGGCCCGCCGTCTCCTCGATGCAGATTTCCACCACCCGGCGGTGTTCTTCATGGCTGAGGGTCGGCGATTCGCCCGTGGTGCCGCAGGGTACCAGGGCCTCGGTCCCTTCTTCGATCTGCCAATTGACGATTTTGCGGAACGACTCCTCGTCCACCGAACCGTTCCTGAACGGCGTGATCAGCGCCGTGATTGAGCCCTCGAACATCTCGCTCTCCCCAAGGATTTCAGGCGGAACATACTCCCGGCCGGGCGGCGGAGCAAGCTAGCGCGACCGTCGGGGCGCGGCGTTCGGGATGCGGCAATTCCGCACTCGATGGGATGGATCGCTTGCCCGGCCGGGGCGGCGCTCATAGAATCAACCCGACCTTGGACAAAAATGGGGACCCTCTTGCGGAGGCTGGCTTTCGGTGTCGCGGTTCTCGCGGGCGCGGTGCTTCATGGCGGCGCTCAAGCCGATGAACTGACCCGCCAGGAAATCAAAGCGGCGAAGGAGGCGTTCAAGCTCGCCGAGCGGCAGAGGTGGCCCGAGGCGAAAAAGGCCGCCCACGGCGTCTCGGACCCGTTGCTCGCCAAAATATTCCGTTGGCGGTATTACGCGGCCGCCGATTCGGGCGCCGAATTCGGCGAGATCGCCGCTTTCATCAAGGCCAATCCCGATTGGCCGCGCCCCCGTATCCTGCGCCACCGGGCGGAGGAAGCCATGACCGCTTCCACGCCCGACGAAACGGTGATTGCCTGGTTCTCGGACCGCCGGCCGATGACGTCTGATGGCGGCACCCGGCTCGCCGCCTCGCTGCTGCGCCGGGAACAGACCGGCCAAGCGAGGCAGGTCATCCGGGAAACCTGGATCAAGGGCAATTTCGGCGCGCGGCAGGAACGCGAGTTCTACCGGGCATTTCGGCGCCATCTGACCCGCGAGGATCATTTGGAGCGTTTGGATCGCCTGCTTTGGGCCGGCCGCTACTACCCGACCCGCCGCATGTACCGGCGGATTCACAAGGATTACCGGGCGCTTGCCGAAGCCCGCTTGGCGCTTCGCCGCATGCGGGGCGGTGTGGACGGCGCGATCCGCCGGGTGCCGGCGGAACTGCGGCGGCATCCGGGCCTGGTTTATGAACGTCTTCGCTGGCGCCGCCGCAAGGGGCGCGATACGGATGCCCGCGCCCTGCTCGCCGATCCGCCGGAGGATCTGATCCGCCCGGACCTGTGGTGGCGGGAGAAATCCATCCTTGCCCGCCGGGCCCTCAGGTCCGGCCATGTCTCCGAAGCCTACGGCATGGCGCGCAGCCACTCGATGACGTCGGGTGCGGGATTCCTCGAGGGCGAATGGATGGCGGGATGGATCGCCACGCGCTTCCTGGGCGATCATGCCGTCGCGCTTCAGCACTTCACCACCGTCCATCGTGAAGCCAACTACGCCATCAGCCGGGCCCGCGGCGCCTATTGGGCGGCCCGCGTCGCCGAGGAACTCGGTGACCGAAAGCGGGCCGGTTTCTGGTTCCGGACCGCGGCCGAATATCCCATGACCTATTACGGCCAGCTTGCCGCCGCCCGCCACTATGGCGACGGCAATCTGCGCATGCCGCCGGAGCCCCATCGGGACGTGGTCGAGAACGGCGGGTTCCTGGATCACGAGCTGGTCGTCGCCGTGCATCGGCTGAGCGAAGCCGGCCTGCCGGGCGAGATCGATCCGTTCATCCGCAGGCTGAACGAGCTCGGCCAGACCCCGGGCTGGCGGGCACAGGTGGCGGCTCTGGCACGGGATCACGGCCGCCGCGATTTGGCGGTACTGGCGGCCAAGAAGGCCATCCGCGAAGGCGTCAATCTCGCCGGCGCCGGGTTCCCGCGCCTGGATGCGCGATTGCGCCCGGGCCTGGAAGATCCGCTGGTCCACGCCGTGATCCGCCAGGAAAGCGCGTTCAACCACCAGGCCATCAGCCGCGCCGGGGCGCGCGGCCTGATGCAGCTCATGCCGGCGACGGCGAAGCGCGTGGCGCGCCAGATGGCGGTGCCCTATAGGCCGAGCAAACTGACCCGCGACATCGACTACAACCTGAATATCGGCCAGAAATACCTCGCCGACATGATCGCGGCGTTCGACGGTTCCTACATCCTGGCCCTGGCGGCGTACAACGCCGGGCCCGGACGCGTCCGGCGATGGGTCCGTGAGAACGGCGACCCCGGCGACCCCGCGGTCGATCCCATCGACTGGGTGGAGATGATCCCCCTCGGGGAGACCCGCAATTACGTCCAGCGGGTGATGGAAAACCTCCACGTTTACCGGGCCCGTCTCGCGGACGAGGAATTGGCGTTCAATCCCGAAGACGACCTCCGTCGTTGAGCCTGTCCGTTGTTACCCGCTCCGCCTTTCACCCAACCGACGCGAGCCGACATTCTGGCCGCGGCCGGCCGCCTGGACGGGGCGGCGGCGCGCACCCCGCTGCTGGAGTCCGACCGTCTCAACGATCGGCTGGGCGGCAGGGTCCTGCTCAAGGCCGAGTGCCTGCAGCGGACCGGCTCGTTCAAGTTTCGCGGGGCCTACAATTTTCTTTCCCAGTTGGAGGACGGCGAAAAGGCCAAGGGCGTGGTCGCCTATTCCTCCGGCAATCATGCCCAAGGCGTGGCCCGGGCGGCGCGGTTGCTGGGGGTCTCGGCCACCATCGTCATGCCGTCAAACGCGCCCGAGATCAAGATCGCCAACACCAGATCCGATGGCGCCGAGGTCGTGCTCTATGAGCGTTCGGACGGCAACCGGGTGCAGGTGGCGCGGGCCGTCGTCGAGGAGACCGGCGGCGCCCTCGTCCCGCCATTCGATCATCCCTGGATCATGGCGGGCCAGGGAACCGTCGGCCTGGAAGTTGCGGATCAGATGACCGCGCTCGGCATCGCGCCCGATCTGATGATCGTGCCGACCAGCGGGGGCGGCCTGGTCGGCGGCTGCGCGTTGGCGCTCGAGGAGCCCTACCCCGACATGGCGGTCCACACGGTAGAGCCGGAGGGATATGACGACACCGCCCTGTCCCTGGCGGCGGGCGAGCGCGTCGAAATAACGCCCCCCGGCCCGTCGATTTGCGATGCGTTGCTGCTGGAAACCCCGGGCGCGCTCACCTTCGAGGTCAACAAGACCCGTCTGGCCCCCGGTTACAGCGTCAGCGACGCCGAGGCCGGTGCCGCGGTGGCCGCGGCCTTCTACGATCTCAAAATTGTCCTCGAGCCGAGCGGGGCCGCGCCGCTGGCCGTTCTGTTGTCCGGCAAGGAAAAGCTCGACGGCCGCACCGCCGTGCTTGTGGGCTCCGGCGGCAACGTGGACGCCAAGCTGTTCAAACAGTTACTGGACTGAGTTATTCGGCGGCGGCTTCGGCGGGTTCCTGACGCTTTGGCGCCGCCTCGGCCGTTGCCATGCCCTTGAGGATATTGATCCCGCCGTCGGCGTCCTTCTTGCCGGCGGTTCCGGCCTCGATGCGGCGGCAGTGGGCTTCGAGGTACGCCCCCTGCTCGATCGCCAGGCTCTCATGCAGGATATCGCCGAGCACATGGGCCGTCTTGGCAAGCGACACCGCCCGGGCGCGGATTTGACCGGTCACCCGGCCATGGACCCGGCAGGTGTCGGCGACGATTTTGCCGTTGACCTGCGCTGTTTCGCCGACCACCAGCACATCGGTTTGGATATCGCCTTCCACGATACCGTCGACCTGGACCTCGCCGGCACTGACGAGGTCGCCGACGACCCTGAGATCGGCCGAGAGAATGGACGGCGGCGCGGATTTCTTGGACACGGGCGCCTTTCGGGGCTCTTCGTCCCGGTTACCTTTGGTGAACATATCTGCCAGCCTTGATAAATTTCCAGGGATTCCGGGGCCTGCCGTTCACATGAAGTTCGTAATGCAGGTGTGGCCCGGTGCTGCGGCCCGAATTTCCCAGAAGCCCGATCTTGTGGCGATATTCCACCTTTTGCCCCTTTTTCACAAGAATCTTGTGGAGATGGCCATACTTGGTCTCGAGGCCCTGCCCGTGGTCGATAACCACCAAACGGCCATAACGGCCCTTGTATGCGGCAAATGTCACGGTTCCGGCCGCGGTAGCGTAGATCGGCGCCCTGCGGCGGCTGGTCATGTCGGTACCGTAATGCATGGCCCAGCGACGGTTGATGGGGTCGCGGCGTTTTCCGTAGTGGCTGGAGACCGAATAAAAGTCGAGGGGCGGCTGCAGCGGCAGCTGGTGCATCAACTCCTGCAGGTCATTCCAGCGGGCGAGCTTCGAATCCAGGGTCTCCAGGTTGGTCTTGAGGCGCAGAGCCGGTTCGTTGTCCGGAGTGGCCGGGATGACCGGGCCGCCCTGCCCTTTCTGCTCCTCAATATCGGCGCGGGCCAGGAGTTTCTCGACGTTGAGGCCGGTGCGCGCCAGAACGTTCTCGATACTTTCGATGTTCCCAGCCGTGGTCTCGGTCAGGCGAGCGACGATATCCTTTTCGGATTCGTGGAGGTCGGCGAGCTTTCCTTCGAGGTCATCGACAACAGCTTGCAACCGGTCGCCCCGGGCCCGGGCATCGTCACGGTCGGCAATCGCCTGCTCCAGGTCCGTGGCGACGACATTCAAATTGCCCATCAGTTCGAAGTTGTGAGTGTTGAGCGAGTGCATTTCCCGCTCGATTTCATCCAGCCGCGATTTGAGGGCTTCGCGCATGGCGACCACCTGCCGGTGTTTGCTTTCCCTGTTTTCGCGCCTGGTTTCCTCCGATTTCAGGTTTTTCGCAAGGGCCGCATTGGTCTCCACCAGATTCAGCATCTGACCGTGGTTTTCATCAAGCTCGCGAGTCAGGGCCGAGACTTTGTTCTGATAGTCGGAAACCTCGTTCAGGAGGCTGCGATAGGACAGCCGGGCACTGAGGATTTCATTGTCCTTGGCGGCAATGACGTCGTCGTGGACGACGTAGCTCACCGAGGCGAAGGCGGCCCAGCCGCCGAAGATGGCCAGCGCCGCGGCGGCACTCAACTGGAGCCCGCTTGAAATTCGGAAGAACCGGACGCGGGTGTCGGTCCGGAGCATGAGTTCACGCGGAGGGAAGACCCGGCGCACAAACGCCGCCGCCGAACGGCCATATTCGGCCAGTCTCGAACCCTCAGGTTGCCCCATGACCTCCTCGTTTCACCCCAATTCTGGTCTAAATCTTATCGATCGAAGCACGGTCCGGCGGGCATTTCGACACTATCCGCGCCCTGATTTCGTTGCAAGGAATATCAGCCGGTTTCCGCGCCTTCCGGCATTATATTTTCGTGATGCCGCCCGATGGATGCGAGCCCGGAGCGTTCATCGTAGCGGGCACGGATTTGAGCCGTTAGTCTCGCAACAGCAATAGGCCGGAAATGGGAGAGGCCCGGGTGAGCATCGCCAGGTTGATATGGACATGGTTCGGGTTTGGGCTGCTGCCGAAGGCGCCCGGCACCTGGGGCTCGCTGGCCGCGCTGCCCTTTGCCTGGTTCATTTGTTCCTACGGCGGTTATCAGATCCTGCTGCTGGCGACCGCCGTCATCTTCGCCGTCGGGGTCTGGATGTCGGGAATCGCGGCGGCGGAAAGCGGCGCCGAAGACCCGGGCGAGGTGGTGATCGACGAAGTGGCCGGTCAATGGCTGACGCTCGTCGTCGTGCCGCCGGACTTTCTGCTCTACGCGGCGGGTTTCGTGCTGTTCCGGGTATTCGATATCTGGAAGCCCTGGCCGGTCTCATGGGTCGACCGGAAATTGAAGGGCGGCCTCGGCATCATGGCGGATGACATCTTGGCCGGCGTGTATGCGGCGGTCATACTCCTTGCGCTCAAGACCTGGCTGGAAACCCTATGACCTTTCCCAAGGCAATCGTCGACGCGGCGCAGGCGGTCATTGACCGGGCGACGGCCCAAAACCTCAAGATCGGCACCGTCGAATCGTGCACCGGTGGTCTGATCGGCGGCGCGCTGACCGCGGTTTCGGGATCGTCGTCGGCCGTCGAGCGGGGGTTCATCACCTATTCCAACGAGGCCAAGAACGAAATCATCGGCGTGCCCATGGAGACCATCATCGAGCACGGCGCGGTGAGCGACCGGACGGTGCGCGCCATGGCCGAAGGCGCGTTGAACGCGGCGCCGCTGGACGCGGCGGTGGCGGTGACCGGGATTGCCGGCCCCAGCGGCGGCACGCCCGAAAAGCCGGTGGGCCTGGTCTATATGGGCGCCTCGCGGAAGGGGCGCGACACGCTGGTTGCCCGCGAGGTTTTTCCGGGCGGTCGGGACGCGGTCCGCGAAGCGGCCGTGCTGGCCGCCCTGGACCTGCTGCTCGAGCAATTGGACTGACCGAAGGAGGATGAAGAGATGACCGAGCGCACCCGCCCGCCCTTCCGGGCGGATCAGGTCGGCAGCCTCCTCCGCCCCGCGCGACTGGCGGAGGCCCGGCAAGAATACGGGGATGGCGGCGTGTCCGCGGATGAGCTAAAGGCCGTCGAGGACGAATGCATCCGGGATGCCGTCGCCAAGCAGGAAGCCGTCGGCCTCCGGGCGGTGACCGACGGCGAATTTCGCCGCAATTCGTGGAATTTCGACTTTATCTCGGGTCTCGACGGCTTCGAACTGGTCGAGGAATCCCAGGGGCCCGCATTCTCCGGGGGTTACAGGCCGCAATCCCTGAAAGTGACCGGCAAGGTGGCCAATCCGGAAGGCGTCATGGTCGACCACTTCGCCTTTCTCGAAGGGGCCGCCGGCGTGATCGCCAAGATGTGCATCCCTTCACCCTCCCTCGTCTATCATCGGGGCTGCCGGGCGCTGATTGACGATACGGTCTACCCCGGCCTGGATGTCTATTGGGACGATGTCTGGACCGCCTACAAGCGGGAGGTCGCCCTGATGGCGGAAGCCGGCTGCACCTACCTCCAGCTCGACGACACCACCTTCGCCATGCTGTGCGATCCCCGCTACCGCCGGGCGATGGCCGACCGCGGCGACGATGCGGACGACCTGGTGGCGCTCTATGCGAAAGGTATCAATACGGTCATCGCCGACAAGCCCGACGACATGGCGGTCACGGTTCACATGTGCCGGGGCAATTTCCAGAGCACGTGGATCGCCGAAGGCGGTTACGAGCCGGTGGCCGAGAAGATGTTCTCGGAGATAAATGTGGACGGGTTCTTCATGGAATGGGATTCGGACCGGGCCGGCGGTTTCGAGCCGCTGCGCTTCGTCCGCGACGACCAGGTCGTGGTGGTTGGACTGGTTACCTCCAAGACCCCCGGGCTGGAGAGCAAGGACGAGATCAAGCGGCGGATGGACGAGGCGGCACGGTATGTGCCCCTTGATCGTCTCTGCCTCAGCCCCCAATGCGGGTTCGCCAGCACCCACCAGGGCAACAAGCTCACCGAGGACGAACAGTGGCGAAAGCTGGAACTGGTTGTCGAAACCGCGGGTGAAATCTGGGGCGGCGCCTGAGGGTTATTCGAGGCCCAACTCTTCGCGGAACCGGGCTTTCCACTCGTCGAATTTCTCGGCGGTGGTCTCCTTCTCCAGGAGCGCCAGCGTGTCCTCGGCGATCTCTTCTTCGGACTTGTCGAGATCGATGGGCTCGGCGAAGGGCTGCCGGCAATGCCAGGGCGTATCGACGAACACTTCCGCCATGTTGCCCTCCGGGTCCTTGAAATAGACCGACCAGGCGTTGCCGTGGGTCCTGGGCGAAACGTCGGAGGCGCCGGGGTGATCCTTGACCCGCCGGTAGACTTCCTTGACCTGGGCGAGGCTCTCGACCCGGAACGCCATGTGATTGAAGTGTTTCTTGCCGATCTCCGTCTCCCGCCCCCGGACCATGAGCATCTGATGGTGGTTGTCGGGATCGGCGGAGAGAAAGCAGATGCGGTCGTCGTCGGCCCGGTCGGTGACTTTCAGTCCGACGACCTCGGTATAGAAATCGACCATGGCCGGCATGTCATAGACGTGAAAGCCGGCGTGGCTGAGGGTCATTTTCCCGGGCATGTCGCGCTCCGCGTTTCTCTCCAACGGCCTCTACTTACCATAGACCTGATCGGCGCGCTCTTCAAAGGCGCTGACCATGATCTGGACCGCCTTTTCGAATACCATCCCGATCATCTTCTGCAGCAGTTTTGACCGAAACTCGAAATCGACATAGAAGTCGACGATGCAGGTGCCGTCCGGCTGTTCCATGAATATCCAGTGGTTGTTCAGATATTTGAACGGCCCCTCGTAGTAGCTCACGTCGATCCGGCCGGGACGGGTGAGTTCCACCCGCGAGGTGAAGCGCTCGCGGAACATCTTGTAGCCGATGACCATGTCGGCGATGAGGACGTCGCCCTCCCGTGAACGGATGCGGGTGCCGACGCACCACGGCAGGAACTCCGGGTATTTCTCGATGTCGGCGACCAGATTGAACATCTGCTCCGGTGCGTACGGCAGCGGTTTTTGTTCTGCGTGGGTGGGCATATCGGTTTGACGCGCGTCTCTAATTCGCGACCCAATGGGAACGAAATATTGTCAGCCAATGCACGTCAATGTTCCCATTGGGTAACGTCATGGCGTCCCTCCAAATGCCTACGGACCTGAATCCGGCGTTTCGGTAGCACGTGACCGCCACCTCGTTCGTCGCGATGGCACCGATATCCATACGATCAAATTCGAATTCGTCGAAGCCGAGTTCAACCACTCTCTTTGTCATCTGCGTACCAATGCCTCGGCCGCGCTGCGCCGGATCTCCAACGATCATGCGCGAAACCCTGCCCGACAGGCCGTGCCAGATGTGACTCAATTCCGCGTGCCCGACGGCCTCGCCGCTCTCGACGTCGACGGCCTTATAGAGACGCCGATGCATTTTCTCCGCCGTTTCTAGGTGGGTTTGCAGTTGCTCGCTTGTCAGGGGAAATTCGAAGATCAAGCCCGCCCACTGATGAAGGTCGTCGGGTGCGGATATCCAACCGATCAAACGATCGAAATCACGTGCTTCAAATGCCTGAAGTTCAATTTGCATGAGCTATCAATAAACCCGCCTGGAATTTGGTGCCTCTTTGGCGCCGGCAAGCGTGTTTACTAGTGATGGGCCAGCTTGGCCAGCCGCGCGGCGCGGAGCTGCTTGAAGTCGTCATCGGCGTGATAGGAAGACCGGGTCAGCGGCGTCGCCGACACCTTCAGGAACCCCTTGGCGAGCGCAATGGTTTCATACTCCTCGAATTCTTCCGGGGTCACGAACCGGTCGATGGGCGCATGCTTGGGCGTCGGCTGCAGATACTGGCCGATGGTCAGGAAATCCACATCCGCCGAGCGCAGGTCGTCCATCACCTGGAGCACCTCGCTCCGCTCCTCTCCGAGCCCCACCATGATGCCGGACTTGGTGAAGATTTCGGGATCGATCCGCTTGACCGTGTCCAGCAGCTTCAGGGAATGAAAATACCGCGCGCCCGGCCGAATGGTGGGATAGAGCCTGGGCACGGTCTCCAGGTTGTGGTTGTAGACATCGGGCTTGGCGGCGACCACCGCCTCGATGGCGCCGTCCTTGTCGCGGAAATCGGGGGTGAGGATCTCGACCGTCGTCGCCGGGGCCATCTCGCGCAGCCTGTCGAGACAGGCGACGAACTGGGAGGCGCCGCCGTCATCCAGGTCGTCCCGGTCGACCGAGGTGATCACCATGTGCTTGAGGCCGGTCACGGTCGCCATGGTGGCGACGTTCTCGGGCTCCAGGGGATCGACGGCATTGGGCTTGCCGGTCGCCACATTGCAGAACGCGCAGGCCCGGGTGCAGATGTCGCCCAGGATCATCACCGTCGCATGCTTTTGGGCCCAGCATTCGCCGATGTTGGGGCATGCGGCCTCTTCGCAGACCGTGGCCAGGTTGAGCTCCCGCATCAGCCGCTTGGTCTCGCCGTATTCCTTCGAGGTCGGCGCCTTCACCCGGATCCAGGCTGGCTTTCGGGGGCTCGGCCGGTCCGGATTGTTGCGCTTCTCCGGATGGCGGTATTTCCGAACTTGGTTCATCTCAGATATTCACGTCGTATCTCACCCATCGGGTCACGGGCGTAATTCTATCATAGAGCCTGCGGGCGGTCTCGTTGTCGTCCGCCGTCATCCAGTAGACCCGGTGCCAGTCGTGGCCCTTGGCCATGTCGACCAGCGCCTCGATCAAGGCCCGGCCGGCCCCCTGCCCGCGCACCGCAGGGTCCACATAAAGGTCCTCCAGGTAGCAAACCGGCCTGAGCGACCATGTATTCGCATGCAGGACGTAGTTCAAGATGCCGGCCACCTCGCCGCCGGCCTCGGCCACCAGACCCCAGACGGCGGCATCCCGGTTCATCAGGCGCTCCCAGGTATGGGCGGTGACCTCGTCGGACACCTCGGCCTCGTAGAATTCGAGGTAGCCGGCCCATAGCCGGTGCCAGTCCTCCTTGTCCTGCTCGGCGAGCGGACGCACATCCAAGGGTCTCGCGTTCATCAGAAATGGATCACCCGGCCGTAGGCGTCGAGGACGGCCTCATGCATCATCTCGGACAGGGTCGGGTGCGGGAACACCGAATGCATGAGTTCGGCCTCGGTTGATTCCAGGGTCTTGGCGATGCCGTAGCCCTGGATCAGTTCGGTCACCTCGGCGCCGACCATGTGCGCGCCCAGCAGTTCGCCGGTCTTGGCGTCGAACACGGTCTTGACCAAACCGTCCGGCTCACCCAGCGCAATGGCCTTGCCGTTGCCCTGGAACGGGAATTTGCCGACCTTGACCTCATGGCCCGCTTCCTTTGCGGCGGCTTCCGTGAGGCCGACGCTCGCCACCTGGGGCGCGCAGTAGGTGCAACCCGGGATGCGCGAGGTGTCCAGCGGGTGCACGTCGTTCGCCCCAGCGATCTTCTCGATGCAGATGATGCCTTCGTGGCTGGCCTTGTGGGCGAGCCAGGGCGGGCCGGTGACGTCGCCGATGGCATAGACGCCGGGCTCGTGGGTCGCGCTCCATTCATCGACGGCGATGTGGGATTTCTCGACCTGCACCTTGGTGCCTCCCAACCCGATGTCTTCGACGTTGCCGACGATGCCGACCGCCAATATCACCCGGTCGACGGTGAGGTCTTGGGATTTGCCGTCCGCCTCGATGGTGGCAGTGACGCTGCCTTTGCCCTTCTTCAAGCCCTTCACCGTCGCCGACGTCATGATGTTCATGCCCTGGGCCTTGAAGGCCTTCTCGGCGAAGCCGGAAATTTCCTCGTCCTCCACCGGCAGTATCCGGGGCAGCACCTCGACCACGGTCACCTCCGCGCCGAGGGTCCTGTAGAAGCTCGCGAACTCGATGCCGATGGCGCCGGACCCGACCACCAGGAGAGACTTGGGCATCTCTTCCGGGATCATGGCTTCCTTGTAGGTCCAGATCAGTTCCCCGTCCGGCTCGAGGCCCGGCAGGGTCCGGGCGCGGGCGCCGGTCGCCAGGATGATGTGCTTGGCGGTGAGGTCGGCGAACTTCTTGCCGTCGGCCGTGACCTCCAGCTTGCGCACGCCTTTCTCTTGGCCGGCCAGCTTGCCGTGGCCGTCGAAGACCGCGACCTCGTTCTTCTTCAACAGATGCGCGACGCCGCCCGACAGCCGGCGCGCCACCCGGCGCGAGCGCTTGACGATCTTGGGCAGATCGATGGAGACGCCCTCGACCTTGAGGCCGAATTCGTCGGCCCGCTCCATCAGGTGATAGACTTCGGAGGTCCGCAGCAGCGCCTTGGTCGGGATGCAGCCCCAGTTGAGGCAGATGCCGCCCAAATGTTCCCGCTCCACGCAGGCCGCCTTCATGCCGAGCTGCGCGGCGCGGATGGCGGTCACGTAGCCGCCCGGCCCGCCGCCGACGACGATCACGTCGAAGTTCGTTTCGGTTGGTTGATCCGCCATCGTGACCCCTTACAGCAGCATGGCCAACGGGTCCTCGACGAGGACCTTGAAGGCCTGAAGCCATTCGGCGCCCAGCGCCCCGTCGACCACCCGGTGATCGGTGGAGAGCGTCACGCTCATCATGGTCGCGGTGGTGAGCGCGCCATCGCGGACCACGGGCCGCTGCTCGCCGGCGCCGACGGCGAGGATGCACGATTGAGGCGGGTTGATGATGGCGGCGAACTCCTTCACCCCGTACATGCCCAGATTGGAGATGGTGAAGCCGCCGCCCTGGAATTCATCCGGCAGCAGCTTGCCTTCCCGGGCGCGGGCGGCCAGATCCTTCATCTCGTTGGAAATGACGGCCAGGCCTTTTTGGTCCGCGTTGCGCACGATGGGCGTGATCAGGCCGCCGTCGATGGCGACGGCCACCGAGATGTCGATGTCGTTGTAGAGCAGCATGGCCTCGTCGGTCCAAGACGCGTTGACGTCGGGGACCTTCTTCATGGCGAACGCGGCGGCGCGGATGATGAAGTCGTTGACCGAGATCTTGTAGTCCTCGCCGGTCGCCCCGGCCCGCGCGTTCAGGTCCTTGCGCATGGCCAGCAGCTTGTCGATCTCGCACTCCATGGTGACGTAGAAGTGGGGCACCGTCTGCTTGGATTCCTGCAGGCGCCTGCCGATCGTCTTGCGCATGTTGCTGTGCGGCACCTCGGTGTAACCGCCGGCCACCACGGGCAGTTGCGCGCGTGCAGGCGAGGCCAGCGCCTGCGGGGCAGCGGATGGCGCCGCGGCGGGAGCGGCGATGGCCGCTTCCACGTCCCGCTTCACCACCCGGCCATGGGGACCGGAACCGGATATGGCGCCGATGTCGATGCCGGCGTCCGCCGCGATGCGTTTGGCAAGCGGGCTGGCGAACACTCGGGCGCCATTCGACTTCGGCGCGGCGGGCGCGGGTTGCGGCGGCGAAGCCGGTTCAGTTGCCGGCGCGGGTTCGGGTGGCGCCGCGGGCGCCAGGGTCGGTTCAGCTGCCGGGGCGGCCGAAGCGGCGGCCTCCGCAGCGGACGCATCCTCGCCTTCTTCCAGCATCACCGCGATGGGCGTGTTGACGGCAATATTCTCTGAACCTTCGGCGGCGATGATCTTGCCGAGCACGCCGTCATCGACGGCTTCGAGCTCCATGGTCGCCTTGTCGGTTTCGATCTCGGCCAGGAGATCGCCGGACGCGACCTCGTCGCCTTCCTGTTTATGCCACTTGGCGATATTGCCCTCGGTCATGGTCGGCGACAGGGCGGGCATGAGGATCTGAATGGTCATATCCCGTTCCCCTTACGTGTAACAGACGTCTTTGGCCGCCTGAACGACCTTGGCGGCGTCGGGCAGATACATGGCTTCCAGGTTCTTGGCGTAGGGCATGGGCACGTCCTCGCCGCAGACCCGTTTGACCGGCGCATCCAGATAGTCGAAGGCATGGTCCATCATGATCGCGGCGATTTCGGAACCGATGCCGGCGAACGCCCAGCCCTCCTCCACGTTGACGATGCGGTTGGTCTTCTTGACGCTTTCCACCACCGTCTCGACGTCGAAAGGACGCAGCGAGCGGAGATTGATCACCTCTGCGTCGATCCCTTCCGCCGCCAGCGCTTCCGCCGCCTCCATGGCGACGTTCATCATCAGCGAGAACGAGGTAATGGTGACGTCGGCGCCGGGTCGTTCGATCTTCGCCTTGCCGATGGGCACCACGAAATCGGGATCGGCCGGCACCTCGAAGGACTGGCCGTAGAGAATTTCGTTCTCCAGCACGATCACTGGGTTGGCATCGCGGATCGCCGACTTCAAGAGCCCCTTGGCGTCGGCGCCGGACCACGGCGAGACCACCTTGAGGCCCGGCACGTGGGCATACCAGCTGGCAAAGCACTGGGAGTGCTGGGCCGCGACGCCGGCGGCCGCGCCGTTGGGGCCGCGCAGCACCATCGGCGCGCCCATCTGACCGCCGGACATATAGAGGGTCTTGGCCGCCGAATTGATGATGTGATCCATGGCCTGCATGGCGAAATTGAAGGTCATGAACTCGACGATCGGCCGCAAGCCCCCGAAGGCGGCGCCGACGCCGAGGCCGGTGAAGCCGTGCTCGGTGATCGGCGTATCGATCACCCGCTTTTCGCCGAACTCTTCCAGCAGCCCTTGAGAGACCTTGTAGGCGCCCTGGTATTCGGCCACCTCCTCGCCCATCAGGAAGACGTTATCGTCGTCCCGCATTTCCTCGGCCATGGCGTCGCGCAGCGCCTCGCGGACCGTGAGGGTCTGGGTCTCGCCGGTGTATTCGGGCTCCGCGGGCGCCGGCGCCGGTGTTGGCGCCGCTGCCGGCGCAGAAACCTCTTCAAAGCCGGAAGCCGCGCCCGGCTCCGGTACGGTTTCGGCGGGAGCGGGCTCCGGGACGGCGGCCGCGGCATCGATGGCGGATGCGTCTTCGCCGTCGGCGAGCAGGACGGCGATGGGCGTATTGACGGCAATGTTCTCCGCGCCCTCCGAGGCGATAATCTTGCCCAGAATGCCCTCGTCGACGGCCTCGAGCTCCATGGTCGCCTTGTCGGTCTCGATTTCGGCCAGGAGATCGCCGGACGAGACCGCATCACCCTCCTTCTTGTGCCACTTGGCGATGTTGCCCTCGGTCATGGTCGGCGACAGGGCGGGCATAAGAATTTGCGTGGCCATATCCCGTTCCTCCCCTAGGCGTCGACCAGAACGTCGGTGTAGAGCTCGGACGGATCCGGCTCCGGCGACTGCTGGGCGAACTCGGCCGCTTCGGTAATGATCGCCTTGATTTCCGCGTCCACGGCTTTCAGTTCCTCCTCGGTCGCATATTCGTTGTCGAGCAATGTCTGGGCGACCCGATCGATGGGGTCCTGCTCGGCCCGGACCTTGGACACCTCTTCGCGGGTCCGGTATTTGGCCGGATCGGACATGGAATGGCCGCGATACCGGTAGGTCAGCATGCCGAGGATATAGGGGCCCTTGCCGCTCCGGACGTGCTTCAGCGCCTTCTCCGCCGCGGCGCGGACGGCGACCACGTCCATCCCATCCACCCGCTCGCCGGGGATGCCGAACGACTCGCCGCGGGCATAGAGTTCCTGGGTCGATGCGGCGCGGGCGACCGAGGTGCCCATGCCGTAGCGGTTGTTTTCGAGCACATAACAGACCGGCAGTTTCCACAGGGCCGCCATATTGAAACTCTCATAGACCTGGCCCTGGTTGGCGGCGCCGTCGCCGTAATAGGTCATGCAGACCCCGCCGTCTTCCTTGTACCTGTGCGCAAATCCGAGGCCGGTGCCGATGGGAACCTGGGCCGCGACGATGCCGTGACCGCCAAAGAAGTTCTTTTCCCGGCTGAACATGTGCATGGAGCCGCCCTTGCCGCGGGAATAACCGGTGCCGCGGCCGGTGAGTTCGGCCATGACGCCCTTGGGGTCCATCCCGCAGGCCAGCATATGGCCGTGATCCCGGTAGCTGGTGATGACCGTGTCGACATCGGTGTCGGCGGCGGCCTGCATGCCGACGACGACCGCCTCCTGACCAATGTAGAGGTGGCAGAAACCCTGGATCAGCCCCATGCCGTAGAGTTGCCCCGCCTTCTCTTCGAAACGGCGGATCAGCAGCATTTCCCGATGAAATTCAAGGAGTTCTTCCGGGGTGGCCTTGGGTTTCGGGGCGGCTCGTTTGCGGGGCTTTCGCTTTGCGGCTGTCGCCATATCGGGTCACTCCTCCCTCGGGAATCCGCCACCATCGCGGAAACATGGGCCTGCAATGGGCCAAAAACAGCTTAAATCGAGGCTGAATTTGACGACAAAGCTGTTGTAAAGCAACAAGTTTTTCTAAATTACCTTTATTTTAGTTAACTGAGATTTGGCGAGGTTTGATTCGTGCGGTTTCGAGGCGAAATCGGGCAATTATCTGGCAGTCGCTCAGCTTGTGGGAAGGCGGCAGCGCCGCCAACTCTCGACCGGCCGTGAACCGCGAACGAGTTCCATATCGTCGTCGCTGAATATGGACATGACCACCTTGTCGCCGGCGCCGGGCTCACCCGCCGGCACCACATACTCGAAGCCGTGGCGGTCATAGACGCCTTCCATGCGGGTGCCGTACGGCGTCACCAGCTTGGGGCCATCGATGGAGAGCCTTTGTCCCTTGGCATTACACCAATCGCCGTCAATGGCGTCGGCGTGGGCTGTAGCCGGCCACAACGCCGCCCCGAGGAGGAGCAGGATCGGAAAACCCCGGACGGGGCGTGCGGGCATCGGTTCCTCCTACTTTTCGACGAACTCCTCGTCCTTGGAACCGATATTAGTCAATTCCCCCTGGTCCTGGGGAAATGAATCCTGGAGGCGGAACCCGGTGGCTTCCTCGAACTCGTCCTTCACCCATTGGGGCTGCCTGGCCAGGAAGGGGAACCGCCGATAGGTGCCGCCGATGGGGCTGTCGGCATGCTCCCGGATTTCCTCGGATGAGAGGCCTTCCTTGAAGTATTTTCTGCCGATGATCGGCAGTTCGATGCAGCCGTTTTCGTTGGGATTGCGGACGATGGCCTTGGGGTCTTCGCCTTTCTTGACCCGTTCAATGTCATCCATATAGCGCTTGCGGATCATGCCGACGCCCTTGTCGCTGAGCCCCAGATGCTCCTTGGTGCGGTCGGCGACGGTGCCCTGCCCGACCCAGGCGATGAAATCCTGGTTCATGACATGGGTCGAGATCCACCGTCCCGTCTCCTCGTCCTTGATCGGACTCTCCCAGACGGGAATACGCTCCTGCACATAGGGTTCCCTGTCGGTCGGCACCCGGGCGAAAAACCAGCCGACGCTCAGGGTATTTTCGTCGTCGATGGGCACCCGCCATTCGAAGTGTTCGCCGGTAAACAGGCAGTTGGGCCACAGACACGTACGGCCTACGGTCCACAGGGGATGTTCTTCGTCGGTGTCCTCGCGGATGCGGAGATAGCGGAAACCATAATCGAATTCGTCGAAATCCACCTTGGTGTGCTTCGGTGAATATGGGCCGGTCTCGCCCTTCAGCCGGATCGACCAGTTGGCGTGCATCCACTCGAAGTGGACGGGATCGATGGAGTTCTCCTGGCACTGGAACCAGTTGCAGGGAACCTCGGAGAGAACGATCTGGACGAAGCCGTTTTCCCAGGTGAAGGGCTCCCACGTCGGGACCAGCGGCGCCGGCGCCGGCCCCATATAGGCCCACAGCAATCCGGCCTTTTCTTCCACGGGATAGGCCTTGAGCCTGACCTGCTTTTTCAGCTTGCCCGAGGGATTGACCGTGTCTTCATAGGGCTGCTCGATGCAGTTTCCTTTCTGGTCGTAACACCAGCCGTGGTAATTGCAGCGGATGCCCGTCTCCTCGACAAACCCGTAGGAAAGATCGGCCCGCCGGTGCGCGCAGTGACGGTCGGTGAGACCGTAGTTTCCGCTCAAATCCTTGTAGAGGACCAGGTCTTCGCCCATCAGCCGAACCGGCTTGGTGGCCTTTTCGTCGAACTCCGAGACCGCCGCGACGGGCATCCAGTACCGGCGCAGCAGATCGCCCATGGGCGTCCCTTCGCCGACCTCGGTAAACAGCTTGTTGCTCTCGGCCGTCAACATGATCTTTCCCCTGTCTGGGCGCTTTTGCCGGCCTTAGCTTAGCGCCGGGATCGACAGGATGTCCAATGCCGGAGGTCCCTCTGTGCGACGTTCGGACGAGCTAATTTGCGGAACGGATGGCATCGATTTGCCGTATGAATTCCGCCCTGGCGCTATCGTCCATAAACGAGGCCTCGAGGCTATTCCTGGCAATCAGCGCCAATTGCGCCTTGTCGAGGGTCAAGGCCTGGGCGGCCTGGAGGAAATTCGCGGCGATGTATCCGCCGAAATAGGCAGGATCATCGGAGTTGATGGTCACCTTTACGCCGGCTTCCAGTAGCCGCTTCAGGGGATGGTCCTGCAAGGATTCCACCGCCTTCAACGCGACGTTGGAGAGAGGGCACACGGTTAGCGGCGTGCCGGCCCGGGCGAGGCGCGCCATCAGGTCCCGATCATCGGTCGCCGCGATGCCGTGATCGATGCGATCGACATATAGTAAATCCAAGGTGTCGCGGACCGCCGAGGCCGGCCCCTCCTCTCCCGCATGCGCCACCCGCTTGAGGCCGCGCTCCCCCGCCATGGCGAAGACCCGGGCGAATTTCTCCGGCGGATTACCGATTTCCGTGGAATCGAGACCGATCCCGATGATCCGGCCGTCATCGAAATAAGCCGCCGCCTGGTTGAAGGTTTCGATGGCCGAGGCTTGGCTAAGATCGCGCAGGAAGCACATGATCAGGCGGGTGGACGCGCCGGTTTCCCTCTCTCCCGCCGAAAGGCCCGAAAGAATACCCTCGGTCACTTCGTCAAAGCTGATGTTCCGGGCCGTATGAGCCTGGGGGTCGAAAAACACCTCGGCATGCACCACGCCGTCGGCGGCGGCACGGCGGAGATAGGCCAGGGTCAACTCTTCGAAATCCTCGCCGCGGCACAGCACACTCATCCCGGCGTAATAGAGATCGAGAAAATCCTGGAGGGAGCCGTAGTCATAAATCGGCCTGACGTCATCGGGGTGGCTGTACGGGATCTCCACCTTGTTGCGTTCCGCGAGGGCCAGCATCATCTCGGGCTCCAGGGTGCCTTCGAGATGCAGATGAAGCTCGGCTTTCGGCAAGGAAACGATGTAGTCGAGAAGCGGCTCGGTCATTTCCCCATTGAACCCGTTTGCGCGCGGCATGAAAACCGTGGAGTGGATGCGCGGTTAGGGTCTGGCGTAGGTTCTCTCCACCCGGCCACCGGCTACGCATAACGGCCGTACCATTTGTCTTTGCCGAGGCTCCGGTCCGGACTAGCGGGCGCGGCGGCCGGGACGGTCGACGAGGATGATATCCGTCGGGTCCGCGTAACCCAGCATGACCCTCGCTCTCTCTTCCAGCATATCCCGATCGAGACTATCCGGATGCAGCAGTTTGACCCGCTTCTGAAGCCGGGTTTTTTCCTCGTTGAGCAGCGCAACCGCCTGGTTCGCGGCGTCGACCTGTTTGACCAACTGCCAATAGGCGATCAGGCCGTGGTTGCCCTGCACCGCGTGGTAGACGATGTAGACCATCAGGGACACCCCGAGAACGGGGCCGATTACCTGGCGGGCCAGATGGCGTATGTCGTAGAGGATGCTCATGACGCGCCGCGACAATCCTTGCAAGGTCTTGCCGGGCTGAGCCGCCGGCGAGACACAAGAAATTCAGTTGTTGGGAAGCGAAAACCTCCCCGGCGAACCAGGCGTGTCCGCTGCCCGCATGTCCCCGGGACGGCCATTCTGGCCATTCCGGTTGGCGGCAATTGAATCAGGCTGCCCTTAGCCAAAGGTTAACGGCGCCGAAGCGACGGCCTATGCCGCGGCCTTCAACTCGCCCATCAGGCGGTCGTTGAACAGTTCCACCGAGTTGAGGCTTTCGGCCAGGGTGAGGTCGCCGAAGGCGAAGCGGCATATCATGTAGTTGATCCCCGCCGTTTCGATCTGCCTCTGCAGTTCTTCGCCGACCTGGTCCGGCGTTCCGGCCACCGCCTGGCCGCTCTCGACGACGCCGTCGAACTCTTCCGGATAGTGGACGCCGATGGGCTCCTTGCCGTGTTCGTCCCAGAGCGCCATGAAGCTCCGCCGCCAAACCGGATAGGCGCGGCGGCCCATCTCCATGGCCGCTTCCCTGCTGTCGGCGAGGATCATATAGCGGGTCATGCCGATCTTGGGCTCGGGACCCGGCAGCCCGGCGTCGGCGCGGGCTTCGCGGTAGGCGTCGGACACCTCGCGGACCCGCGCCGCCGGTGCGTTGGAGACGATGTTGACCCCGTTCCCGCCGGGCCAGCCGGCGCTTGCCGGATTATGAATGCCGTACCACAGGGGCGGATGGGGCTTCTGCACCGTGGCCAGCCGCATGGGCATGTCGTCGACCTGGAAGAATTCGCCGTCATAGGTGAGACGCTCGTTCCGGATTCCCAGCAGGATAATCTCCAGCGCTTCGCGGTATTTGGCCGGGCCTTCGTCGTAATCCAGGTCATAGTAGCCGAGCTCGATGGGGGAGATACCCCGCCCGACGCCGAGTTCGAAGCGTCCGCCGGACAACTGATCGAGCATGCAGATCTCTTCCAGCAACCGGACCGGGTGATACATGGGGACGCAATAGACCAGGGGGCCGAAACGAAGCCGCCGGCTGCGCTGCGCCACAGCGGCCAGAAAGACGCTCGGGCTCGGCGCCATGCCGAGAGGCGTCGCGTGGTGTTCGGCGACATGGTAGGCGTAGATGCCGATTTCGTCGTAGCGCTCGATAAGTTTCAGGCGGTCTTCGTAATAGTCGCTGCCCGCCTGCCCCGTCTGGTCGAGATGATCGAAAATGCCGAAGTCCATGGAAACCCGCCCCTTGTTACTTGCGGGGCGAGCCTACACCACCATTCTGGCTTAGGAAAACAGGACCTAGCTGGCTAATCGAACAGGGAGCGCCCTGGATATTGGGCCGCCGGGCCGAGGCTCTCCTCGATGCGGATCAGCTGGTTGTATTTCGCCAGGCGATCGGAGCGGCTGAGCGACCCGGTCTTAATCTGGCCCGCATTGGTGGCGACCGCGATATCGGCGATGGTGGTGTCCTCGGTCTCGCCGGAGCGGTGGGAAATCACCGTGGTATAGCCGGCCTTGTGGGCCATTTCGACGGCCTCGAGGGATTCCGTCAGGGTGCCGATCTGATTGACTTTCACCAGGATGGAGTTGGCGGTGGCGGTCTCGATCCCTCGGGCCAGGCGCTTCGGGTTGGTGACGAACAGGTCGTCGCCGACCAGCTGGACCGTGCCGCCGATGCGCTCGGTCAGCAGCTTCCAGCCGTCCCAATCCTCTTCGGCCATGCCGTCCTCGATGGACCTGATGGGATAGCGGCCGCAGAGATCGGCGTAGTAGTCGACCATCCCGGCGGCATCGAGGGACTTGCCCTCCCCTTCGAGTTCATACCTGCCGTCCTTGTAGAACTCGGACGATGCCGGATCGAGGGCGATGACCACATCGTCGCCCGCGTTGTACCCGGCGGCCTCGATGGACTTCATGATGAACGTCAGGGCCTCGTCGGCGCTCTTGAGCATGGGCGCGAACCCGCCCTCATCGCCGACGTTGGTATTGTGCCCGGCATCCCGGAGGCCTTTCCGAAGCGCGTGGAACACTTCCGCGCCGACACGAACCGCTTCTGCGAGGCTGGGCGCGCCGACCGGCATGATCATGAATTCCTGGATATCGATGGGGTTGTCGGCGTGGGCGCCCCCATTGACGATGTTCATCATCGGCACCGGCAGCAGCGATGCATTGGCCCCGCCCACATAGCGGTAAACGGGCAGGCCCGCATCGTCGGCCGCCGCCTTGGCGACCGCGAGGCTGGCGCCGAGAATGGCATTGGCACCGAGCCGGGACTTGTTCTCCGTCCCATCCAAATCGATCAGGGTGCGGTCGATATGGACCTGATCCTCGGCATCCAGGCCGCTGAGGGTCTCGAAAATCTCGCCATTGACGTTGTCCACGGCCTGGAGCACGCCCTTGCCGCCATAACGGTTCTCGTCGCCGTCGCGAAGCTCGGCCGCCTCGTGGATGCCGGTCGACGCGCCGGACGGCACGGCGGCGCGGCCCACCGAGCCGCTCTCCAGCAGCACCTCCACCTCGACGGTGGGGTTTCCGCGGGAGTCCAGAATTTCCCGGGCGTGGATATCGGTAATGGCGGTCATGGAGAGTCTCCACAAAGCAAATCGGCTGGTGCCGGAATTTGGCGCGTTGATAGACGCTCAAGGGGAGACGCGCAAGGACTTGCCCAAGTCACTCTCAGGTCAAATAGTGATGGCTGTTCCGGCGCATGCGCATTCGTACTCTCTGACACGAAGTCGGGGAAGAGATAACGCGGATGTCGAGCGTTGTACTTCGTGGCGGCAAAATATAGGAAGTACAGCAGGCTCAACCGGCGGAGATCAGCCCCACTACAATGCGCAGCCGTCGGCCGTGGCAAGCAAGATCATCAAGACATGAGGAAGCGATGGATCGCAGAACTCTCAGGGAGCGCCTCAAGTATCACCTGATCCCACCGTCCTGGCATGCCAGAGACGTGCGTCGGCGGCTCCGTCGTTTGGAGCCGGAATTCGACCTTTTACCGTTCTTGGTCTCGCGCGAGCGTACTGCCGTCGATATCGGAGCGAACAAGGGCGGCTATACGCGGGAACTGCTCAAGTTCGCCGCCGCGGTTCACGCATTCGAGCCGCGGCCGGCGCTGCTGCCTTGGCTCCGGCGTATACGGTCATCACGGTTAACCGTTCATTCTTTCGCTGTTGGAAGCTATGACGGCGACGCTACGCTCCATGTTCCGATAAACAAGCGTGGCGTAACTTCCAATCAGCTTGCAAGCTTGACGCCGCCGAGAGAGGGAGGCGAGCACCTTAAGCTGTCATGCCCGGTTCGGCGCATGGATTCTCTGGACCTTGGCGACGTTGGGTTCATCAAGATCGACGTCGAAGGCCATGAGGCGCAAGTGATCGAGGGGGCCTCTGAATTGATAGCTCGCAGCCGCCCGGTCATGCTGATCGAAATCGAGGAAGCTCACGCCGGGAAGCCTGTGCGCGGGATAATCGACAAAATCGAGCACCATGGCTACCGCAGTATGGCCTTGGTTGACAATGTCCTGACGGATGCGCGTCAGGTCGAGAACCCTTCCGCCGCGCATGTGTTCAACTATATTTTCCTGCCGCTATTCTAGCGCCATTCGCTCTCGGATACCCCACGGCAAGCTCAGGTGGGAGGCGTGAGTGTGGCCCAGGTCAAGGATTGGCTAGCGTTTATTCTCGTTGCCGCGGTTGATATCGGGCTATCCAGTGGAGTTCTCCAACCCGGCACATTTTTGGCCTTTCCGCTCCGGGATATCGAACTGTGTTTAGACATCAATAGCCGACCGGCTTCGCCTTGGCGATCCGATCGATCTCCATCAGGGTCTCGATGATGCCCGGCAGGTCGTCGAGTTTGACCATGTTGGGGCCGTCGCTGGGCGCGCTGTCCGGGTCCTCGTGGGTCTCCATGAACACCGCCGCGACGCCGACGGCGACGGCCGCCCGGGCGATCACCGGGGCGAACCGCCGGTCGCCACCGGAGGCATTCCCTTCGCCGCCCGGTTGCTGCACGGAATGGGTTGCGTCGATGACCACCGGCGCGCCGGTCCGCGCCATGATCGGCAGGGAGCGCATGTCGGTCACCAGCGTGTTGTAGCCGAAGCTCGCGCCCCGTTCGGTGACCATCACCTTGTCGTTGCCGGTGCTCTCAACCTTCTTGACCACGTTTTCCATATCCCAAGGCGCGAGGAACTGTCCCTTCTTGATGTTGACGGGCAGTCCCGTTTCGCCGGCGGCGATCAGCAGATCGGTCTGGCGGCACAGGAACGCGGGAATTTGCAGGACGTCCACCGAATTGCCGATGTGCCGGCAATGGCCGGTCTCGTGGATGTCGGTCAGCACCGGCAGGCCCGAGGCTTCGCGAACCTCCTGGAAGATGGGCATGGCGTCTTCGAGCCCGACGCCCCGCACGCTCCGGACGCTCGTCCGGTTGGCCTTGTCGTAAGAAGTCTTGTAGATGATGCCGATACCCAGATTTTTGCCGATCTCGGCGATCCGGCCCGACATATCCAAGGCGTGCTGGCGGCTCTCCAGCGCGCACGGGCCGGCAATGATCGAGAGCGGCAGGTCGTTGCCCAGCTTCACGTCAGCGACGGATATGTGGCGGGGTGCGGTCATGAACTGGCGCCCCATCGCCATTCAGCCGGCTCGCCCGTCGCCCAGGCAATTCCAATGAAGACAAAGGCGCAGGCCCCAACGCCAAACAGGAACTTTTTCAGGCTTTTCTTGGGCGGGGCGACAAACGCCCAGGCTACCACCGAGAGCACGAATACGCCGGTAACGGTCCATCCCTCCCATGTGGCGGGGGACCAGCCCCAGCCATATTCCTTTGCGGTAAACCAGTAGCGCGGGTCCATCACACTAACCGGCTCTGATCGACCGCGGCGCGGATGAAATCGGTGAACAGCGGGTGAGGTTGAAACGGCCGGGATTTCAATTCGGGATGGAACTGCACCCCGATGAACCAGGGATGATCGGGGATTTCGACGATCTCCGGCAGTACCCCGTCAGGCGATTTGCCGGAGAAGATCAATCCCGCCTTCGCCAGGTGCGGTTCGTAGGCCATGTTGACCTCGTAACGGTGCCGGTGACGCTCCGAAATTTCCGCCTCATCGTAGATTTGCTTCACCCGGGAATTGTCGCCGAGCACGCAGGGGTAGGCGCCCAAACGCATGGTCCCGCCCTTGTCCGACCCCTCGTTCCGGGTTTCCTTGACGCCGTCCTTTTGCCATTCGGTCATCAAGCCGACGATGGGCTCTTCGCACGGACCGAACTCCGTTGAGCCCGCCTTCTCGATGCCCGCCAGGTTGCGTGCCGCTTCGACCACGGCCATCTGCATGCCGAAGCATATGCCGAAATAGGGAACGCCCCGCTCCCGGGCGAACCTGGCCGCCTCGATCTTGCCTTCGGCGCCCCGCTCGCCGAATCCGCCCGGCACCAGGATGGCGTGGGCATCTTCCAAGGCCTGCACCGTGCCGCCGTTCTCGAAGATCTCGCTCTCGATCCACCTGAGATTCACTCTGACGTTGTTTGCGATGCCGCCATGGGCCAAAGCCTCGGAGAGGGACTTATAGGCATCCTTCAAGCCGGTGTACTTGCCGACCACGGCAATCGCCACCTCGCCTTCCGGCTCGACGGCTCGCTTGGCGACGTGCTCCCAGGGTTCCAGATCCGGCCCTTCGGCGTCACCCAATCCGAAATGGCGGCAGACCTCCCGGTCGAGGCCCTCGGCATGATACGAGACCGGCACCTGATAAATGTTCTCCACGTCCATCGCCGGAATGACCGCGTCTTCGCGAACGTTGCAGAAGTTGGCGATTTTTCGGCGTTCGCTGTTCGGGATGGCCTGCTCGGAGCGGCACAGCAGCAAATCGGCCTGAATGCCGACGTTTTGGAGTTCACGCACGCTGTGCTGGGTGGGCTTGGTCTTGAGCTCTCCCGCCGCGGCAATAAAGGGCACCAAGGTCACATGGACGAACATCGTCTGCCGGCGGCCGAGGTCGTTGCCCAGTTGCCGGATGGCTTCCAGGAACGGCAGGCTCTCGATATCGCCGACCGTGCCGCCGATTTCGCAGAGGACGAAATCCTCGTCGTTGAGGTCGGCCTTGACGAATTCCTTGATGGCATCGGTGATGTGCGGAATCACCTGGATGGTGGCGCCGAGATATTCGCCGCGCCGCTCCCTGGCGATGACCTGGGAATAGATGCGGCCCGTGGTGACGTTGTCGGATTGCTTGGCGTCCACATTGGTGAATCGCTCATAGTGTCCGAGATCGAGATCGGTCTCCGCCCCGTCATCGGTGACGTAGACCTCGCCGTGCTGGTAGGGGCTCATGGTTCCCGGATCGACGTTGATATAGGGGTCGAGCTTGCGCAAGCGGACGCTGTATCCGCGCGCTTGCAGGAGCGCGCCCAGGGACGCCGATGCCAGTCCTTTGCCAAGGGATGAAACCACGCCGCCGGTGATGAAAATGAACCGCGTCATGGACCGACAACCTACTACAACATCTTGTAGTTAGGAAGAGCGGAGACGGTATTTCTGCCGCCAAAACGAATTTTTTTACTGTGGCCGGATGCAGCGCCCGATTTGGGCGGCTGGGGCTATCGGGCCGGTGTCGTCGGTACGGAGGGGACGCTCGGCACCGATGGGGTGGCTGGCGCATTCATGGGTCCCTGGGGCGATTGCTGACCCGCCGGCGCGCCGCCGTCGAGAATGGACCCCGGCGCGCCGCGGCTCCGTTCGTTGGCGATAATCGCCAAGGCCAGGCTGACCACCATGAACGCCGCCGCGACAACAGCCGTCGCACGGGTCAACAGGTTGGCCGTCGACCGGCTGGTCATGAAGCCGCCCATGCCGCCGCCGCTTCCGCCGCCGCCAATGCCCAGGCCGCCGCCCTCGCTTTGCTGCAGCATGACGAGGCCGATCAGGGTCAGGGCCAGCAAGACCAAAACAACAGTGAGTACGGCTACCATGGATTCCTCTAGGCTTCCTCTAGGGCTCCTCTCGGAATGAGGCGCGTCTTTTAGACCTTCCGAAGCGGCTTGGCCAGTATCAAGTTGCCAAACTAGCTGGCCGGACGGACCGCGCCCGCAATGGCCAGAAAGTCCTCCGCTTTCAAACTTGCGCCGCCGATCAGGCCGCCGTCCACGTCGGGCAGCGCCAGCAGGCTTTCGGCATTGTCCGGTTTCATGGAGCCGCCATAAAGAAGCCGGACCCGGCCGGCCGCCTCGGCGCCGAGATGGGACGCCAATCCGTTCCGGATGGCGGCATGCGCCTCCCGAACCTCCACGATTGTCGGCGTGCGGCCGGTGCCGATCGCCCAGACCGGTTCATAGGCGATCACCACGTCGGACCCGCCGAGGTCCTTGGGGCACGAGCCGGACAACTGACCGAGGACCACATCCCGCGTCCTGCCGTCATCCCTCTCCTGTTCCGTTTCGCCGATGCAGATGATGGGCACCAGACCGGCGGCACGGGCGGTCACGGCCTTGTCATGAACCAGCGCATCCCTCTCCCCGTGATCGGTGCGGCGCTCCGAATGTCCCACAATGACGTAGGAACAGCCCAAGTCCCTCAGCATGGCCGCGCTGATGTCGCCGGTATGCGCCCCGCTCCCGGCAACATGGCAGTCCTGACCGCCGACGGCGACGGATGATCCCGCAAGTTCATCGGCCGCGGCGGCGATCGCCGTTGCGGGCGGGCAAACAAGAAGCTCGCAACGCCCGCCGGCGTCGGCGGCGCCATCGCGAACCCCACGGGCCAACGTCCGGGCATCGTCGGCGAGACCGTTCATTTTCCAGTTTCCGGCAATCAGGGGGCGTCGGGACATGGTTCGAGAGTTCGTCAGGGGCAATGGCTGGGACGCGGGTGCGGTGCTGCTTGTGTAGCATTTTTGGCGTCCGAGTCCAGCGCCCGCAACGCCATGCTACTTGCCGCGCTTCAAGGCCGGGTTGAAGATCGACTTGAACCCGAACACGGCATCTTCATTCGTGTCCACCGAGACCTCCACGGCGTGCATATGCGCTGCACCATAGACTTCCAGCGCCGTGACATTCGGCGCCCGCCGGGGGAACGGGTGGAAAATCCGGAAGTTGTGGCTGTCACCGAAGATCAGCAGGACTGGCTTCTCGTATTCGGCGGCGCGACGAACGAGGAGTTCGCCGAAGCGGCTGAAGCCGATCCCCTCGGTGAACTTCTCGGTCTTCTTGTCGAGACTCCCGTAATCGAAAATATTGGCATGAATGGCAACGACCATCGCCGCGGCGCCGGCGGTTACCGCCTTGTCGAACCCGTCCTCGAGCCACGCGACGTTTGCCTTGTTCCGTGCTTCGAACTCCAAAACCGCTGCGGCATTTGCAGGATTGCCGGGCCTGACATTTGCGAGTGTTCGGTTATTGTTGTTGGACCCAACCACATGGGCCAGAACGAACCAAACGCCGTCCCGGCTGAACCGGCTGTTCTCGACGTAGCGGGTATGAGCGGGCATGAGGTCGGACTGGCGCTCGATTGGAATCGGTGATTTCCCAAGGCTCATCGGCCTATCGAAATAGGTGCGCCGAATAAAACTCAGCCGCTCGATCGGATCGAACCGGCCTGCCTTCAAACGGTGGCAGTCCGTCCATTCGTTGTCGCCGGGCGTGTAGACCACCGCAGTCTCGAAGGCGTTCATGAATCTTTTTTGGTCGAGAAGCATTTGATCGGCGCATGGGGTGGACCCGGATTTGGTGTCGCCGATATGCAGCGTAAACGCCGGAGCTTTCGCGTTGATTTCGGCGATCAGCCGCTCGAAAGGCGGATAGACCTTTGCCGGCGGGCCGTAGGGCAAATCGCCAAGGGCGATGAACTTGAATTCCGCCGCCGGTGCCGAGGTGGCGATGCAAAGACCGATAAGCGCCAGACCAAATCCGTTCTTCATCCGTCTAAGTTCGCCAATACACCTTTACTGTCAATTGACGGTAGCCGGTGTACCGAAACCGGGCAACCCGATTGACCGAGGCCGAAGTTGATTGCCCGGGGTCATACTCTTATGATGCCGCCGCTCCGGCGCGGGGTGGTACAATCCCCATCGTTTCAACTCGTCAGCGGACCTGGGTCATGTTGAATGTCTTTAAGCAAAAAGTCCTGAAAATCGCCACCTATATCCTGTTCGGCATTCTGATTCTCAGCTTCGGCATCTGGGGTATCGGCGATCATCTTCCGGGCGCCCGGCAAGCCGCCAGCCAGATTGTCGCCACGGTCGGCGACCACGACATCACCCGGTACGAAGTGGGCCGCGAGGTCTCGCAGCAGATCCGGCGATTCCGCCAGCTCCTCGGCACCGAAATAGACGCGACCCAGGCCCGGGAAATGGGACTGTTGGACGCCGCCCTCGAAAACATCGTCCAGCGCGATCTCCTTACCATCGGCGCGAGCGATCTCGGTCTTCTGATCAGTGACGACGTGGTCCGCGCCAACATCCAATCGGACGAGCGCTTCCGGACACCGCAGGGAGCGTTCAACCGCGTCGCCTTTGACCAGGCCCTCCGCAGCAACGGTCTTACCGAGGCCGGTTACGTCGCCCTGCTGCGCAACACGCTCCTCCGGCAGCAATACCTGAGCAGCCTCGATGCCGGGGAGGCGCTGCCCTCGACCATGGTGAATCAAGTGTATCGCTACCGGAACCAACGGCGGGTCGCCGAGGTTGTCCGGTTGGACAACTCCGCGGTCAGGAACGTCGGTGCACCGGATTCGGCCGCACTCCAGGAATTTCATCGGCGAAACGCCGCCCGGTTCACCGCGCCGGAGTACCGCGCGCTGACCCTGGCAGAACTGAAGACCGAGGATATTCTCGACGAAATCGATGTAACCGATGAGGCCATCGAGGAAGAATACCAGGCCCGGATCGCCCGGTACTCGACGCCGGCCCGGCGGGAACTCCGGCAAATCCTCGTGGGGGACGAATCTAAGGTTCGTGACGCCTACACCAAACTTTCCCTCGGTGAGGATTTCGCCAAGGTTGCCGAGGAGGTTGCGGGGCTGAGGCCTGCCGATACCGATCTTGGACTGTTGAGCCGCGATCAGGTGCCGTTGCCCGAATTGGCTGATGCGGCCTTCGCCCTGGATACGGGAGCCGTCAGCCAGCCCATCAAGACCGATTTGGGTTGGCACATTATCCGCGTCGGCGAGGTTCAGGAGGCGACCGTCCAGCCGTTGAGCGAGGTGCGGGACGAGGTCCGCCGCGTGCTTGCCGAAGACAAGGCGGTTGATGAACTGTTCGGGCTGGCCAACCGGTTCGAAGACGTACTCGGCGGCGGGGCCAGCATCGAAGAGGCGGCGCGCCAATTGAATATCAATGTCCGCAAGATCGGTGCGCTGTCTGCGGCAGGCACCGACCCCCAGGGCCAGCCGGTGGCGGGTATCGACTCTCAAGGCCCGATCCTCCGGGCCGCGTTCGAAACCGAGCAAGGCCAGGAGAGCGCCCTGAACGACCTCGGCGAGAACGGCTATTTCATCCTCCGGGTGGACCGTGTGACGCCGCCGACATTGCGGCCGTTGGACAGCATCCGCGACCGCGTTGTCGCGGCCTGGAAGGACGCGGCGCGCGCCAAGGCGACCCGAAAACGCGCCGAAGATCTCGTCGCGCGTCTCAAAAGCGGTGTCACGCTAGCCGAATTGAGCAACCTGCGAGGCGTCGAGATTTCGGAGACCAAGCCTTTTCTTCGCACGGGCCACGGCCTGGACAAACCCCTGCCCGGCCAACTGATTACCGAGCTGTTCGGCGCCGGCCGGGGCGGCGTGGTCACGGCGGCGGGCGACGGCGCGCACTACGTTGCCCGCCTGAAGGATGTCGTCGCCGCCGTTCCCTCCGCCGACCGGGATGGCTTGAGTGCCGTCCGAGGCCAGATCGCCGGCGATATCGGCGCCGATCTGACGGCCCAATTCACTCAGGCGCTCCGCCAACGTCACGGAGTGACGGTCAATCGGGCCAGCCTCGAACAATCCTATCAGCAGTGATCGAATTCACGCCCGATTTCCCGACGTTTGCGGAGACGTTCCGCCGGGGCCCGGCGCAGGTCGTTTCGACCCGGCTGATTGCCGATCTGGAAACGCCGGTCTCAGCGATGATCAAGTTGGCGCAGGGTCAGCCCAACAGCTTTCTGCTCGAATCCGTCGAGGGTGGGGCCATTCGCGGCCGCTATTCCTTCGTCGGGCTGCGCCCGGACCTGATCTGGCGCTGCCGGGGGAATATGGCGGAAATCAACCGCCAAGCCCTTGATGACGCGGGCGCGTTCGAGCCTTGTCCCGTCGCCGCGGAGGACGGAACTTTGGCCTCGTTCCGCTCGCTGCTCGCCGAATCCCGTATAGACTTGCCCGAGGGCATGCCGCCGATGGCCGCCGGTCTCTTCGGCTATCTCGGCTACGACGCCGTACGCCTGGCCGAAGCCATTCCGGACCAGAACCCGGCCCATATCGACGTGCCGGACGGGCAATTTGTCCGCCCGACGGTGATCGCCATATTCGACGCCGTCGACGATACGGTGTCGGTGGTTACCCCGGTATGGG
>JAPPFK010000117.1 GCA_028823885.1 Rhodospirillales bacterium | reverse complement strand
ACGCTGCATTGCCGGGCTACATCGTGGGCGCGAGCGACTGGCTGCGCTCGATCTGGGACGACCGCGCGGCCTTTACCGACAAGCCGGCGCTCCTTCTCTGGGGTCTGAAGGACATTGCGTTCCGCAGGAAGGAACTCGAACGGTGGAAGTCCGCGCTGTCGGACCACGAGTTGCACGAATTCGAGGACTGCGGGCACTTTCTCGCGGAAGAGGCGCCCGACGGGGTCGCATCCGCGCTCCGGACCTTTATGGGGCAGACATAGGGGTTGCGGCCGCCGGCCGGCAGGTTGGCCCGGCGGCGCCGCGGCTTCCCGACCATCGAAAACGTCCACTAGGCGGCGCGAAATCCGCCGCCAATTTGCAATTTGAGCCGGGTCCGCGCTAGGCTTAGGCCTCACGCCTAAACCCAATCCGAATTCAGGGAGATTCCCATGCGCAAATTGACGATCGCGGCGGCCGTACTGGCGGTCTGGCTCGCGGCGCCAACCCAAAGTCATGCCGCCTGCGGCAAGGTGACCATCGCCGAGATGACCTGGGATTCGGCCGCCGTCGCCGCCCACGTGTACAAGGCCATATTGGACAAGGGGTACGGCTGTGACGTCGAGCTGGTGCCCGGCGACACGGTGCCGACCACCACCTCCATGACCGAAAAAGGGGAGCCCGACCTGGCGCCTGAAATCTGGATCAATTCGGCGCGCGAGGTCGTCGACCGGGCGGTCAAGGAAGGCCGGCTCAAGATCGCCGGAAAAATTTTCAAGGACGGCGGCGAAGAGGGCTGGTGGATACCGGACTATTTCGTCAAGAAACATCCCGAACTCACCACGCTCCAGGCGGTCCTGAAGCGTCCGGACCTGTTCCCGGACAAGGAGGAGCCCGGCAAGGGCCGGTTCTACAGCTGCCCGTCGGGCTGGGCCTGCCAGATCATCAACCGCAACCTGTTCGAAGCCTACGGCCTCAAGAAGGCCGGTTTCGTGTCGTTCGATCCGGGATCGGGCGAAGGTCTCGCCGCGGCCATCGCCAAGGCCTATGAACGCAAGGAGCCGTTCTTCGGCTACTACTGGGCACCGACCTCGATCCTCGGCAAGTATCCGATGGTCCGGCTCAAGGGCATGACCCACGATCCGGCCACCTGGGCATGTTTGGCCAAGCCGGACTGCGCGAATCCCAAACCGAACATGTACCCGGCGTCCAATGTGCTGACGGTGGTGACCTCCAAATTCGCCAATTCGGCGCCGGAGGCGATGAGCTTCGTTCAGAAGTTCTCCTGGGAGAACAAGGTGGTTAACGCGGTATTGGCCTGGAAGGACAACGAACAGGCCGATGCCGAGGAGACCGCGGAATATTTCCTCGAGAACTTCGAGAGCGTTTGGACGCAATGGGTGCCGGCCGCGATCGCCGCGAAGGTGAAAGCGGCGACGTCGTAAATTCCGTACGCTGGCGCCAAGGTTGAACCGTAGAGACGCGCAACCGCGCGGAGATTTACCATGCCCGAATGGCTGATAACCTTTCCCGAACTGAACCGAGAGACCTTGCGGGCGATGCGCCGCTCCCTCGACGAAGGCTACCGCGGTTTCTCCCGAACCTTCGGCGAGAGCATCGAGAACTTCTTCGACCCGCTGCTGGCCTTCCTCGTGTGGTTCGAGCGGCTCCTCCTGGCGTCGCCCTGGTGGCTGGTTTTGATCGCGCTCGGAGCGATCGCTTTCGGCGCCAGCCGAAGCGTCAAAATGGTCGCCGGCGTGGTCGCGGCGTTTGCCGTCATCGGCGTCCTGGGCATGTGGGAGGACACCATGCGGACGCTCGCCATCATCTGCGTCTGTACGGTGATCGCCGTCGCCATCGGACTGCCCATCGGCATCGCCATGTCCCGCTCCGACCGCACCCAGGGCGCCATCCTGCCGATCCTCGACGTGATGCAGACCATGCCCATCTTCGTCTACCTGATCCCGGTGGTCATGCTGCTGGGGCTCGGCAAGGTGCCGGGCGTCATCGCGGTCGTGGTTTACGCTCTGCCGCCGGTGATCCGGCTGACCAATCTCGGCATCCGGCTGGTGGACAAGGACATCCTGGAAGCCACCGACGCGTTCGGGGCGGGGTCGTGGCAGCGGCTGGTCAGCGTCCAGTTGCCGCTGGCGCTCCCCAACATCATGGCCGGCGTCAACCAGACCATCATGCTGGCGTTGTCCATGGTGGTCATCGCCTCGATGATCGGGGTGAAGGGCCTGGGGCAGCCGGTGCTTCAGGCGGTGACCAACCAGTATTTCGCGCTGGGCCTGTTCAACGGCGCGGCGGTGGTCGCGCTCGCCATCGTCTTCGACCGGGTTTCCCAGAACTACGGCCGGCGTTTGCAGAGGCACCGCCAGATCATCAGCTCATGAGCGAAGTCGGCATCCGGATCGAGGGACTCTACAAGGTATTCGGCCGCAATCCGCCGGCGGTGATGGCCCGGGTCCGGGACGGCGCCGACAAGCAGCAGCTCCTCGAGGAGACCGGCCATGTCATCGGCCTCCGGGCCATCGACATGTATGTGGCGCCCGGGTCCATCCACGTGGTCATGGGCCTGTCCGGGTCGGGGAAGTCGACGCTGCTGCGTCACGTCAACCGGCTGATCGACCCCACCGAGGGCCGGGTGCTGGTCGGCTCCGCCGACGTGACGGCGATGGACGGCAAGGCGCTGATGGAGTTTCGCCGTCACGCGGTCAGCATGGTGTTCCAGCGCTTCGCCCTGTTCCCCCACCGTACCGTCTTCGACAATGTGGGCTACGGGCTCAACATCCAGGGCGTCGGCAAGGACCAGCGCCGGCAGCGGACCGGGGCCTGGATCGAGCGGGTCGGGCTCACCGGCTACGAGGACCATTATCCGGCCCAGCTTTCAGGCGGCATGCAGCAGCGGGTGGGTCTCGCCCGGGCGCTGGCGACCGATGCCGAGGTGCTCCTGATGGACGAGGCGTTTTCCGCCCTCGATCCGTTGATCCGCGCCGAGATGCAGGATGTCCTCCTCACCCTCCAGGCCGAACTCAACAAGACCATCCTGTTCGTTTCCCACGATCTGGACGAAGCCCTGAAGCTGGGCGACAGGATCACCATCCTCAAGGACGGCGAGATCGCTCAGGCGGACGGGCCCCAGAACATCATCATGCGTCCGGCGGACGGCTATGTCGCCGACTTCGTGAAGCACATCAATCGGGGGCGGGTGGTGACCGTGGCCTCGATCATGACCGGCTATAAGGGGGTGAATACGGGCATGGAACTGCCCGCCGAGACGGTCCTCGAGGACGCCTCGGTAGCGCTGGCCAAGGCGGGCCGCGCCCAGGCGACGGTCATCGGCCGGAACGGAGCGCCTGTCGGCCATGTGACCCTGCCCCGTATCGTCGAGGCCAGCCAGCGGCCGGAATAGGGAAGCT
>JAPPFK010000141.1:25785-33823 GCA_028823885.1 Rhodospirillales bacterium | reverse complement strand
GCCGAAACCCCCTGCCCCAGCCGCGTTGCCGAAACCGCCGGCGCCGCCACAGCAGGCGGCCCGCCCCCCGGGTCCGGCCGCAGCCCCGCTTCGAAGCGTCGCGTTTGCCCCCGGCAACGCGGACCTTTCCGGAGACAGCCGCAAGGCTCTCGACACGCTTGCCGCGTCGCTCACGGCAGATCCGAACCTGCGGATGCAGCTTTTGGCATATGCCGGGGAGCCCAATCTTTCGGCCAGCCAGTCCCGCCGGCTTTCGCTGTCCCGCGCGCTGGCGGTTCGCTCCTACCTGATCAGCAAGGGAATCCGCAGCACGCGGATCGATGTGCGCGCCCTCGGAAATAAGGTTCCATCGGGTACGCCAAATCGCGTTGATCTCAGGACCATTAGCCGATAGCGGCGGTTGGCTCTTGGCCCGACAGCACAGGAATGCAGTTAGGAACATAGGCTGATGGCGTCTCCGCAAACCTACGTCATCCGCATGGCCATTTTCGTCGGTGTGGTCATCGTTCTCTGCGCCATTCTGTTTGTTCCGCTGCAACGGGCGTTCTCCGCCAACGTACCCCTGAACGGCCTGATCCTGGGCGTGCTGTTTCTCGGCATCATCTACAATTTCCGACAGGTCTTGATGCTTTCTCCGGAGGTCCATTGGATCGAGCGCTTCCGCCGGAGCAGCCCCACCCTTTCGGAATCCCGGCCGCCGCGATTGCTCGCCCCGATGGCCACAATGCTGGGCGAACGGAGAGACAGCCTGTCGCTTTCGACGCTCGCCATGCGATCCCTGTTGGACGGCATCGCCTCGCGCCTCGACGAATCCCGGGACTTGTCCCGCTACACCATAGGCCTGCTTATATTCCTTGGCCTTCTCGGAACCTTTTGGGGTCTGCTGGAGACGGTCAGCAGCGTCGGCGATGTGATCGGCGACTTATCCGTCGAAGGGGGTGATGTCGCCGCCATGTTCGCCAATTTGAAGGGCGGGCTGGAGGCGCCGCTGTCCGGCATGGGAACCGCTTTTTCGTCTTCCTTGTTCGGCCTTGCCGGTTCCCTGGTCCTCGGGTTTCTGGACTTGCAGGCGGGTCAGGCGCAAAACCGGTTCTACAACGAACTCGAGGAGTGGCTCTCCAGCCTCACCCGCCTCTCGTCGGGCGCCTTGCCCGGGGACGGCGATGGTTCAGTGCCCGCTTATGTACAGGCGTTGTTGGAGCAAACCGCCGAGAGTCTCGAAAATCTTCAACGAACGTTGGCGCGCGGCGAGGAGCGCAACATAGCCAGCAACAACAGCCTGATTGATCTTAGCGAGAAGCTTGGTGCGCTTGGTGACCAAATGCGAGCCGAACAGAGTCTGCTCCTGAGTTTGGGTGAGAATCAGATGGAGCTGAAGAACATTCTCGAACTCCTGTCGAATGGCGGTGTCGGCGCCATGGACGAAGCGACCAAATCGCACATTCGCAACGTGGATCTGCATATGGCGAGACTGCTGGAAGAAATGACGGCGGGACGCGAAGACATGGTGCAGCAGCTCCGAAGCGAGATTAAGTTGCTCGCCCGCACCATCGCCGCCTCGTCTCCCGACAAGGGAACCTAGGGAGCGTCCGCAATGGCCGCCATTTCCCGCCGGGCCGAACGCAGCACCAATATTTGGCCGGGTTTCGTCGATGCGCTGGCGACGTTGCTGATGGTCATCATCTTCCTGCTGATGGTCTTCGTGCTGGCGCAGTTCTTTCTGTCGGAGGCATTGACCGGGAGGGACGCGGCCCTCGACCGGCTCAACCGGCAGGTTGCGGAACTGGCCGAAACATTGGCGCTCGAACGGCGCGCCAATGCCGATCTCCGAACCAATCTGGAGCAGGTATCGAGCGAATTGCAGGCCTCGGTCGCGGCCCGGGACGATCTATCGGCGCAGATTCAAGCGCTCACCTTGCGAGCCGAGTCCGCCGAGGAGGAAGCAGAGAAGGTCAAGGCGGATCTGGAGGACGCTTTCAAGTCCATCCTCGCCGACCGTCAGAAGATCGAGCTTCAACTGCGTCAAGTGGCGGCGCTTACCCGGGACATCGAGGCACTGACGGCGCTCCGGGCAGAGTTGGAGCAACAGATCAAGGACCTGGCCGGAAAACTTGAAGGTTCGGAAGGCCGGTTGGTCGAAGAGAAGAAGCTCTTGATCGAAGAGAAGAAGCTCTCCGAAAGCGCACGGGCTCAGGTCGCCCTGTTGAATCAGCAGATCAAGGAGTTGCGCCTCCAGATCGGCCGCTTGACCGAGGCCCTGGATATTTCCGAGAAGACCGCCCAAGAGCAACAGGTCCAAATCGCCAATCTGGGCAAACGGCTGAATGCGGCCCTGGCCAGCAAGGTTCAACAGCTTTCCCGGTACCGCTCCGAGTTTTTCGGACGGCTGCGGGAAGTCCTGGGGGGCCAGCGCGGAATCCGGATCGTCGGCGACCGATTTGTGTTTCAGAGCGAAGTCCTGTTCACGACAGGGTCCGCCGAGTTGGGCGGTGCCGGGCAGGATCAGATCAGTCAGCTCGCAACGACGCTGAGAGATATCTCCGGGCGAATCCCCGAGAACATCGATTGGGTTCTGCGGATCGACGGCCATACCGACCGGGTCCCGATCAGCACCCCCCAGTTCCCAAGCAATTGGGAGTTGTCGACCGCCCGCGCCATATCGGTAGTCAAATTCCTGATCGATGCCGGAATCCCCGCCAACCGTCTCGCCGCCACCGGCTTCGGGGAATTTCAGCCCATCGATGCCCGCGATGATGAAATCGCATACCGGCGCAACCGCCGGATCGAGTTCAAGCTGACCCAGCGATGACCGCGGAGAAGGAACGGGTCGCCAACGCGGGTGACCGTCCCGGCGTCGCCGCGCCGCGCACGGCAATGATGATCGTTTTCGCCGTCGTCGTCATCGACCTGATCGGGTTCGGTATCGTCATTCCGCTGCTCCCATTCTACGGCGAGCATTTCGGGGCATCCCCCGACCAGGTCGCCTACCTGATCTCGGTATTCTCGCTGTGCCAACTTATCTCCGCGCCCGTTTGGGGCCGGCTGAGCGACCGAATAGGCCGGCGCCCCGTACTGGTCATGAGCCTCGCCGGAACGGTCGGCGCCTATATCTGGATGGCGCTTGTCGACAGCTTGACCGGACTGTTCCTCGCCCGGGCGTTCGCGGGCGCGATGGCGGGAAGTATCGCAACCGCATTCGCCTATATGGCGGACATCACAACGCCCGAAAACCGGGCCCGCGGCATGGGCCTGGTCGGTGCCGCTTTTGGGCTGGGATTTACCGCCGGACCCGCGATCGGCGGCATTCTCGGCGGCGCCGACCCGGCCAACATCAACTTTCAGCTCCCGGCCTACGCCGCGGCGGGTTTCTCGTTTGTCGCGTTCGCCGCGGCGGCGGCCCTGCTTCCGGAGTCATCGCCCCGGGAATTCCGGGACCGGGCGCGGCGGGATGAACCCGGCCGCCGGCATACCGGTTTCATGGAGACCCTCCGGCGGCGCCCGACCATGGTCGCCATTGGCCTGAATTTTCTTGCCGTCGCGGGGATCGCCGGGATCGAAGCCATGTTTCCCATCTGGTCCGAGCGGGAGTATGGCTGGAGCGTATCCCAAAACGGATTTCTGTTCGCCTATATGGGCCTGATCATGGCGGCAATCCAAGGCGGACTCTCCGGCCCCATTTCACGCCGGATCGGCGAGTGGGGCATGGTGCGGCTGGGCCTCGCCGCACTCGTCGTGGGATTGATCGCCACGCCGCTCAGCCCAAACGAAACATGGATGATCCTCGCCGTCACCGTCATGGCCGTTGGATTTGGCGTGGCGACGCCGGGTCTCAACACATTGGTGTCCTTGAGCGCGCCCGAGGACCAACAGGGCGGTGTCATGGGTGTCGGGCGGTCGGCGGCCACCGTGGCGCGGATTCTGGGCCCGGCGGCCGCCGGCATCTTGTTTGCCTGGCTGGGCCGGGATTGGCCGTTCTACATGGGCGCCGTCATCGTCGGAACGGCGCTGATTATTGCCTTTGGAGGCCGCGGCCCGAACGGGAAATCCGACTGATCCCCGGCTTGCCAGGGTGGCCGGCCTTATGTATATAAGCGCCCTCGCCGACGGAGCGGAGACATGAAGAAAGAGATTCATCCGGACTACCATGAGATCACGGTCACGATGACCGACGGATCGACGTTCACCACGCGCTCGACGTGGGGCGAGGCCGGCGACACGCTCAAACTGGACATCGATTCCAAATCCCACCCCGCATGGACCGGCGAGCATCGTTTGGTCGACAGCGGCGGCCAGGTGGCGAAGTTCAACAAGCGCTTTCAGAACCTGGGCCTCAAGTAGGTTTCGAAAATCCGCGCGGCCATGGCGCCCTCTTTTTGGGCGCACATCAGCCGTCATGCCCGTGCTTGACACGGGCATCCACGCCTTGGCGGTGGCACTACACGTGGATGGCCGGGCCACTTTGCCGGTGGGCCCGGCCATGACGAGCTTCCTTGATTCAGCATCTCGCGTCATGCCCCGCCTCCGTGCGGGGCATCCACTCCCATGCCCTGTCCAAGGCAGGGAACGGGAGTCTCGGCGGCGCCGGAGGCGTAAAATCACCCGAAAATTTCGGCATTACGGGACTTGAAGCCGGTTCGCCGCCGGCTATATGAGGGTCACGGCGGTATGCCTCACGAAGAGGGTGCCGTCCGGGAAACCGGTCCGGCCAGTTGGCGGGCCATTTGGAAACCGTGTTGCTTCATTAGGAGAATATGGTCATGCGCACATTTGATTTTTCACCCCTGTTCCGCACCTCCGTCGGCTTCGACAATTTGCAGCGCCGCCTCGATTCGGCACTGCGGTATGCCCAGGCAAACGACGCCTACCCGCCGTACAATATCGAGAAGCTGAGCGATGACGGCTATCGCATTTCCATCGCCGTGGCGGGCTTCGGCGAGAAGGATCTCGACGTCACCGTGAAGGAAGACGTCGTGGTCGTCAGCGGCAAACTCGATGCCGATCGGGAGAACGCCTATCTCCATCGCGGAATCGCCACTCGCTCGTTCGAGCGCCGCTTCCAGCTCGCCGACCATGTGAAGGTGGTCGATGCCCATCTGGCCGACGGCCTGCTGGAGATCGATCTCGCCCAGGAGGTTCCGGAGGAGCTGAAGCCGCGCCGGATCAAGATCCTCAGCGGCCCCGCGCCCAAGGCGATCGAACACGGCGAAAAGGCCGCGTAACCAAGACGCGAATGCCGAAAATGGTACGCCCGGCCGTTGCCTGGACAATGGCCATGAACAATGGGCATGGACAATGGCCGGGCGGCCCAATTCCAAGGGGATCTGGAAAAAAATTGGGGCCGCCCGAAGGCCGCCCCGAAAGCAAGCTAGTCCCTGTTAAACTCGCCCGTATTAAGTACGCTTCGTCACGGACTTTACATAAGACTCCGCCAAGGGGTCAAGGGTCGATGGAACAGCCTGCGGACAAAAAAGAGCCGCCTCCAAACGAGGCGGCTCGAGTTTAACAGGGAGGCGTCAAAGAGGTTCGAATGGCGGAGGAAATCCGCCAGACGATCTCATCGATCACCGTCAATCTATCAGGCGAGGCTTAAGAGACTCTTAATGGAGGCAGGGCGGCGGGAGGCGCCGGTCACTTGCGGAAAAAAGATTCCGCACCCGAACGGGCATCCTCCTTCAAGGCGATGGCCGCGCGGGCACGCTCGATTTCCCCCTCCATTTCGGCGATGTACTCTTGCAGCGCCTCGATGGACATGATCTCCAGGTCCTTTCGATCCGGTTTTTTCTCGACGGGTTCGAGATCATCGGTATCCATCGCACGCTCCCTCCGCAGATGACCCGCCGGGTCTTGCCTGGCCGCTGCCGGCAAGCATACTAGACCAAAGCCACGAGCGACAACCGGAGCGACCATGACCGACCAACTCCCCGACGACATGCAATGCATCGAAATTCCCGAACCGGGGGGGCCCGAGGCCCTGAAGCCCGGCCGGCGGCCGGTTCCCAATGCCGCCGACGGCGAAATTCTGGTCCGGGTCGAAGCCGCCGGGGTCAATCGCCCCGATATCGTCCAACGGGAAGGCCGCTATCCGCCGCCGCCCGGCGTGACCGATATCCCCGGCCTGGAGATCGCCGGCGCCGTCGCCGCGCTCGGCGGCGGCGTGAGCGGCTGGAAGGTGGGCGACAACGTAACCGCGCTGGTTGCCGGCGGCGGCTACGCCGAATACTGCGCGGTCCCGGCGGCCCAAGCCCTGCCCGTTCCGGACGGCCTCAACATGGTGGAAGCAGCGGCCATTCCCGAGACCTTCTTTACGGTCTGGAGCAATGTCTTTGACCGGTGCGCCCTCAAGCCCGGGGAAACCCTCCTGGTCCACGGAGGATCAAGCGGTATCGGCACCACCGCGATCATGCTCGCCTCGCAGTTGGGGAGCCATGTCATCGCCACCGCGGGTTCGGCGGAAAAGTGCCGGGCGTGTCTCGATTTGGGCGCGGAACTGGCTATCGACTACAAGGAACAGGATTTCGTCGAGGAGGTGATGAACCACACGGTTGGCAATGGGGCCGACGTCGTGCTCGACATGGTCGCCGGGGACTATATCCCGAGAAACATCGCCTGCATGGCCGTAAGCGGCAGGCTCTGCATAATCGCGGCCCTCGGCGGATCGAAGGCGGAGGTGGATTTCAGGCAGGTCTTCGTCAAACGGATGACCATAACCGGATCGACCCTGAGGGCGCGGGACACGGCCTTCAAGAGCCAAATAGCGGAAAACCTGAAATCACGGGTCTGGCCGCTGTTCAAGGACGGGAAGCTGAAACCGGTGATATACCAAACCCTGACACTGAACGATGCCGCCGAGGCGCATCGCGTCATGGAAGAAGGGCGCCACATCGGCAAAATAGTCCTGACGATCGGCTAGATCGGGTCATGTTTTGACGGAACCAGGGCGCGGTTTCGTCAAAACATGTGAATCCGATCTATTTCAATAGTGTAGAGCCGATTCACATGGATTGCCGGCATCGCAAAGCGATTCCGACAAACCATGATCGGCTCTAACGGCGGCTTTTCCGCGGGTTTGACCGGGCCCGGGGCGGCGGCTATATTGCGCGCGACATTCCAGGCGTAGACCACGGTCCGCCTGTATCACCTTAAACGAGGAAGACATGCGATGGCACAGCCTCTTATGCCAAAGGCGACCGCTGTTTGGCTGGTCGACAATACGGCGCTGACATTCGATCAGATCGCGGACTACTGCGGCCTTCATATCCTCGAGGTTCAGGCGATCGCGGACGGCGAGGTCGCGCCGGGTATGCAGGGCCTCGACCCGGTCGCAAACGGCCAGGTCGGCAAGGCGCAAATCGAGAAGTGCGAAGCGGACCCCGACGCCCGGCTGGAAATGTCGAAACCGTCGGTCCCGCTCCCCAAGGTCCGCCAGAAGGGCGCCCGCTACACGCCAATCTCGAAGCGGCAGGACCGGCCCGACGCCATCGCCTGGCTCTTGAAGAGCTATCCCGAACTCAGCGATGCCCAGATCAGCCGCCTGATCGGCACCACCAAGCCGACCATCGAATCGGTGCGCGCCCGGACCCACCGCAATATCGCCAATATCAAGGCGCAGAGCCCGGTCTATCTCGGGCTCTGTTCGGCGGCCGATCTGGAGAAAATGGTGGCAATCGCCCGGAAGCGCGCCGGCACGGGGCACGCGCCGCTTCAACAACCGCCGGCCGAGGCCGCGGAAACCGCTCCGCCGGCCGACGAGACGGCCGAGACCGAAAGCCATCCCGCCGCCGCCGTCGCACCGGCCGCCGAGGTATTCGGCGATGTTCCGGCGGCGGCGCCGGCGGATGACTCCGGAGACGCCCCGGATCCGTTCGCCCCGCAACCGCCGACCGCCAACGACTGACCCTTCTATCCGTCACCAAACGAAATCCCCTGCGCGAGGGGCAATTCCCGCGAGTAGTTGATGGTGTTCGTCGCCCGGCGCATATAGGCCTTCCAGGCGTCGGAACCCGACTCGCGCCCCCCGCCGGTTTCCTTCTCGCCGCCG
>JAPPFK010000141.1:0-25775 GCA_028823885.1 Rhodospirillales bacterium | reverse complement strand
CCGCCGAACGCTCCGCCGATTTCGGCGCCCGACGGACCGATGTTCACGTTGGCGATGCCGCAATCGCTCCCCGACGCCGACAGGAACCGCTCGGCCTCCCGCAGATCGGTCGTGAAGATACTCGACGCGAGGCCCTGATCGACATCGTTGTGGAGCGCGATCGCCTCGTCCAGATCGTCATATCCAAGGACGTACAATATGGGGGCGAACGTCTCTTCGCGAACGACGGCCGATTGCCCGGGCATTTCGGCGATGGCCGGCCGGACATAGAACGCCTCCGGGCAGGTATCGCCGAGTTGCCTCTCTCCGCCGGTCACGGCCCCGCCTTCTTTCCGCGCCTGCTTCAACGCCGATTGCATTCCGTCGAAGGCTGCCTGATCGATCAGCGGGCCGACCAGCGTTTTCTCGGCAAACGGATCGCCGACCGGGACCTCCGCATAGGCCGCTTTCAGCCGCGAGAGCAAACCTTCACGGACATCGGTGTGAACGATCAGGCGGCGCAGGGACGTACACCTTTGTCCCGCCGTTCCAACGGCCGCAAACAGGATTGCCCGGACGGCCAGGTCGAGGTCGGCGGACGGGGCGACAATCATCGCGTTATTGCCGCCGAGCTCGAGGAGCGGGCGGCCAAACCGTTGGGCCACCCGGGGACCCACCTCCCGGCCCATGCGGCAGCTGCCGGTCGCGCTGATCAGGCGCATCCGCGGATCGTCGACAACCAGTCGTCCGATTGTTCGGTCCCCGATCAGGACCGACAGCAGACCCGCCGGCGCATCGCCGAACTCCGCCGCCGCCCGCTCGAAGAGGTGCCGGCACGCCAGTGCCGTAATGGGTGTTTTCTCGGATGGTTTCCAAACCACCGGATCACCGCAAACGATCGCCAGCGCCGTATTCCAAGACCAGACGGCGACGGGAAAATTGAACGCGGTGATGACGCCCACGGGGCCCAGGGGGTGCCAGGTTTCCATCATCCGGTGCCCGGGCCGTTCCGAAGCGATGGTGAAACCATAAAGCTGGCGGGAAAGGCCGACCGCGAAGTCGCAAATGTCGATCATTTCCTGAACCTCGCCGAGGCCCTCTTGAAGAATCTTTCCGGCCTCGAGCGTCACCAAGCGGCCAAGCGGCTCCTTGTGCCGGCGAAGCTGATTGCCGAAAAGCCGGATGAGCTCTCCGCGGCGCGGCGGCGGGACGTCCCGCCAGTGCCGAAAGGCGTTCTCGGCGGCGGACAATTTGGCTCCGGCGGATTCGGCCGTATCGGTGGCCACCGCCGCGATGACCGTTCCATCGATCGGTGAAGCGACCGGATAACCGCCGCAATCCACATCCGACAACGGCAGACCGATCGACTCGAGAATATCTTCAAGCATGGACCCAAATCCCAATAGCAAGGCCGGGCCGCGCCGGCCGCACGGAATGCCGCCGACGGCACGGGCGCCGGTCGGAAGCGCAACTATATATGATTTAGGTGCGCGAACGGCGTTCGCCAGACGGCGCCGGTCAACTCACTGTCGGCGGCAGGCGATTTCCCGCCTGATACCGATCCGCTTATAGGGCGTTGAGCTCCGCGAGCTCGTCTTTTATTCGGAGTTTCTGGCGTTTGAGAGTCGCGATGAGCAAATCATCGGGGGTAGAACTTCCAAACTCTCTTTCGATTTCGGATTCGAGTTCTTGGTGCCTCGCTTTCAGCACGTCGATTCGATCCTTTTCCGCCATCTACCTTACCTCCTAACTTGGCCTTCTTTCACTGCTTGCAATCTTAAGGCTCCCTTCGTGGCGAAATCAAGGGCCGCTCTGCCGGCCCCCCGTTCAGACAAGGTTGTCGAACGCCGCACAAATGGCATCCAGTTCCCGGGCCGCGTCGTTGTCCGGGGAAACATCCCTCATTTTCAGATAGTTGGAGAGTGCCGCCCGGATGTCGCCGGGCCCGTCTCCGTCGGGCCTTTGCGTTCGCGAATGAGAGACATAAATCATGTCTTGAGTAATCTTCTCCGCTTCGAGTTCCGCGGATTTGATACCTGCGCGATACGCCCGGACGCCGCCGGCGGGCGCATTCGGCCCGGGTTCCTTAAGCCAGCGCCTGATTCGCCGGAGTGGCCGAATCACCTCTTCCCGCCAAGGCGCAATGAGGAGATCGACCTGTTCGAAATCGGCGACGGAGGCGGTCCGGCCTTGGCTCGCCAGCCATGCCGCGTACAGCAAGATGTTGACATCGAGGCCGTGCTGATCCTGCAGCGCCAAGCAGGCCTCCGCGACGCCGTCCCGCCGGTAGAAATCCAACGAGAACTGCCAGAAGCGATTTGTCTCGGCGGAGGGCATTCCTAGTCCCCGAGCGATATGCCGAGGCCACGGGCCGTGCAAACCAGCGTGTCGTCGAGAGAAACGGGACGGGTACGTTGATTGACCTCGTCGAGCGGTACGTCCACCACCTGACGATGCTGCCAGGACACCATGCGGCCGGTCTTCCCTTCGGCCAGAAGATCGACCGCTTTGACGCCAAAGGCCGAAGCGACAATTCGGTCGTGGCTGCTTGGAATGCCGCCGCGCTGAACATGGCCCAGAACCGTTACCCGGGTATCGGATCCGGTGTGATCCGAGATCTGCTCGCTGAGGAGCTGCCCCACCCCGCCATAGCGCCGGTATCCCTGGGTGGTGATGTAGGACCGGGCTCCTTCTCCAAGCGGATGGGCGGCTTCCGCGACGACGACGAGGGAATGATTGCGCCCGTGTTCCCGGACGCGTTTGATCTTTGCGGCCACTTTCTCGATATCGAAAGGAATTTCGGGGATCAAGATGACATCGGCGCCACCGGCGATCCCGGCACTGAGCGCGATGTGCCCGGCGTCCCGCCCCATCACCTCGAGGATCATGACCCGCTCGTGGCTCTCGGCGGTCGGCAGCAGCCGGTCAAGCGCCTCGACAGCCGTGCTGAGGGCCGTGGTGAACCCGATGGCGTATTCGGTGAGCGGCACATCATTGTCGATCGTCTTGGGAATGCCGATCATCGGAATGCCGCCCAATTCAGCCAGCCGTTGGAGAATCTTGAGACTGCCGTCTCCGCCGATAACGATCAGCCCTCTCAACCCCAGTTCCCGAAAGCCGGAAACGAATTGCCGGGAAATATCTTGTGTCGTCCCGTCCGGCATGGGATAGGCGAACGGATCTCCGTGAGTGGTGGTCCCGAGTATGGTGCCCCCCATGCGCAGGATATCGCCGGTGAACAGGCCGGGTTTCAGTTCCTCGTAGCGCATCGGGCGCTCCAGCAGACCCCTCGACCCATCGTGAATACCGATGACCTGCCAGCCATACCCGCCGTCGGCACGCTGCACGGCGGCCCGGATCGCCGCGTTGAGACCGGCGCAATCGCCGCCACTGGTGAGTATCCCGATTTTAGAATCCTGATTCATTCTCGCTTACCCAAGTCGTTCGACAGCCCTTGCCAATCGAGACAGTCCCGGCTGCCCTTTTGACGACACTCTGCTATTATAGGCGTCATCCTCCAACCAATGCGAACCAATGGCGGAAACCGAGGATCTTCAGGCACGGATTGACGCGCTCAAGGCGGAGCACCGTGAGCTTGACGCCCAGATCAAGGCGTTGACCGAATCGCCGCCATTCGACCAGATCAAGATTCAACGCCTGAAAAAAAGGAAGCTGGCGCTCAAGGACGAGATCACCCGCCTCCACGCCCTCGGCCTCCCGGATATTATCGCCTGACTAGGCGAATCAGTTGCGCGACCGCGGATGTTCAGACCGCCCGGCGGCGCGAAGAGAGTACGCGAAGGACCTTGAAAGGCGACGGCAACAGCCCCGCCGCCTTCCTCACCCGGGCCTGAAGCTTTGGAATTTGCATCACATCGCCGATCCGGCGGTCGAGAAATTCCCAGGTGGCCTCGCGGCCCTCCGATTCGTCGTTGAGCCAATAAAGGACCGTGGAGCCGTACACGCCCGCCAGCAACCCGCGCTTGGTGTAATAATTGAAATCTGTCGCGTCGTCGCCGGCCGCATACCACATGGTATCCACGGTCTTCATCAGCAGCCGCGCCGCCAATGGCTTTCGGCCCGGGACAGCGAGGTATGACATAAGCCGCCGGATCGCCTCTCGGTCATTTTCCGCCGCTTCCAGCCGCAACCGGACGGCGGCGGTGATCCGGTCACGTACCTTCATTTCTCCGACACCGGCCGCTTCCATTGCGCCGACCATTTCTTCGTCCGCGAGGACGCTGTACACCTCGGCCGCTTGATTGAGGCCCCGCGGAAACAAGCGGTCGACAATGTCTTCGTTTTCGCCGCAATCGAGGGCGCCGGCGCGGAGAGCAATTTTGCTCCAGCCGTCGAAGGTAACGTGCGGCAGCATGGCTCGGACGATGCCGGACCGTAATTCGTCTAGGCCGGACATTGCGTCACTCTCCCCGCACCGACTTGACCAGATCCTGGTTGCGCTGCACTTCCTCGGCGAACCCCAACAGGGTCAAATCTTCCATCCGCATGGGATAAAGTATGCCGTCCAGATGGTCGCATTCGTGCTGGACCGCGCGGGCATGGAAACCGCTGGCGATCCGCTCTTCGGTCTCGCCTTCGGGTGTGGTCCAGCTGTACTTGATACGATCGAATCTGGGCACCGCCCCCATCATGTCCGGTACCGACAGGCAAGCTTCCCAATCCAGGCTTTTTTCATCGGTCAGCGGCTCGATCACCGGATTGACCATCAAGGTCAGCGGCTGGGGCTCCTCCTCTTCCTCCTCGCCGGCGCGATGTTCCGGAATATAGAAGATCACCACACGCCGGGGGACGTGAACCTGGGGCGCGGCCAGGCCGATGCCGCCCGCATCCTCCAGGGTATCGATCATGTCGTTGATAAGATTGGCGATTTCGGGCGCGGTCGGATCTTCCACAGGCTCCGCCTTGCGGTGTAGAACCGGGTGTCCCATGCGAGCGATCTTGAGAATGGCCATGTCGATCAATATGGACGATTTGAACGCGAGGTCAATTGCGGCGAATATTCGCCCAATCGCCCTTCACAACCGGATTTCAGTATGTTAGAAGGCCCGCCTTCGTCACCGGTCATGACTGAAAAGGGTTGAGTCCACGTGCATGTAACCGTCCGCGACAACAATGTCGATCAGGCCCTGAAGGCCCTCAAAAAGAAGATGCAGCGCGAAGGCGTCTTCCGTGAAATGAAACTGCGCCGTTCCTATGAGAAGCCCTCCGAGCGCCGGGCCCGCGAAAAGGCCGAAGCCGTTCGCCGGGCACGGAAACTGGAGCGCAAGCGCCTGGAGCGCGAAGGCTTCTAAAGAAGCCCCCGTTTCACGACCATTGATCAAGCCGCTTCCGGACAGGACGCGGCTTTTGCACGTCCGGACGGCCCCCTGCTACCCGACCGCTTGAACGATTTCCTCGGTGGTCTTCTTGGCGTCTCCGAACACCATCATGGTGTTGTCCCGGAAGAACAGCTCGTTGTCGACGCCGGCGTAGCCGGACGCCATGGAGCGTTTCAGGAACAGCACCGTTCCCGAATTCTCGACATCCAAAATCGGCATGCCGTAAATCGGGCTCGCGGTGTCCGTCTTCGCCGCCGGGTTGGTCACGTCGTTGGCGCCGATGACGAACGCCACGTCGGCGGTCGAGAATTCGTGGTTGATTTCCTCCAGTTCGAAGACCTCGTCGTAAGGCACGTTGGCCTCCGCCAGAAGCACGTTCATGTGGCCGGGCATCCGCCCGGCGACAGGGTGAACGGCGTAGGCCACTTCGACACCCTCTTCCTTCAACAGATCACTCATTTCGCGGAGCGCGTGCTGTGCCTGGGCGACGGCCATGCCATAGCCCGGAACGATGATGACCTTGGACGCGTTCTTGAGGATGAAGCCGGCGTCCTCGGCGCTGCCGGATTTGACCGCGCGGTCGCCGGCGGGCCCCGCCGCGGCCGCATCCGAATCGCCGCCGAACCCGCCGAGCAGCACATTGAAGATCGAGCGGTTCATGCCCTTGCACATGATGTAGGACAGGATGGCGCCCGACGACCCCACCAACGCGCCGGTAATGATCAATGCCGTGTTGGACAGCGTGAACCCGATGCCGCACGCGGCCCAGCCCGAATAGGAGTTGAGCATGCTGACGACCACGGGCATGTCGGCGCCCCCGATGGGGATAATGATCAGGAAGCCGATAAGGAACGACAGGACGACGATGGTCCAGAACGCGTTATCGCCGTTGGAGACGACCAGCCAAACGATGGCGGCGACGATGGCGATACCGATCAGCGCATTGAGCGGATGCTGCCCCGGAAAAACGATGGGCGATCCGGACATGACGCCCTGCAGTTTCGCGAACGCGATGACCGAACCGGAAAAGGTGATCGCGCCGATCGCGGTGCCGAGGGCCATTTCAATCAGGCTGGCGGTGGCGATATCGCCCCGCGCACCGATACCGTAGGCTTCCGGCGCGAAGAATGCCGCGGCGGCAACGGCGACGGCGGCAACCCCGACCAGCGAGTGGAACGCCGCCACCAACTGCGGCAAGGCCGTCATTTGGATCTTGAGCGCGACGACGGTGCCGATCGCTCCGCCGATGACGACGCCGAGGAGAATCAGTTCGAAGCTGATGATGGTGGGGTCGGCGAGCGTCGTGGCAACCGCCACGATCATGCCGACGATCCCGAACACGTTGCCCTGACGCGCCGATTCGGGGGAACTCAGCCCCCGGAGCGCCAGGATGAAACATACGGCGGCGAAGAGGTAGGCGAAGCCTGTTGCTGTTTCACTCATCCGGCGTCCCCTATGTCTTCGCTTTCTTCTTGTACATGGAGAGCATCCGCTGGGTGACGATGAAGCCGCCGAAGATGTTTACCGACGCCAGGGTGACCGCGACGAAGCCCATGATCTTGGAAAAGGACAGGTCCGCGGGACCCGCGGCTATCAGCGCGCCGACGATGATCACCGACGAAATCGCGTTGGTGACGCTCATCAGCGGCGAGTGCAAGGCGGGCGTCACGCTCCAAACCACGTAGAATCCGACGAACACCGCGAGAACGAAAACCGTAAACAGGAAAATGAACGGATCGCCGGCGACGGCGCCCTCCATGGCCTTCTCAGCCGCATCCATGTCTAACCCTCCTTCGGCGCCAGGGCCGGATGGACAACTTGTCCGTCCTTGCAGACCAGCGTGCCGGCAATGATTTCGTCTTCCCAGTCGATGGAGAATTCCTTCGTCTCCGGGTCGACCAGGGGTGTGATGAAGTTGACCAGGTTCTTGGCGAACAATGTGCTGGCGTCCTCGGCCAGCCGCGCCGGCACGTTGGCGTGACCGATGATGGCTACGCCATCCTTCTTGACGGTCCGGCCCAGTTCGGCGCCCTCGACGTTGCCGCCGGCCTCGACGGCAAGATCGACGATGACGGCGCCTTCCGGCATGGACTTGACCATCGCCTCGGTGACGAGCGTCGGCGCGGGACGGCCGGGAATCAGGGCGGTGGTGATAACCACGTCCTGCTTCTTGATGTGCTCGGCAACCACCTGTTTCTGCTTCTCGAAGTACTCGGGCGGCATTTCCTTGGCGTATCCGCCCTCGGTCTGGGCGTCTTTCTCCATTTCCGGATCAACCTCGAGGAACTTGCCGCCGAGGCTCTCCACCTGTTCCCTGGTCGCGGGACGCACGTCGGTCGCCGTCACGACGGCCCCCATCCGCTTCGCGGTCGCAATGGCTTGCAGGCCGGCAACGCCGACCCCCATGATGAACACCTTGGCGGGCGCGATGGTTCCCGCCGCCGTCATCATCATGGGGAATGCCCGGCCCAACTCCCCGGCCGCGTCGAGCACGGCCTTGTAACCGGCGAGGTTGCTTTGCGACGACAGGATGTCCATGGACTGAGCCCGGGTGATTCGGGGCAGAAGCTCCATGGCGAATCCGGTGACGCCGGCATCCGCGAACACCTTGATCGCTTCCGGCTCGGACAAGGCCGAAAGGTGGGCCATCAACATGGCGCCCTTCTTCATGTTTGCGATCTCGTTGTCGCCGTCCGTCCGGGGCGCGCGGATTTTCAGAACGATGTCGGCATCGCCGAGCGCTTCGGCTGCACTGCCGGCAATGTCCGCACCGGCTTCCCTGAAGCTCTCGTCACTGAAATTCGAGCCTTCGCCGGCACCGCTCTCGACCACGACGTCGAAGCCGAGACCGATAAATTTCTTCACAGAGTCGGGAGACGCCGCCACCCGCAACTCGTCGTCGCGGCGTTCCTTCGGAACCGCAATTTTCATCGAGAGCCCCTTGTTGGGAAAACGCGTGAAATCCGGCGACAAAATGCCGATTCAGTGCCCACTTGCCAAGCAGGAATCCTGGTTTTGGCGGATCGGAGTCAAGGCGAGCCCTATTCCCCGGCGCCCAGGCCAACCATCGCCAGCGCATCGGCCTGACGCCGCCCAAGGTTCTCGGCACTGAAGTCGTCGATGAGTTCGTGGAACAGCCGGTGCCAGTTGATTTCGGCGCGGAGATGGGTGAACACCGAACCCAGCCCGATGGCGGCCCGATCCATGAGCACGAACTCCCTCGGCGGCTGTACGCCGCCGACTCGATCCAGTTCCTGGCGAACCTTCATCGCCACCTCGGCCCCGTATAGCCCCTGCTCTCTCTGAATTGGCCGGGCGCCATCCTCGAGCAATGGCGCATAGACGAACTCGGCCCACAGGTTGAGGATGTCGATCAACTCGTCATCGAGGCCGGTGAAGCCCCAGGTCTCATAGGCATGAACCGCAAGGTCGCGATTGCCGTCGCGCAGCGCCATATAGAGATCGATGACCCCTTTCACGAAGTGGGGCTGGAACACCCGGATACACCCGAAGTCCAATAGATTGATCGTGTGGTCGTCGCGGACGGTGTAGTTGCCGAGGTGGGGATCGCCGTGAATGATTCCGAAATAGTAAAACGGCACATACCAGGCCCGGAACATGTTGTAGGCGACCTGGTTCCGCGCCTCGACATCGGTATCCACGAACTCCAGAAGCGGTTTGCCCTCCAACCAGGCCATGGTCAGCAACCGGGCCGCGGAGAGATCGGGTTCGACCTCGGGCACGTGAATACCCGCCTCGTCCGCCAACATGTGACGATAGAGCTGCATGTGCTTCGCCTCGCGGGCGTAGTCGAGTTCTTCGCGCAGCCGGTCGGACAGTTCCTGGTGAACCTCGCTGGGATCGATCGCCTTTTCGTAGCGGCGGTAGATGGAAAACACCAACTTCAACTGCTTCAGGTCGGCCTCGACCACCGAGTTCATATCCGGATATTGCAGCTTGCAGGCGAGCGTCTTCCCGTCGTGCCCGACGGCCCGGTGCACCTGGCCGAGGGAGGCCGCGGCCGCCGCGCCATGCTCGAAACTGTCGAACTTGTCCTGCCAATCCGGCCCCAGTTCCGCCGCCATCCGCCGTTTGACGAAGTTCCATCCCATGGACGGGGCATTGGACTGAAGCTCGGCCAACTGACTTGCATATTCGCCCGGCAGCGCGTTGGGAATGGTCGAAAGAATTTGCGCGACCTTCATAAGCGGTCCCTTGAGGCCGCCGAGAGCCTCCTTCAGGTCCGCCGCGTGCTCCAAACGGTCCAGCTTGAGGCCGAGATAACGCTCGCCCGCGAACCGCGCCGCCAGGCCGCCGACGGCCCGCCCGACCTTGGCGTAACGCATCGCCCGTCCACTGATGCTGTCATCGTCGTCCGCCATTCGCTTGCTCAGAATGCCGCTTCGAGTTCGTCGACGAAGCCGGAGACCACGTTCAGGCCGCGATTCCAGAATTCGGGGTCGCCGGCATCGAGACCGAACGGCGCCAACAACTCCTTGTGGCGGAGCGTACCGCCGGCTTTCAACATTTCCAGGTACTTGGCCTGGAAATCGGGGTGCCCGTCCTTGAACAGCTCATAGAGTGAATTTACCAGACAATCCCCGAAGGCGTACGCATAGACGTAAAACGGCGAGTGAACGAAGTGGGGAATATACGCCCAGTAACAGGCATAGGATGGATCGAACTCGAAGGCGGGACCGAGGCTCCTGCCTTGTATGGACATCCAAATCTCGCCCAGCCGCTCGGGACCGAGCTCGCCTTCGGGACGCTCGTCATGGACTTGCCGCTCGAATTCATAGAATGCCGTTTGGCGGATCACCGTATTGATCATGTCTTCGATCTTCGACGCCAGCATGACCCGTTTGGCGGCGGCATCGTCCTCTCGGTCGAGGAGTGCGCGGAAGGTCAGCATCTCTCCGAAAACCGATGCGGTTTCGGCGAGCGTCAGCGGCGTATCAGCCAACAGCTGACCCTGCGGCGCGGCCAAGGTCTGATGGACGCCGTGACCAAGTTCGTGGGCCAAGGTCATGATGTCGCGGGTCTTGCCGCGGTAGTTCATCAGGATATAGGGGTGAGCGGACGGCACCGTTGGATGCGAAAAGGCGCCCGAGTCCTTACCCGCCCGGGGCCTTGCGTCGATCCACGATCTATCGAAAAAGACCTCCGCGCGTGCCGCCATTTCCGGCGAAAAGGCGCCGTAGGCGCCGAGCACGGTCTCCCGGGCCTCCTGCCAAGGGGTGAGGCGGTTCTCGGCTTCCGGCAGCGGCGCGTTGCGATCCCAGTATTGAAGCTTCCCGAGCCCCATCCACCGCGCCTTCAGGAGGTAATAGCGGTGAGCAATATCGTCATATCGGCCGCTGACGGACCGGACCAAAGCGTCGACGACCTCATCCTCCACCCGGTTGGAAAGATTGCGCCGGGACACCGGCCGGGGAAATTTGCGCCACCGGTCCTCGATTTCCTTGTCCTTGGCCAGGGTATTGGTGATCAGCGCCAACAGGCGGATATTGCGGCCGAGCCCGTCCGCAAATGCCCGGGCGGCGGTCTCGCGCCGCGCGCCGTCGGGATCCGACATCATGTCGAGCACTTCACTGGAAGTGAGCTGTTGCTCGTCCACCTCGAAGCGCATGGCCGACATGGTCTCGTCGAACAGCCGGTTCCATGCACCGCGGCCGGTCACGGATTTTTCGTGCAACAGCCGTTCAAGCTCCTCGGACAGCTGGTGGGGGCGGAACTCACGGACCGCCCGAATCCACGATGCATATCGATTGACCTCCGGCGTTTCCATGAGCGCGGCAAGGGCCGTGTCGTCAATGTCGTTCAACTGCAGTTCAAAAAAGACCGTCCGGGAGGAGGCCGCGGTTACGCGCTCCTTGACCGACTGGTAAAACCGGGCCGTCGCCGGATCGGAGGAGTCGGCGGCGAACATTAGCTGGGCAAAGCTCATCGCGCGGGACAGGGTCTCACCGAGAATTTCGTAGTCCGTGATCGCCTTGGCAAGACCGGGACCGTCGATCCCCTGAAGCCGGCCATCGTATGCATCGGCGAATGCCGCCGCGTCCGCTGCCGCGCGCTCCAGGTCGGAACCGAGTTCGGGGTCGTCCATACCCGCGTAAAGGTCGGTCAGGTCCCATTCGGGGACCTCGTCAGCGGCAATGGAAGTCATGAATTTGGTTCCTCATATTCGGGCCGTCGCCGGCCCATCCGGTGAGCGGTTGATTTCCAGACCGATATAAGGCTGGATACGGGGTGCGGCAATGGCCGGATCGCGACCCCGTCGGGTCCGTCACGGCTCAAACAATAAGATAGCCGCCAACCGGGAGCACAATAAATTTAGGAGCAACCGATGCCCGAGTACCCCTGGCCAAATCTCGTGACCATGTTCTTCGATCAGGCCGAGAAGCATGGGGACAAACCGTTCCTGTGGGCGAAGGAAGACGGCGCTTATCAGTCTCGCAGCTGGACCGAAACCGCCCACGACATATCGGCGCTCGCCCGAGGCCTCAAATCGCTTGGCGTTGGTGAAGGAGACCGGGTGGTGCTGGTATCGGAGAACCGCCCCGAATGGTTGATTGCCGAACTGGCGATCATATCCGCGGGCGCGATTCCCGTCCCCGCCTACACCACCAATCTGGTCTCCGATCATACCCACATTCTGTCGAATTCGGGCGCGGTCGGCGCCCTGGTCTCGACCGGAAAACTGGCGGAAAACCTGATTCCCGCCGCACACCAATCCGACAGCGCGCGATTTGTCATCGGCATGGAGCACCTCGAGGCCGATCAGCCGGTGAATGCCGAACTGCTCGATTGGCCGGCTGTCCTCGAGCGGGGCCGGGACGATCCGGATACCGTTCGCGAGGCGGCCCGGGATATCGGCACGGACCGGACCGCCGTCATCATCTACACGTCGGGAACGGGAGGCGCGCCCAAGGGCGTCATGCTGTCCCACCGGGCGATCCTGCACAACTGCGCCGGCGCCCTGCATGCGATCGAGCAGATGGGGATCGGCGAGGAAGTGTTTCTGTCCTTCCTGCCCCTGTCACATTCCTATGAACACATGGCCGGCCAATTCTTCCCGATCTCCATCGGCGCTCAAATCTATTACGCCGAGGGCGCCGAACATCTGAGCCGCAACATGCCGGAGGCGCGGCCCACCATGATGACCGCGGTGCCCCGGCTGTACGAGCTTTTGTACAGCCGGATAACCAAGGGCGTGGCGGACGCGGGCGGCCTGAAGCAGAAGCTGTTCAACAAAGCCGTCGAGCTGGGCATAAAGAAATTTCACGATCCCAATTCGCTGACCGTCGGCGAACGGATCGTCGACCGGGTGGTCGACAAACTGGTCCGGGACAAGGTGCGGGCGAATTTCGGCGGACGCCTCCGGGTACTGGTCTCGGGCGGCGCGCCGCTCAACCAGGATATCGGCATGTTTTTCACCGGGCTCGGCCTGAACTTGCTGCAGGGCTACGGCCTTACGGAATCGGCCCCGCTCATCAGCGTCAATCTGCCGGACAAGATCAAGATGCATACGGTCGGCCCGCCGGTGATCAACACCGAGGTCAGGATCGCCGAAGACGGCGAAATTCTGGTGCGCGGCGATCTGGTGATGCAGGGCTATTGGCAAAACGCCGAGGCGACCGCCGAGACCATCCGGGACGGATGGCTGCATACGGGTGACGTCGGCAGCATCGACGAAGACGGCTTCATTGAAATTACGGACCGGAAGAAGGACATCATCGTCAATTCCGGCGGCGACAACGTATCGCCCCAGAGGGTCGAGGGCTTTCTGGCGCTGGAACCGGAAATCGCGCAAGCCATGGTGTACGGCGACAAGCGTCCCCATCTGGTCGCTGTCCTGGTGCCGGACGAGGAGTTCGCCAAAGAGTGGGCGAAGACAAATGGTGTGACGGACAATTTTGAAGACTTGGCCGATAACAAGGAATTCGTCGGCGTGCTGGCGGAATCCGTCGACCGGGTGAACGGCGGGCTCTCGACCATTGAACGGGTCCGGCGGTTCATCGTCGCGACCGAGGCGTTTTCCATCGAGAACGAGATGATGACGCCGAGCCTCAAGGTCCGGCGCTTCAAGGTCATTGAAAAATACGGAGACGCGCTCGAGGCGCTCTACCGCTAAACGCCGTAATACTCGCGGTACCACTTGATAAAACGGGGAATTCCTTCGGCAATATTCGTCGAAGGAGTGAAGCCGAAGTCCGTTCGGGCGGTCTCGATATCGGCGCAGGTCTCCTGAACGTCACCAGGCTGCATGGGCAGTAGCTCGACCTCCGCCGTCGCGCCGAGTTCCTGCTCGATCAGGGCAATCAGGTCGGTCAGCGGCTCGGATCGGTGATTTCCCAGATTGTAAAGCTTGACCGGCGGGGCGCCGTCGCCGGCCCGGGGCGCTTTCTCCAGACACGCAAGGACGCCGGCGACGATATCGTCGATGTAGGTGAAATCACGCCGCATGTCCCCGTGATTGAAGACCTGGATGGGTTCGCCGGCCAGAATCTTTCTGGTAAAGACAAACGCGGCCATATCGGGCCGTCCCCAGGGCCCGTAAACGGTAAAAAACCGTAAACCGGTCTTCGGGATACCGTACAGCCGTCCATAGGAATTGCCGATAAGCTCGCCGCTCCGCTTGGTGGCGGCATAGAGAGAAATCGGATCATCGACCCGGTCGTCGACGCTGAACGGGAGGTCCCTGTTGGCGCCATATACAGACGAGGAGCTGGCAAATACCAAGTGTTTCAATTCGGGAAGCCGGCGGCACATCTCCAGCACGTTGAGCTGACCATCGATATTCGACCGGAGATACGCCTGCGGGTTTTCCAACGAATACCGGACGCCCGCCTGAGCCGCCAAATGCACGATGCGGTCCACCGATTCATGGCTCGCCGCCAGCGCCATCATGTCGTCCCGCCCGGCGATATCCAATCGATGAAAGTCGAAACCGTCCCGGGCCGTCAGCAGTTCGAGCCGCGCCTCCTTCAGGGACGGGTCGTAATAATCGTTGAGGTTGTCGATCCCAACGACCGCCTCGCCGGCATCCAACAATGCCTGGCAGACGTGAAAGCCGATAAATCCGGCGGCGCCGGTGACGAGGATTGACATGAAAACCCCGGGTAATGCCGACCGCGGATATAGCCCGACTGCGCCCGCGATTACAACACGAACGACAACAGGAACGGCATGGTCAGGAAGGATAGCACCGTCGAGATGAAGACAACCCCGGCCACGTTCCCGGGCTCGTTGTCGAACTGCATGGCCAACATATAGTTGAAAATGGCGGCCGGCATGGCACATTGCAAAATCAGAACGCCCCGGGCGACACCCTCGAGGCCAAACAACTCGGCGACCGCAAATCCAACGCCGAACCCCATGGCCAAGCGGAATACGGAAAGTCCCAAGCCGGTCCATGCATTGGCGAACTTGAGCTTGGCCAATGAGACACCGAGGGTGATGACCATGAGGGGAATGGACATTTCGCCGATGAGTTTGGCGCTGTTGGCGATCCACAAGGGCGGCTTGGTGCCCGTCAGGACAAAGATCAAGGCCGCGGCAAGTGCATAAATCAGCGGGATGCGCGCGAACGCGCGGGGCGATGCGGTGCCGGCCGCCATCCCCAGACCGAATGTGAACTGGGCGGTGGCAACCAGGGAGTACACGATGATGCCGAACGCCAGCCCTTCTTCGCCGAATGCCAACAGACAAAGCGGCAGACCGACATTGCCCGTATTCGGCGTCATCACCGTCGCCAGATAGGTCTTCTGCTTGAGGCCGAAAATCTTCAACAGAAGGAAAGTGGCAAGGAGAAACCCGGCCAGCGCGGCCAATGCGGCGGCGGCCATGATTCCGAACGCGCCGATATCGATATCGATGCGGGTGAGCGTCGCAAACACGAGGCACGGGACGCCGAGGTTGAACACCAGGTTCGAGATGAAGGCGGAATCATAGGGCAGCCCCCGCTTGCCCCAGAAAAATCCGAGAATGACACCCAGCAGCACGGGCGCGATGATGGGAAACAGTTCGCTCACCGGTACGCGGCGGCCCGTCCTTACTCGACCCAGATAATTCTAAGAAGGTTGGTGGCTCCCGGCGTGCCGAACGGCACACCCGCCGTCACCACCAGCCGATCACCGGCCTTGGCAAACTCCTCTTCGGACGCGGTCTGGCTTGCACGGGTGAGCATTTCGCCGAAATCCGTCACGTCGCGGGTCAAGACCGGGTGGACCCCCCAGGCGAGTTGAAGCCGGCGCGCCGTATCGACGTTGGGCGTCAGGCCGAGAATGGGCACGCCCGGCCGTTCCCGCGAGGCTCGAAACGTCGTCGAACCGGTGCTGGTGAATGTGGCGATCGCGGCCGCGGATATGGTTTCCGCGACCTGGCGCGCCGCCGCGGTAATGGCATCGGCGTCAGTGGCCTCGGGAACCGCGCGGGTCACTTCGATCAGATTGCGGTAGTGCGGATCCCCCTCGGCCTTGGTGATGATGCGGTCCATGATTTCGACCGCCTCGACGGGATAGTCGCCGACCGCCGTCTCCGCCGACAGCATGACCGCATCCGCGCCGTCGAAGATGGCGGTCGCGACGTCGGACGCCTCGGCCCGGGTGGGACGCGGCGCGTGGATCATGGACTCCAGCATCTGTGTCGCGACAACGACGGGTTTTCCCATTTGCCGGGCGCAATCGATGATCCTCTTTTGCAGGCCCGGAACGTCTTCGGGCGGCGCCTCCACCCCGAGGTCGCCGCGGGCCACCATCACCGCATCCGACAACTCGACGATCTCCTGAAGCCGAAGCATCGCCAACGGCTTTTCCAGTTTGACCATTACGCCGGCGCGCCCGCTGATCAGTTTGCGCGCTTCGGCGACATCTTCGGGCTGTTGGACAAACGACAAGGCAATCCAATCGACACCCATGTCCAGGGCCGCCCGGAGATCGGCCCGGTCCTTGTCGGTCAACGCCGATATGGGCAAGGAGACTCCCGGAAGATTGAGACCCTTGTGGTCCGAGAGCACGCCCCCGATCTCGACCTCGGTCTCGAGCCGGCCCTTGAGGCGCTTGATAATCCGGAGCCGGATTCTGCCGTCATTCAAGAGAAGCTCGTCACCCTTATCCACTGCTTCAATGACTTCCGGGTTCGATACGCCGACCCTTTTGGATGTGCCGGGCGACTCATCCAGATCGAGCGCAAACGATTGACCGGGGACCAACTCGATTTCGCCGTCGGCGAACGCCCCGACGCGAATCTTGGGTCCCTGCATATCCGCCACGACACCCACCGGCCGCTGATGACGGCGTGCCATGGCCCGGATGACCTCCAGCTTGGCGGCATGTTCTTCATGAGAGCCGTGGCTGAAGTTGAGGCGAAAAACATCGGCGCCGGCCAAGAACAGCGCCTCGATGGTCTCGGCCGTGTCACTGGCCGGACCGAGGGTGGACAGAATTTTCGCCGATCGGAAGCGCCTCATGACCCGGCGATCATACCCTCAATCGCGGCCAAGGCGTCAGCCGCCTTGCTGCCGTCGGGGCCGCCTGCCTGCGCCATGTCGGGCCGGCCGCCGCCGCCGCCGCCGCCGACCGCCTCGGAACCGGCCTTTACCAGCTTTACCGCATCGAGGCTGCCGGTGAGGTCATCCGTAACGCCGACGACCAGCGATGCCTTCCCTTCGTTGACGCTGATCAGCGCCACGACCCCGGACCCCACTTGCTTCTTGAGGTCGTCGGCCAGGCCCTTGAGGTCCTTGGCCGGGACGTTCTCCAGCGATTTCCCGGCGAACTTGATTCCCGAAATTTCCTTGATGTCCGCCGAGTTCCCGCCGCCGCCGGTTGCCAGCGCGCGGCGCGCATCGGCGAGCTGCTTCTCTAGATCCCGGCGCTCCTCGATCAGCTTATTGACCCGATCAAGGACCTGGTCCGGCGAGCTTTTCAACAGATCGGCGGTTGCGGCGAGCGAGCGCGACAGATCAGCCACATAGGCTTCGGCCGCCTGACCGGTCACCGCCTCGACGCGGCGAACGCCGGCGGCGACGGCGCTTTCGCCGACGATCTTGAACAAACCGATATCGCCGGTTCGCGCCACATGCGTGCCGCCGCACAACTCCGTCGAAAACGCCTGGTTCTCGCCCGAACCCATGGAGACGACGCGAACCTCGTCGCCGTATTTCTCTCCGAACAAGGCGAGGGCGCCGGCCTCGATGGCCTCCTCCGGGGTCATCAGGCGGGTGACCACCTCGGAATTGGTCCTCACCTGATCATTGACCTGATTCTCCACCTCGGCCAAATCTTCGCCCGAGACGGCGCCGGGGTGGGAGATGTCGAACCGCAGCCGGTCGGCGGCGACCAGCGAGCCTTTTTGAGCCACATGATCGCCGAGCCGGCGGCGCAACGCCTCGTGCAGCAGGTGCGTCGCCGAGTGGTGGGCCCTAAGCGAGGTCCTGCGATTCCCGTCGACGCTCAGCCGCACCTCGTCACCGACCTTGAGTTCGCCGCCCTCGACGGCGCCGATGTGAACGGTGAGGTCGCCCAGCTTCTTCTGGGTATCATCGACGAGTATGGAAGCGCCATCCGACGAAATAGCGCCCCGGTCCCCCTGCTGCCCGCCGGCCTCGCCGTAAAACGGCGTCTGGTTGACCACGATGGCGACGTTCTCGCCGGCGGAGGCGCTTTCCACCCGCCGGCCGTCCACGACCAGCGCATAAACGACGCCCTCCGCGGCCTCGGTTTCGTAGCCGAGAAACTCGCTTGCCCCCGCTTCCTCGCGGATTTCGAACCAAACCTCGTCGGTGGCCGCCTCGCCGGACCCGGTCCAGGCCTTGCGGGCTTCCTCCCGCTGCCGCTCCATGGCGGCTTCGAAGCCGGCGGTGTCGACGGACAGACCGCGGGCCCGGAGCGCATCCTGGGTCAGGTCGATGGGGAAGCCATATGTGTCATAGAGTTTGAAGGCGACCTCGCCGGACAGCGAATCGCCTTCGCTCATGCCGCCGGTTTCGTCATCGAGGAGTTTGAGCCCGCGGTCCAGCGTCCGCTTGAAGCGGGTTTCCTCCAATTCCAGGGTTTCGGTGATCAACGCCTGGGCGCGGCCCAATTCGGTAAACGCCTGCCCCATCTGTCCGACCAGCGCCGGCACCAGCTTGTGAAGCAGCGGTTCCCCGCAGCCCATCATGTGCGCGTGGCGCATGGCGCGCCGCATGATCCGCCGGAGCACGTAGCCGCGGCCCTCGTTCGACGGCAAAACGCCGTCGGCGATGAGAAAACTCGACGCCCGGAGATGGTCGGCGATGACACGATGGGAGACGCCATGTTCTCCCTCGGGCAAAACCCCGCTGGCATCCGCCGAGGCCTGGATCAGGGCCTGGAACAAGTCCGTCCGGTAGTTGTCGTGGGTGCCCTGAAGAACCGCCGAGATGCGCTCGAGCCCCATGCCGGTGTCAATGGATGGACGGGGCAGATCCCGGCGGTCATCGGGCGTGACCTGCTCGAACTGCATGAACACCAGGTTCCAAATCTCGATGAATCTGTCGCCGTCTTCGTCGGGGCTGCCGGGCGGGCCGCCCGGGATATGGTCGCCATGATCGTAGAAAATTTCCGAACACGGTCCGCACGGCCCGGTATCGCCCATGGACCAGAAATTATCGCTGGTCGGGATTCGGATGATCTTTTCGTCCGGGAGACCTGCGATTTTCTTCCACAGATCGAACGCCTGATCATCCTCGGCGAAGACGGTGACCAGCAATTTCTCCGGGGGCAGGCCGTATTCCCTGGTCACCAGGTTCCAGGCGAGTTCGATGGCGAGGTCCTTGAAGTAGTCGCCGAAGGAGAAATTACCCAGCATCTCGAAAAAGGTATGATGGCGGGCCGTATAGCCGACATTCTCGAGATCGTTGTGCTTGCCGCCGGCGCGGACGCACTTCTGGGATGTCGTCGCCCGGGAATAGCCGCGGTGTTCGAGCCCGGTGAACACGTTCTTGAACTGGACCATGCCCGCATTGGCGAACAGCAGGGTCGGGTCGTTATGGGGCACGAGCGGCGATGACGCCACGATCTCATGATCGTGGCGGCCGAAATAGTCGAGAAACGCCGCCCGGATTTCATTCGTCGTTTGCATGGAGCGAAACTTAGGGTCGCGATTCCCGGTTGGGAAGGCTTTTATGCGGCAAAGAAAACGGGGCGTGATGCCGGATCACGCCCCGCCTGTCGAACGTCCGGGCCGGTTATTCGGCGGGATTGGCGCCGAATTCCTCTTCGTCCTCGTCGTCACCGGCCGAAGTATCCTCGGGCGGCGACATCATCGAGCCCGATAGAATGCCGGCATTCTCCCGAATCTTCATCTCGATGGCATTGGCGACGTCGGCGTTGTCCTTGAGGAATTGGCGGGCGTTTTCCCGGCCCTGACCTATCCGCTGGCTGTCGTAGGAGAACCAGGAGCCCGATTTCTCCACGATGCCCGCCTGGACACCGAGATCGATAAGCTCGCCGGCCTTGGAGATGCCCTCGCCGTACATGATGTCGAACTCGATGGTCTTGAACGGCGGCGCCATCTTGTTCTTCACCACCTTGACCCGTGTGTGGTTGCCGACCACCTCGTCCTTGTCCTTGATCGCGCCGATGCGCCGAATTTCCATGCGCACCGAGGAGTAGAACTTGAGGGCGTTGCCGCCGGTGGTGGTCTCGGGGTTGCCGAACATGACGCCGATCTTCATCCGGATCTGGTTGATGAAGACGATCATGCAATTGGAACGGGCGACCGACGCGGTCAACTTGCGCAGCGCCTGGCTCATCAGGCGCGCCTGGAGGCCCACATGGGTATCGCCCATTTCGCCTTCCAGTTCCGCCCGCGGCACCAGCGCCGCGACCGAATCGATCACCAGCATGTCGATGGCGCCCGAGCGGACCAGCGTGTCGGCGATTTCGAGCGCCTGCTCGCCCGCATCGGGCTGCGAAATCAGCAGATTTTCGACATCGACCCCGAGCTTCTGGGCGTAGCCCGGATCCAGCGCGTGCTCCGCATCGATGAACGCACAGGTGCCGCCCGCCTTCTGGGCTTCGGCGACCGTATGAAGCGCCAAGGTGGTTTTGCCCGAGCTTTCGGGACCATAAATCTCGACAATTCTCCCGCGCGGCAACCCGCCGATGCCAAGGCCGATATCGAGCCCCAGCGACCCGGAGGAGATGGCTTCGATCTCGACCGCATTCTCCTGCTGGCCGAGCTTCATGATGGACCCCTTGCCGAAGGCCCGCTCGATCTGGCCGAGCGCCGCTTCCAGGGCTTTATTCTTGTCAGGATCGTTTGATTCCACGAGACGCAGTGCCGCTTCGGTCATGTTTCCCCTCCTTATTTCACAGGGTCCTGGGTGATGCAATGAGGCTCCTTTGTACACGTTTTGTTCTAGTCCGCAAAGGAAAATTTTAACTCATTGTTTTTATTGAATAATATGGAATGTATTCCATGTTTGTTCACGGACACGGAGCATTTGGTTCGGCCCCGGCGGCGAGGCCGGAACGATGACCGAATTCCGGGCCGGCAGGCAGAATCCAGGTAATTCCTCGCTCGAGCCGCCCTACGAGTGTTGCGGTTCACCCTCACCCCAACCCTCTCCCTCAGGGAGAGAGAGGGAGTAGCCGCGTTGCCGCATCGAGTCCCCCTCCCCCTTCTTTCCAGCCTTCGTAGCCGAAGGCTACTTCGGCGGAGTAGGCCAGGGGGAGAGGTCGGTCATTTCCCACAGGGAATTGACCAGGGTGAGGGGGTGGGCTTGCCATACGTCCCCTCGCCCCTACCCGGCGATGACGTCCTTCACCTTGCCCGCCAAATCCTGAAGGCTGAACGGTTTGGACAGAAAGTGGATGTCGGCGCCGATGTCGCCGGGTATGGCCTCCTCGGAATAGCCGGAGATCAGGATCACTTTGATTTCCGGCATTTTCTCCTTGATCAGCCGGACGAGCGTATGGCCGTCCATGCCGGGCATGACCACGTCGGTAATAATCAGGTCGACGGTCTCGTCGAAATCGTTCAGCGCATGCAGCGCCTCTTCGCCGTCCGAGGCTTCGATGACCCGGTAGCCCTTGTTGCGAAGCGCGCGGCTGCCGAAAAGCCGCACCGCATCCTCATCCTCGACCAGCAGAATGTTTCCGCCGCCGGTGAGGTCCTCGGCCAGGATGGGCTCGGAGGCATGCGGACCTGAAAGAATGGGTTCCCCGGCGGCGGCGGCATCCGCTGCCGTGTACGCCGGAAGGTAGATGCTGAGTGTCGTGCCCTCGCCGGGCTGGGAATCGACGAATACATAGCCTTCCGACTGCCGGACAATGCCGTAAACGGTGGACAGGCCAAGGCCGGTCCCCTCGCCGACCCCTTTGGTGGAAAAGAAGGGCTCGAATATGTGCTCGATGTCCTCCTTGGCGATGCCGGAGCCCGTGTCGGCGACCTTGATCAGTACGTATTCGCCGGCGGGCATTACCTCATGTCCGGGCTGAAGGGTGCTTTCAACCGAAACCCGTGACGTTTCGATGGTAATTTGTCCGCCGCCCGGCATGGCATCCCTCGCATTGACGGCGAGGTTGATAACCACTTGATCGAACTGCCCCGGATCGGTCCGGATCAGGTCGACCTCCTGCTCATGCCTGATTTCGAGCGCGATATTCTCGCCGATCAGGCGCCGGAGCAGGTTCGAGAGGTCGCCAAGCGCCTCCCGCACATCGAAGATTTTCGGCTGCAGGGTTTGCCGGCGGGAGAAGGCCAACAGCTGATGGATGAGATTGGCCGCCCGATTGGCATTTTGCTTGATCTGCATGATGTCGGCGAAGTTCGGGTCCTCCGCGCCGTGGCGGGCCAGCAGGAGATCGCAGAAGCCGATCATCGCGGTCAGCAGGTTGTTGAAGTCATGGGCGACGCCGCCGGCGAGTTGGCCCACCGCCTGCATCTTTTGCGACTGGTTGAATTGCACTTCCAGATTTTTTTGCTCGGTCCTGTCGATGACGTGCAGCACAAGGCCGGAAACATCCCCTTCGGCGTCCTGGACCCGGCCGGCGTAAAGCGAAGCGGCGAGGTCGCGCTCTCCGCCCGCCGGCATGCGAGCATCGATCATCGTCGCCGGCAGCGTCCCCATCACGACCTTGGACAATTGCGCCGCGACATCGTCCCGGTCTTCCTCGCTGATCCGTCCGGACAGCGGCCGGCCGATGACCGCGTCCCGGTGCAGACCGAGCATCTTCAGAAACGCCCGATTGCAGTCGATGACGTTGCCGTAGTGATCGAGCAGGACAATGCCGACCGGCGCTTCGGAAAACAGCCAGGGAATGCGTTTGACCAACGCGCCCCCGGACCCATCGTCGAGCAGCGGCAGGAACGGCTCCCGGAGAACGATCGAGCGGGAGTAATCGAACTCGCCATCGGCGTTGACCTGCTGCGACTGAATGAGATAGGCGCCGAACTCCGTCCCGTCCGAGGACTTGAGGACGATGGAGCCGTGCATCCCGGATGCATCTTCGGCGATCCCGTCGGGCTCGCCCCCGGCGACGACGAAATCGGCAAACCGGCGATCCTGGCCATCCCATCCGTCCTCTGGCGGCGTAAGCCATTGCCGGAGCGCTTGATTGGCGTAGGTGAGATTTCCCGAACCGTCCGCCGAAAAGAAACCGACGGGCAACTTGTCAATCAGGTCGTAGAGGATCTTTTCCTCCTGACGGGTGGCCCTCTCGGCCGCCTTGGTCGCGGTAATGTCACTCATCGACCAAAGGGTAAGGTCGTCGAGACCGGGCACCGGCTCCGCCGAGATGCGGAACCATTTGCGCCGGCCCAGCGTCTCGGAGAGGTCGATTTCGGCTCGGTCCCGCAGTCCGCTCTCGGCCCCCTTGATCAGCCGGGACAATTCCAGCGAACCGGCCGCGGGACCAAACCGTTCGACCAACTCGTTGATCGTTGCCGGTTCCGAAGCAAGGGACGCCCCGCCCAATTCGCCGAGCAGCTCGTGCATCCGGCCGTTGACAAACCGGAGGCGCCCGTCGCGGGCGGACACGAACGCGATCAGGTCGTCGGCAGCCAGCGTTCCCCGAATTCTCGCCAGCGCCCCTTGACGGGCCACGAACCTGCCCAAGAGGTAACCGCCGAAGGCAAGCCCGACGGCTCCCGCAACCAGCAAGACCGCGGCGAGCAGCCGCTGACCGTCATCTGCCGGCGCCCCGCCGGCGAGCAACAATACGCCAACGAAAATCATGGCCGCCGATGCAAGCAGGCCCCCTGCGGCAAGTGGCCGGCGGGCCTTCTCGCCATTCGCCCGAGACCAGGCACGCACGGCAGACTGGATGGGGTTTTTGATCACGACATCCCCTGTTTGCGCGATTCGATCCATCGCCGCAATAGTCACAAAGGCTTGCCTATTCGGCAGGCACCAACGCCGGGCCGGCAGTTCCGTCCGCGCTTGCGCGGACATCCTCTGCTTCGGGCATTCTACCCTTGAGTCCATAGACGCCGCCAACGGCTTCCGCCGCCGCCTGCGGCCCGCTGAATCATTTGCAGAAATTTGCGTCAAGCCGGATTTGGCCCCCTCGGCCGCTTGGCCGCCGTGAGCGGAATTTCGCCCCTTACGCGGTTAAGGAATGGTGAAGAGCGGGTCCGGTCGTCCGGGAGGCGGACGCCGGGCGCGCCAACGCTTTTGGCTACCATCAAGTTGAGATTTGATCGGGCGAGGACGCGGAACAGGGAGGCCGGACCGTGACAGCGCTTGTTGAAAATCCCCGGGTCGAGAAGAACCCCAATCCAAATGTCCCGCTCGTGGCGCTGGTCTATTTCAAGACGGATGGTCCTTGCGAAACGACCCTGGAGATCAGCGACGGCCGGCGAACGCGGACCGTCGCATACGGCGCGGACCATTCGCCGGACGAAGGCCTTCCGATCATCGGCATGCGGGCCGATACGTCGCACCGCATCACCGTCCGCGCCGGCGATGCCCAGGCGGTCGAGCTGGAATATCGGACCCCGCCCCTGCCCGGCGACAGCGCCGAGTGGCCCGCCATCGACGTCAAATCGGCCGACACGTCCCGGATGCAGCCCGGCTATACCCTTTTGAGCGTTCGGCGGCGGGTAAATCTGCGTCAGCAGTATATGACGCCCGCCCAAATCCGGTTCACGGTGCGCTGGGGTATGCTCATGGTGCTCGATGAGGAGGGCGAGTGCGTCTGGTACTACACGTCCGATGCCCGGATCGCCGGCGTGCATCAACTGGCCAACGGCAATCTGTTTTTTCATCACGTGGATTTCCGGACGGTGGAAATGGACATGTGCGGCAATGTCGTCCGGATGTTTTACGCCACCGGCCGGCCGCAAGGCCCCGTGGACGGCGCCATCCCCATCGAGGCGGCGAGCCTGCATCATCAGCCCCACCAGATGCCCAACGGCAACTTCCTCGCCATGACGGCGAATGCGCGGGAAATCGAGAACTACTACACCAGCGAAACCGACCCGGATGCGCCCCGCGCCACCCAGCCGGTGGTGGGCGACAATTTCGTCGAGTTCACGCCCGGCGGAGAGATCGTCTGGAACTGGAATACCTTCGATCATCTGGACGTCTACCGCTGGTCCTACCACCTGATGGAGGTCTATTGGCACAACCGGGGCTTTCCCAAGCACCTGGACTGGACCCACGGCAACGGCATCACCTATGACGAGCGGGACGACAGCGTGATCGTCTCCCTCCGCCACCAGGACGCGATCATCAAGATCGACAGGGCCTCCGGCGAGATCAAATGGATTCTCGGCGATCACGAGAACTGGAAGAGCCCGCAAAAGGAAAAGCTTCTAGATCCGACCCACGATTTCCGCTGGCACTATCACGGCCACAACCCGCGGGTGACCGTGGACGGGACGATCCTGATGTATGACAACGGCATCTGCCGGGCTCAGCCGTACAAGCCGCAGGCCGCGCCCCACGAGTGCTTCGCCCGCGCCGTCGAGTATGACGTGGACGAGGAGAACATGACCGTGACCGAGGTCTGGAAATCAGGCGACGATGACGATCCGGAGCGGGTTATCTCCTGGGCTATGGGGGACGCCCATCGGCTCCCCAACGACAATATGTTCATCATCGATTCGACGTGTTTGCCGACGCGGGAGCAACTCAGCCGGACGTGCAAGGTAGACGATCTCACCTGGAACGAATGGCTCCGCGACGAATTTCATCCGAGCGATTTTCCCTACTGGACCCGGCTCAGGGAGATGAAGCGCCAAGGCGACAGGGACGTGGTGTTCGAGGTCCACCTTCACGACCCCAACGATCTGGTTTCCTGGCAGACCTTCGGCGGCGCCCGGGTCGCGAGCCTCTACCCCGAGGACGTGAAGGCCGTCTAGGATCCGGACTCGATCGGGGAATCCCGTTATTTGCGCGCCCCTCCGGGAGAAAGGCAGCACTTGTCCCCTCTCCCCCTACTTCAGGGGGAGAGGGTCAGGGTGAGGGGGTCAGGGTGAGGG
>JAPPFK010000176.1 GCA_028823885.1 Rhodospirillales bacterium | reverse complement strand
CTCGGGCACGTGGTGTACGCGAACTCCATCACCCTGACGCCCGGCACGGTGACCGTCGACATCATCGATGACGAATTGGAGGTTCACGCGCTCACCTCGGGCGCCGCCGACGAACTGCAAGCGGGCCTGATGGACCGCATGGTGAGCCGTATGGAAGGCAAGGTTGAAAACGGCGCACCGGAGGCAAAGACCTGATGTTTACCGCCGCCGCAGTCGCCATTCTCGTCACCATGGTCATGGCGATCATCCGGGCCGTCAAGGGTCCGACCTTCTATGACCGGGTTGTCGCGGTGAACATGTTCGGCACCAAGTCGCTGCTGCTGATCGCGGTGCTCGGTTTTTTGATCGAGCGGCCGGAATTTCTCGATATCGCCCTGGTCTACGCACTGATCAATTTCGTCGGCGTCATCGCGGTGATGAAATTCTTCCGCTACAGCCATCTCGGCCTGCCCCATGCCGGCGATGATTTGGGGGACCTGTAATGGCCGCCGATATCGCGAGCTGGATATTCATCCTCGCCGGCAGCTTCCTGGTTGTCGCCGGCGGCATCGGGATTCTGCGATTGCCCGACGTCTATACCCGCATGCACGCCGCCGGGGTCACCGATACGCTCGCCACCTTCCTGCTGGTCATCGGCATGGCGTTCCAGGCCGGATTTACCCTGGTCACGGCGAAGCTGCTGCTGATCGTCGTCTTCACGTTTTTCGCCAGCCCGACCGCGTCCCACGCATTGGCCCAGGCGGCTTTGGCGTCGGGGCTCAAACCCCGGCTTGCCGAGGACCGGCGCCCGAAAGACGGCAAGAGCCTGGATGAGGGGGGCGCCGAATGAACCCCGTTGATATCTTCATCGACATCTTCCTGCTGCTCCTGATGGCCGCCGTCGCCATCGCCATCGTCCGGTCCCACCTGATGTTCGCGGTGGTCATGCTGAGCGGCATCTTCTCGTTGCTGGCGGCGGTGCTGTACGTGCACCTGACGGCGGTGGACGTCGCGTTTACCGAGGCCGCCGTCGGCGCCGGCGTGTCGACGCTGCTGTTCCTGGCGACACTGGCGCTCACTCACGTCAACGTGGAGGAAAAGCATAAACCCGTTCGGATGGTGCCGCTGGTCATCGTGGTCGCCACCGGGGCCATGCTGATCTGGGGTACGCTGGACATGCCGCACTACGGCGACCCCGAAGCGCCGGCAAACAAGCATGTGGCGCCCCGCTACATCCAGGACTCACCCAAGGAAACGGGCCTGCCCAATATGGTGACCTCCGTGCTGGCCAGCTATCGCGGCTACGACACGCTGGGCGAGGTGGTGGTGATTTTCACCGCCGGCGCCGGGGTGCTGGTCATTCTCGGACGCGGCCGGCGGCGTTGGCGCCCCGGCGTCAAGGACGAAGACGGCGACAATGCGGAGGAGGAACGCGCATGAACCGCCATTCCATCCTCCGCGTCGTCGCGAAGCTCATGATCCCCTACATCCTGCTCTTCGCGCTGTATGTTCAATTCCACGGCGACTTCGGGCCCGGCGGCGGGTTCCAGGCCGGCGTCATCTTTGCCGCGGCATTCATACTCTATGCGCTGATATTCGGGATCGAGAACGGCCGAAAGGTCATGCCGGCGTGGGTCAACAGGATCCTGCTGGCCGGCGGCGTCCTGCTCTACTCCTTCGTGGGTGTCGCGGGGATTTTCCTCGGCAGCGAATTCCTCGACTACAACGTCCTCGGGCCGACACCGGTCGCCGGGCAGCACTACGGCATTCTTCTCGTCGAACTCGGCGTCGGATTGACCGTTTCCTCGACCATGATCGCCATCTTCTATGTCTTCGCCGGACAGGACATCTGAGCCATGGAGACGGTCATCGGCCTGTTCAACTACTGGATCGTCATCGTCCTGATGATGGCCGGCTTCTATATCGTCATCGCCCAGGAAAACATGATCAAGAAGATGGTCGGCTTGAGCATCTTCCAGGTCGCCGTCTTCGTCTTCTACATCTCGATGAGCAACGTGTTCGGCGGCACCGCGCCGATCGCCGCCGAAGGCTTCACCCTCTATTCCAATCCCCTGCCCCACGTACTGATCCTGACCGCCATCGTCGTCGGCGTCGCGACGACGGCGCTCGGACTCGCTCTTATCGTCCGCATCAAGGAGGAATTCGGCACCATCGAAGATGACCGAATCCGGGATATGGAAGAACATGGAGAGGAGAGCGAGGCATGATCTCGGCCAACCTCCCGATCCTCCATGTGATCATCCCGCTGATCGGCGCGCCGCTCGGGCTATTGTTCAGCCGCTCCCCCACCGGCGCCTGGCTCCTGGCCCTGATCATCAGCTGGTTCACGCTGGCCGACTCGCTCGCCCTCCTCCTGATCGTTTCCGGGGGAGAGGTCGTCAGTTACGAAATCGGGGACTGGGCGGCGCCCTGGGGCATCGAGTACCGGGTCGATATGCTCGCCGCTTATGTGATCGTCATCGTTTCGGGCATCGGCGCGGTGACCATGCTGTACGCGCGCCAGAGCGTGGAGGCGGAGATTCCCCGCGACCGCATCTACCTGTTCTATACGATGTACCTGTTGACGTTGTCGGGCCTGCTCGGAATCGCGACGACGGGCGATACGTTCAACCTGTTCGTCTTCCTGGAGATTTCATCGCTTTCCACCTATGTGATGGTGAGCCTGGGAGCCGAGCGGCGCGCGTTGACCGCCGCGTTCCGCTATCTCGTCCTCGGCACCCTCGGCGCGACCTTTTACGTCATCGGTGTCGGCCTGATGTATCAGATGACCGGCACCCTCAACATGGCCGACCTGGTGAACCGGCTGCCCGAGGTGGCGGAGACCCGGACCATCCTGGCCGCCGTCGCCTTCCTGACGGTGGGGATCGGGCTGAAACTCGGCCTGTTCCCGGTCCATGTCTGGCTGCCCAACGCCTACACCTACGCCCCGTCGGTGGTCACCGCCTTCCTGGCCGCAACGGCCACCAAAGTCGCCGTCTATGTCCTGGTTCGCATCTACTACACGCTGTTCAAGGGCGGCGTCTTCGAGACGCTGCCCGTCGACGAGATACTGCTGGCGCTCAGTCTCGTCGCCATCGTCGCCATGTCGGCGGTCGCCATCTTCCAGACCAACGTCAAGCGGCTGCTCGCCTATTCCAGCGTCGCCCAGATCGGCTACATGCTGATCGGCATCAGCCTGGTCACCATCACGGGCCTGACGGCCGGCATACTTCACCTGTTCAACCACGCGCTGATGAAGGGCGCTCTGTTCCTGGCCTTGGGGTGCGTATTCTTCCGCATCCGTTCGGTGAACGTCGATGACATGGCGGGCCTCGGCAAAGCCATGCCCTGGACCATGGCCGCGTTCGTCACCGGCGGTCTCAGCCTGATCGGTATCCCGCTCACCGTCGGCTTCGTCAGCAAATGGTATCTGATCCTCGCCTCGCTGGAAAAGGAATGGTGGCCGCTGGCCGCCGTCATACTGTTCAGTTCCCTTCTGGCGGTCATTTACATGTGGCGGGTCATCGAGGTCGCCTATTTCCGCGAGCGGCCGGCGGGCGCCGCAACCATCGGCGAAGCGCCGTTGGCGATGCTGGTGCCCATGTGGGTGCTGGTCGGCGCGAATGTGTACTTCGGCATCGACACGGACTTGACCGTCGGCACGGCCCGCGCCGCGGCCACGTTCCTGATGGGAGGGTAAGTTGTCCGGAGAAGCCGCGTGACGCCCGAAACCCTCTCGCAACTGGCCATCGCCGTGCCGCTGATCGGCTCGGTGTTCATCCTGCTCGCCGGGAAGTGGCCGAATTTGCGCGAGGCGGTCACGCTGACGACCGCGGTGATCATGTTCATCACCGTCGCCTCCATTACGCCCTCCGTCCTGGCCGGAGCGCGGCCCGACGTGGTGCTGTGGGAAATCCTCCCCGGCCTCGCCATCCGGCTGACAATCGAACCGTTGGGGATGCTGTTCGGGCTGGTCTCATCCGGCCTGTGGATCATCAATTCGGTCTATTCCATCGGCTACATGCGGGGAAACCGGGAGGCGCACCAGACCCGTTTCTATTTCTACTTCGCCATCGCGTTGGCGAGCGCCGCCGGCGTGGCCTTCTCCGGCAACATGCTGACCCTGTTCATTTTCTACGAGGTCCTGACGCTGTCGACCTATCCGCTGGTCGCCCACCATGGCGACCCGGCGACCATGCGGTCGGCACGGACCTACGTGGGCATTTTGCTGTCGACGTCCATCGGCCTGCTGCTGTTCGGCATGATCTGGACCTGGCAGCTGACCGGAACCCTGGATTTCAAACAGGGCGGCATCCTGGAGGGCAAGGTGGACGGGGTCATGGTGGCCGTCCTGCTCGCGCTCTACATGTTCGGCATCGGCAAGGCGGCCCTGATGCCGGTTCACCGCTGGCTGCCGGCGGCGATGGTCGCGCCGACCCCGGTGAGCGCGCTGCTCCATGCGGTGGCCGTGGTGAAGGCCGGCGTCTTCACCGTGCTCAAAGTCGTGGTCTACATCTTCGGCTATGAATTCCTCGCCGAGACCAGCGCGTCCGATTGGCTGATGATCGCGGCCGCCGGCACGCTTCTCTTTTCGTCGATCGTCGCCATGCGCAAGGACAACCTGAAGGCGCGGCTCGCCTATTCGACCGTGAGCCAGTTGTCCTATATCGTTCTCGGCGCCGCCCTGGCGACGGCCGCCGGCATCATCGGCGGCGGCATGCATCTCGCCATGCACGCCATGGGCAAGATCACCCTCTTCTTCTGCGCCGGCGCCATCTACACCGCGGCGCACAAGACCGAAATCAGCCAGCTCAACGGGATCGGACGGACCATGCCGATCACCATGGGCGCGTTTGCCGTGGCGTCCCTCAGCATCATCGGCATACCGCCGCTCGGCGGCACGTGGAGCAAGTTCCATCTGATGATGGGGGCGGCCGACGCCGATCAGATCATATATGTGGCGGTCTTCATGCTCTCTTCGCTGTTGAGCGCCGCCTACCTGGTGCCGGTCGTCACCCGGGCATTCCTGCGGCCCCCCGACGCTAAGTCGGCGGGCGCCGCGGCGACGGCGGAGGGCGGTATCCGGGAAGCGCCCCTGCCCTGTCTGATCGCCATTTGCGCTACGGCGGCGGGCGCCTTCGCGCTGTTCTTCTTCGCCGGCGACATCGCCCGGCTCCTCGAACCGATCACGGCCAACTGACGGAGCGGCATCGGCCATGGACGACCATATGTTCCATCATCCGGACCGCAAGGCCGAGGGCGAGAAGCCCAACTGGATCGACCACCCCGGGAACGTGCGCAGGATTGTCTGGGCGCTGGCGGCGGTCTCAGCCGCCTTGCTGTCCCTCGACCTGTTTCTCCACAAGCACGACAAATTCGGCTTCGAAAGCCTGTTCGGATTTTTCGCCTTCTACGGTTTCGCGCTGCCGTTCCTGCTGGTGCTGGCAGCCAAGCAATTGCGCAAGATCGTGATGCGGGACGAGGATTACTATGATCGCTAGCATCCCGCCCGGACTGATCATGATCGTCGGCGCCGTCCTGGTGCCGTTCCTGCCCTCGCGGGTGCGCGGGGCCTACATGCTGGCGCTGCCGCTGATCGGGATATGGCAGCTGTTCTCCCTGGACCCCGGCAGCTACGGCCAAATGAGCCTGTTCGGCTTCGACCTGGTCCATGTCCGGATCGACAAGCTGAGCATCGTCTTCGGCGTCATCTTCTACATCGCGGCGATCCTCGGCATCATCTATGCCCTCCACAATGACGACCGGACGGAACAGACCGCCTCCCTCGCCTACATGGGCGCGGCCATCGGCGCCACCTTCGCCGGCGACCTGATCACGCTGTTCGTCTACTGGGAGATGACGGCGGTCACGTCGGTGTTCATCGTTTGGGCCGGAAAAACGGAACGCTCCTACCAGGCCGGTATGCGCTACCTGATCATCCAGGTGCTGTCGGGCGTGCTGCTGGCCGCCGGCGCGGTGGTGCTCGCCAGGGAGACCGGCTCTTTCGCCTTCGACTTCATCGGGATCGAGAGCCTGGGCGGCTGGCTGATCCTGGCGGCCTTCGGCATCAAGTGCGCCTTCCCGCTGCTGCACAACTGGCTCCAAGACTCGTACCCCGAGGCCTCGCCCACGGGCACGGTATTTCTTTCCGCGTTCACCACCAAACTCGCCGTCTATGCACTGGCGCGGGGGTACCCCGGCACCGAAATGCTGATCTGGATCGGCATCTTCATGTCCGCGTGGCCGATCTTCTTCGCGATTATCGAGAACGACCTCCGCCGGGTGCTGGCCTACAGCCTCAACAACCAATTGGGCTTCATGGTCGCCGGCGTCGGCATCGGCACCGAACTCGCCATCAACGGCGCCGCGGGGCACGCCTTCGCCCACATCCTCTACAAGGCGCTGCTGCTCATGAGCATGGGGGCGGTGCTTCACCGGACGGGGACCGCCAAGGGATCGGAGCTCGGCGGGCTCTACCGGACCATGCCCTGGACGACCGGGTTCTGCGTCGTCGGCGCGGCGGCGGCCTCGGCCTTTCCGCTGTTCTCGGGGTTCGTCACCAAGACTATGATCCTGACCGCGGCCGCCGCCGAGGGGCATCTCGTTCCCTACCTCGTCCTCCTGTTCTCGTCAGCCGCCGTGTTCTACCATTCGGGCATCAAGATTCCGTACTTCGCCTTCTTCGCCCACGATTCCGGCAAGCGGCCCGGGGAAGCGCCGCCCAACATGCTGGTCGCCATGGGGATTGCCGCCGCGCTCTGCGTCGGCATCGGCGTCTATCCCGATCCCCTTTACGCCATGCTGCCGTTCCCGGTCACCTATGTGCCGTACACCACCGACCACGTCGTCAGCGATTTGCAGCTGCTGATGTTCTCGGCGCTGGCCTTCGCCGTCCTTCAGCGTACCGGCCTTTATCCGAAGGAGCTGCGCTCGACCGTTTTGGACTTCGACTGGGTCTACCGGCGGCTGGGGCGCGATTGGACGGTTTTCCTCGCCGAGCGGACCAGCAACGCGCTCAAGACCATCTATGCGGATTTCGGCGGCATGCTGAACCGGGTCATCGACGCCGTCTTCCACTATCACGGGCCGAAGGGGCTGCTGGCCCGGACCCAGGAGATCGGTCAGGCGACGCTGGTGATCACCGTGGTCTTGGCGATCTTCCTGACCGCCTTTTACCTGTAGAGGCTGGGCCGGCGGCGGCGGCGGGACGCCGATCCCATCCCATGGGCACCTCCGGAACAAAACCGAACTTCGGAACGGGCTGGAAACCCTCGACGGGAGCCCCGGCAATCCGCCCGACGCCCCAAATCCGCGTTGCGGACGGGGACCTAAAAAAATTTGCCCGGCCCCGGGCGTTCTGCAAATATACGCGCCAAGCATGCCGGGACGTTGCGCCGGCTCGGCACCAGATCAAGGGAGATGAGGCTCGGATGTCTTCGTACAGCATAAAGATGACCGTCAACGGCAAGGAGGTCACGGGGGAAGTCGAGGGCCGGACGCTCCTCGTCCAGTTCCTGCGGGAGCATCTCGGCCTGACCGGGACGCACGTCGGCTGTGACACCACCCAATGCGGCGCCTGCGCGGTGCATGTGGACGGCCGCGCCATGAAATCCTGCACGCTGCTCGCGGCGCATGTGGACGGCTCCGATGTCCTCACCATCGAAGGGCTGGCCGACGGCGACACGCTGCATCCCATGCAGGAGGCCTTCCGCGAACATCACGCCCTGCAATGCGGGTTCTGCACGCCGGGCATGGTGATGAGCGCCATCGGCCTGGTGAACGACAATCCGAACATGAGCGAAAAGGAAGTCCGGCACGGCCTCGAGGGGAATTTCTGCCGCTGCACCGGATACCACAACATCGTCGAAGCCATTCTGGCCGCACAAGAGACGATGCGGGGCTAGGGGAACACCATGTACGATTTCGAGTATCACAGAGCGGCGTCGGCCGACGACGCCAAATCCAAGTTCGGCGGCGCCGACGATGCGCGCTACTTGGCCGGCGGCATGACCCTGCTGCCGGTGCTCAAGCAGCGCCTCGACCAGCCGTCCGACCTAATCGACCTCGGCGACCTGGACGATCTTCGCGGCATTTCCGAGGACAGCGGCAATATTGTCGTCAAAGCCATGACCGTTCATCACGACGTCAACACGTCCGATCTGGTCAAGTCGAGGATTCCCGCCCTCGCCCATCTTGCCGGCACCATCGGCGATCCCATGGTGCGGAATCGCGGCACCCTCGGCGGCTCGCTGGCCAACAACGACCCGGCGGCCAGCTATCCATCCGCCGTGCTGGCGCTCAACGCGGCCATACACACCGACCGGCGGACGATCGCCGCGGACGACTTCTTCGAGGGCATGTTCACGACCGCGCTCGACGAGGGCGAGCTGATCACCGGGGTTTCGTTCCCGGTTCCCGAGGCCGCCGGCTATATGCATTTCCCCAACCCGGCCTCCCGTTATCCGATCGTCGGGGTGTTCGTCGCCAAGACCTCGGACGGCGCCCGGGTGGCGGTGACCGGCGCCGGCGCCTGCGTTTACCGGGTGCCGGAAATGGAAGAGGCGCTCAACGCCGACTGGTCCCCGGACGCGGTCGCCGGCATCAAGGTATCCGCCGACGGCCTCAACGAGGACATCCACGCCAGCGCCGAATACCGCGCGCACCTGGTAACGGTTATGGCGAAACGGGCATTGGCTGCCTAAATTAGGTCGGATGTCATAATCGCGAGGAAGCGATGGGCGAAGCCGACGAAGTACTGGAACAGGCAACCGACTGGCTCGAGTCCGGCAAGACCGTCGCCATGGCGACGGTCATCGGGACCTGGGGCTCGTCGCCGCGTCCGGTCGGCAGCCAGTTGGCGGTCGACGGCGACGGCGCCTTCGTGGGCTCCGTGTCGGGCGGCTGCATCGAAGGCGCGGTGGTCGGAGAGGCCCTGCAATCCATCGAGGACGGCAAGCCGCGCACCCTGGAATTCGGGGTCACCAACGAACAGGCTTGGGAAGTCGGCCTCGCCTGCGGCGGCGACATCAAGGTACTGGTGGAGAAGGAAGCCGACCGGGAGATGCTGGAGCGGCTGATCTCCGACCGCCCCGTGGCCACGGTCACCGATATCGAAACCGGCGAACGCAGCCTGGTCCGTCCCGGCGGCGTCGAGGGCGGCCTGGCATTGCCCGACGGCGTGGTCTCCGAGGTACGTCAGGCGCTGCGCTCGGACGTCAGCCGGGTCATCGAGGACGGCGGCCGGAACCTGTTCGTCCGGGTGTTCAACACGCCGCTCAGGATGGTGTGCGTCGGCGCGGTCCATATCGCCCAGTCACTGGTGCCGATGGCCGCCCTGGCCGGATTCGACGTAACGGTGGTCGACCCCCGCGGATCGTTCGCAACCGTAGACCGGTTCCCGGAGGTCAGCCTGAACGACGAATGGCCCGACGACGCAATGGATGAAATCAAGCCGGACGGCCGGACCGCGATCGTCACCCTGACCCACGATCCGAAGCTGGATGATCCCGCCCTCGACCGGGCGCTGAAATCGGATGCCTTCTATATCGGCGCGCTGGGCAGCAAACGCACCCACGCCGCCCGCGTGGAGCGGCTCAGGGAAGCCGGGTTCACCGACGGGGACATCGACCGCATCCACGCCCCCATCGGGTTGGATATCGGATCCAAATCACCCTCCGAGATTGCCGTTTCGATCCTCTCCGAGATCGTCGCCGCCAAGCACGGCAAGACCGGCGTCTGATGAAATTCGGACCCATCCCGGTCGGCGAGGCGGCAGGCGCCTTCCTCGCTCATTCGGCAAAGCTGCCCGGGCGCAAGCTCAAGAAAGGCCAGTTGCTGAGCGACGAGGATGTCGCGCTCCTGCAAGAGGCCGGAATCGAATCGGTCATCGTCGCCAGACTCGATGCCGACGACGTTCCCGAGGATGAGGCGGCGGCGGCCGTCTGCGCGGCGCTGGCGGCGGGACGAAACCTGCGGGCCGGTGACGCCTTCACCGGCCGCTGCAACCTGATTGCCGAAGAACATGGCGTGCTGGCCGTGGATCGGGAAAAACTCGACCGCCTGAACCTGATCGACGAAGCGGTCACGGTGGCGACGCTCGAACCCTTCGACGTGGTCGCACCCGGCCAGATGGTCGCGACCATCAAGATCATTCCCTTCGCCGTCAGGCGGCCGGTCCTGGACACGGTTCTCGCCGTCGCCAACGACGCCGATCAACTGATCGGGGTGAGCCCGTTCGGCAACAAGAAGATTGGCCTCATCCAGACGCGGCTCCCCGGACTGAAGGAGAGCGTTCTCGACAAGACGCTGGAAATCACCAAAGCCCGGGTGGCCGATTTCGGGAGTCACATTTTCCGCGAGATCAGGTGCGGCCACGATCACGGCGAGGTAACCAGATCGCTGTACGAATTGAAACGCGACGGTGCCGATTTGTTCCTGATCTTCGGGGCCTCGGCGACCGTCGACCGGGAAGACGTGGCCCCGGGCGCCGTCGTCGAGGCCGGCGGCACGATCGAGCATTTCGGCATGCCCGTCGATCCGGGGAATTTATTGTTTGTCGGCCATTGGGACGACGCGCCGGTCATCGGGATGCCCGGCTGCGCGCGTTCCCCCAAACTGAACGGGTTCGACTGGGTGCTATGGCGCGCTCTCGCCGATCTCCCGGTAACCGGCACCGACATCATGCGAATGGGCGCGGGCGGCCTGCTCAAGGAAATCAGCGAACGCGGCCAGCAACGCGACCTCGCCGAGGCCTCCGCCGCGGCATCGTCGCCGGAGACCCGGACGGCGGCAATCGTGCTCGCCGCGGGCGCATCCCGCCGCATGGGTCCGGCCAACAAGCTCCTGGCCGACGTGGACGGCGCACCGATGGTCCGGCGGGTCGTGGAAACGGTCCTGGACGCCGTCGGCAAGGATGTGATCGTCGTAACCGGCCATGAACCGGAGAAGGTCGGTGCGGCCCTGGACGGTCTGCCGGTGACGCTGGTGCGCAACCCGGACCATGCGAGCGGCATGAGCACGTCGTTGAAGAGCGGGCTATCGGCGCTGCCGGACGGCATTGCGGCGGCGGTCATCTGCCTCGGCGACATGCCGCTGGTCACCGCCGGGCACATCAGGGACCTCATACGGGCGTTCGATCCCGTGGAAGGCCGCGCCATCTGCGTGCCGGTTCACGGCCGGAAGCGCGGCAACCCCGTACTCTGGGGGGCGCAGTTTTTCGGTGAAATGCTCCATCTGGGCGGCGATGTCGGCGCCCGCCACCTGCTGGAGGACCACGCCGACAAGGTCCACGAAGTGATCATCGAGGACGATGGCGTGTTGTTCGATGTGGACACCCCGGAACGCCTGGCGTCATTGGCCGAAAAGAGCGACTCCGCGGCCTGAATTCGAGCCAGGGACGGAGCTGGGTGAGGGGGAATATCCTGGATGCCCCGGACGAGCCGGGGCATGACGCGTGTTGTTAGAGCCCCCTATTTCGTCATACCCCGGCGCAAGTCCGGGGTATCCAGATTTTCAATTCTTGAACCACAGAGACGGTGAGACAGTGAGGAGTTAGTCATTTCTCCTCTGTGAACTCTGTGCCTCTGTGGTGAGATTCTTATTTCCTGGATGCCCCCGCACGGAGGCGGGGCATGACGACCGGCGTCAGTTCGTCGCCGGCGGCGAGCCCGGCATTTCGCCGCCGCTCCCGATGACCCGGTCGACAAAATCGGCTGCGCGCTCCCGTGCGCCGAAATCGAACAGATCGTTGTGACCGGCCGCCGGCAAATGGACGAACTCCTTCTCCGCCGAGATCAGATCGAACAAGCGCCGGCCGAAGCGGATCGGGATCGTCCTGTCGCGGCCGCCGTGGATGACCATGACGGGGACCCTCAGGTCGCCGATCTTCGACGCCGAGTCGAACCGGTCCTTGACCAGCCGCCGGGCCGGGACGAACGGCAGCCGAAACTGGGCCATATCCGGGATCGAGGTGAAGGGCGCCTCGAGGACCAAGGCGCCGACGGGATGGCGGACCGCGGTCTCCACGGCGACACCCGTGCCCAGGGATTCGCCGTAGAGGACGATGCGCCGTGGCTCGATTCCCTGCCGCGAAACAAACGACATGGCGGCGTCGGCGTCGGCGTACAGTCCCTGCTCCGTCGGATATCCCGGATTGGGCCCGTATCCGCGATATTCGACCAGAAGGACGCCCCTCCCCTCACGCAGAAACGGCGCGACCTTGCTTGCCCGATGACCGATGTGACCGGCATTGCCGTGGAAGAGAATCAGGGTCCAGTTGCCGTCTTGCGGCGGGCGCCACCAAGCGGTGAGCGGCAGCCCGTCGGCGGTCTCGAGGCACACGGCCTCGAACTCGGGAACGCCGAAGGACCCGGGATCGAGATGCGCCGAACTCGGAAAATAGATCAGGTTCCGCTGGCCGAGATAAAGCGCCCCGACCAGCAGCCCATAGACCGCGATGGCCGCCACAAGGACTTGCATCACTGTCGTCACTCTCCGCACCCTGAAGCACCTGCCTCGCGAGCCTTAAAAAAAAACCTATCACATCAATACGTTATCGGAAATCGGTCAGCGTGACGGCGTCGCCGGGGAAGCGACGCACCGGAAATGAGCCCGCGTCGGCGTCATCAACGGGCACTCCAGGGACTCGTCATGGCTGAAAACGGCCTGTTTTCCAAACCGGCCGCATTCCTTGGCCGCCATGCCGAGCAGAGCTTCTTGCGTCGTTATCTGTTTGCTGTAGCAGATCTGCAGCTCCGAACGATCCTTCAATTCACGCCCGAACCCAGGGCGCGAGCGGTCGAATTCGTTCGGGGTGAAGATGTACGCCTCCCGGTCGCAGGCGGCGAGAACCACGAGAAACAGGAGCAACGCAGCCGGTTTGAAATAGCGCGGCATCCCATGTCTATAACGGTCCCCGGCGAACTGCGCAACCGGCCCCCATCCCGCCCTCGTCATCGGGGAATCGGCGGCTATACTTCCCACGCATGTCGGCCCCGCCAACCATCGCTCTCAGCATCCTGGATCAATCGCCCATTCGGACCGGCGGAACCGGGGTGGAGACGCTTCACGAAACGCTCGAGCTCGCACGGCGCGCCGACGAGTTCGGATACACCCGTTACTGGCTGGCCGAACACCATGCCACGGCCTCGTTGGCGGGTCCCGCGCCGGAAATCCTGGTCACCCGTATCGCCGGTGAAACGGAGAATATTCGCGTCGGCACCGGCGGCGTCATGTTGAGTCACTACAGCCCGCTGAAGGTGGCGGAAACCTTCCGGGTCTTGGAGGCCCTTTATCCGGGACGCATCGACCTGGGCATCGGACGCGCGCCGGGCTCGGATCAGATCACCGCCGCGGCATTGGCCTACGGATCGGCAATCGGCGTCGAGTACTTCCCGGCACGCGTCGCCGATATGATGGCGTTCCTGTCCGATGCCCCGCCGCCGACCGAGGCCTTCTCTGCAATCGACGTCAGCCCGAAGACATCGACGCTTCCGGATTTGTGGCTCCTCGGCTCGAGCGACCAAAGCGCCCTGTTGGCGGCGCAATTCGGGCTGAATTTCGCGTTTGCCCAGTTCATCACGCCCGAGGGCGGCGAGCCCATAATTCGCGGATTCCGGCAGCATTTCAGGCCGTCGGAACTGGTTCGCACACCGCGGACGATCCTTGCCGTGTTCGTCATCTGCGCCGAGACCGAGGCCGAGGCGGCCCGGCTGGCGAAGAGCCGCGACCTCAGCCTGGTCCAACGGACCCGGGGCGGATTCATGCCGTTTCCCTCGCCCGAGGAAGCGGAAGACTTCGGCTATACCGACAGGGAAATCCGGTTTATCGCGGCCAACCGGTCGCGAAGCCTTTACGGGGACCCCGATCAATGCCGCGATATTTTGACCGGCATGGCGGAGACCTACGGCACGAATGAAATCATGGTCCTGACCATCACCCACGACCCCGGGGCCCGGCGCCGGTCGTATGAACTCTTGGCCGATGCATTCGGCTTGTCCCCGGCGCGGCGGAGCGGGAAACATGCCGTGCCGACTGGCGAATAATCCGGCGAATGATCGCGGGGACGCCAACAAAATTTTGCCTCGGCGCCCTTGGGCCGGTGTAGACTCGCGCCAGATATCCGTGTGGTGGGCATTTGGCATGCGGCGAGCGGGATTTATCCATGCTGGACCAGATACCAGGGTTCCGGCAGCGGGATCGCAGCACCGAGGCGGCGCCCGCGCCGACGACGGCCACATGCCGGACGGCGCGGCGGCATCACGGATGAGCGGCATGTCCGGGCTATCTCGCCGCCTGACGCCGCCGATCCTCGCGCTGCTGATCCTGTTCATCGGGCTGGTCCCGCCCCTTCGCGCCGAACCCGTCGATCTTGAACTGGTGCTCGCGACCGACGTGTCCCGCAGCATCGACGTGATGGAGGCCCGCCTGCAGCGGGAAGGCATTGCCGCGGCCATCCGCAACCCCGCGGTCATCGAGGCCATCCAGGGCGGATACCGCAAGAAGATCGCCGTCGCCTATATCGATTACTCGAACCACGGGGCGACCCTGCTGGTCATCGACTGGACCGTCATCGACGGGCCGGCCGCGGCCGAGGCCTTCGCGGCCCAACTGACTTCGGCGGAGCTCAACTTCGGCCGGCGGACCTCGATCAGCGACGGCATCGCCTTCGCGGTCAGGCTGCTCGAGGAAAACCGGTATGAAGGTCTGCGCCGGGTCATCGATGTCGCCGGCGACGGCCCGAACAACGACGGCCTGCTGGTCACCCAGGCCCGGGATGCGGCGATCAAGAAGCGGATCACCATCAACGGCCTTCCGATCATCAATCAGCGCGGCGGCTTCGGCAGCCAGTTCAACCTGAGAGACTTGGACGACTATTATCGCGGCTGCGTCATCGGCGGTCCGAACGCATTTCTCGTCGTCGCCAAGGATTTCCCCGATTTCGCCCGCGCCATCCGCCGGAAACTGATCTTCGAGATCGCCGGCGCCGCGCCGCCGGCCGATGGCGGCAAGTCACATGCTCTCTTTCACCGCGCGCAGATCAGGCTGAACCAGGGATACGTGTATAAGCGGGGATGCGACATCGGCGAACGCCTGTGGCGGCGGCGATGGGGCGGCTCGATCTTCGATACCAACTAGGAGCGGCGGGACGAACGAATGATGGCGCTCGAGAGAGGGGAAACCATCGGCCTTTGGGCGGCGGCCTTCGTCGTCTCGGAGGACGCCTTGAGGGATCGCTTCATGTCGCTTACCGGCAGCAGCCCGGACCAGATTCGCGACGGCATCGCCGACCCGGCGTTTCTCGTCGGGGTGCTGGATTTCATCCTCGGGCACGAACCGGACCTGCTCGGCTTTTGTGAACGGCACGGGCTGGAGCCGACGGAACCCGCCGAGGCGCGGCGCGTCCTCGCCGGACCCGAAACGGAGAGCTGAGGGTCAGCGTTTAAGAACCCTCACCGACCGCCGCCGCCCACGCGGTCAGGTCGTCAACCGGAACGTCGCCGGCCGAAAATATGACGGTGCAGGTTTGCGGGCCGCCCCGCCGTTCGAAGACCAGGACCGGGCGCTTGACGCGAACGCCGTAGGACGGCGAATGGTCTCCCTCCTCCAGCCGGCCCGCCCAATGGCCGCTCTCCAGGCAGGCGGCGGTAAAGACCCGGTCTCCATCTTCGATCCGCCACCGGCCGTCGTCCATAGACCTGACCGCGAGGCCCGGGGCCAGGTGAAAGGGAATGCGAAAATGACGCTCGCCGGTCCCGGAGAAGGAATCGCGCACCAGCGCCCGATGCCGCTGCTTGTCGAGGACAAGCGCCCGTTCCATCGAGATACCCGCGTCCGATGCCCCGTATCCGTCCAGCCGGAGCTTAACCGAATCCACGATCCCGCCCGGGGCCCAGCCGCCGATGGAGGGCGATACGTCGTCTTCGAGCCGAAACGGCTCGCCCGGGACAAACCGGTTCTGCTCCCGGCCGTCGATCTGCGGGGTGCTGTGGGCGCCGGTGCTTCGGAACCGGTCCCGGAGCTCCGGCGATTCCGTATAGACGAACGAGCCGGAGTCGCTCACAAGGCGCGACCCGTCGAGGCAAAGCTCGATGGACAGGCAATCATTGTGGCCGTGCCCGCCGCGGCCGAGAAATCCCACCGGCCCCGCGTCGGCAAAGAGCAGGTCCCGTTCCCCCTTGAGGACGACGATCCCGGACGGCTCGAATATGGCGGACCCGGCGGCCGGCAGCCCATCGGGATCGCCGCCGCCCGCATCCGGGCCGTTCCACCAAAGGAGTTCCGGATGGGCCGGAGCGCTCGGCCGGCCCCCGGCGCCCACCAATGCCGGCAGGTACGAGTGATCGAGAACCGCCTGCCCGCCGAACGGCAGGACCCGGCCGTCATCCCCGTCCCCCCATGCCGGCACCCGGTCATCGGGCCCGGAGCATGCGGCGGTGAACCGACCCATCAGTCGGACGCGCTCGTGGACCCGGTCCGGAACCTCCAGGCCCAGGCGCGCCCGGGTCCGGACGGCGATGAAATAGAGTTCCGCCGTCAAACGGTGATAGAGGGCGGATGCTTCGAAACAGACGCCGTCCCCGGGCACCTGAACCGGCAAGAGCCGAAGCAGGATCTCCCACCCCCGCGCCATCCACCGGTCGCCCGGGGCGCCGCCGAAAAACCCGCCGGCCACGCACAGCGCCGCCGCATCCGCCGTCAGGTGATTTCCGTCGCCGCCGAAGATTTCGAGGTGGCGCTCGACGAACACGGCGTGCTGGTAGAGGGCGCAGAGGAACCTCAACCGGTATTCGTCATCGCACCAGGGGGCTGAGCCCTTGAAGACGTGGAAGAACCAGCTCCAGGTGAAAATCCGCATGGCGGCTTCCATGGTCGAGGCCCAGTTGGCGCCCCGGGCGTAGGGATTTTCCCGGATCCAATCCTCGATCACCGCCCGGACGGCGGCGGCGTCCTCGTCGTCTCCGCCCAGAAGGTAGGACTGGCCGGCGGGGATCAGCCATTGCAGCCGCGAAAGCTCCCACGGCAGCTTGATATCGGAGACGCGGCCCCGGTCCAGAATGTCCATGTCCCGAAAGAAGCCGACCGGCCAAACAACATCGTTTCTGATGTCCCGCTGCCAGTCGATTTGCCCGCCGAACTCGACCGGCCCCGAGCCCAGAAGATTGACCTCATGGCGGCGGGCCCGGGCGGCCAATTCCCGGATTCGCGCCCCGTCGCCGGGACAGGACCTCTCGTAGTCCGCGGGATCGATCCAGCCGGTCCAGGCGGCATGGGGGGTTTGGGCAACCCGTTCCACCAGATCGGCGAGGCTGGCCTCGCCGAACAACCGAGCGAACCGCTCCCCATCGGCGTCCGCCGCGGGCGGCCTGCGCCAGCGTTCCGCCTGCGCCGACCATTCGTAGCCCAAACGGCGAACGATCTCGCCGGGCGGCCGCCGGAATCCGCGGCGCAATCTCTCTCCCCACACTCCCGTCATCGGCCTAGAATACCCGATCCAATAGTTGGTCCACAGGTTGCGCTTCCATGCCGACAGTATCGATTACCGGCTGGGGCCGAGGAATCGGCCATATCGACTATACCCATCGGCAAAGCATGATGAGGGCGAATGTCACCGCTCCCGTACGACTAACCCCGGCGTTTATCGGCCATCTCGAAGCCTCGGGCCAGAAAAAGGTGATCCGCGCTGTCGGCGTAGCGGACGGCCGGTTTCCCCATCGGAAAGGCGGGGCATATGCCCGGTGAACGGATGCTGACCCGCCCCATCCCGTCCTCGGGCGAGGAAATCGGCGCCGTCGGGCTCGGCACGTACCGATCCTTCGACACCCGCCTCTCCCCGCAAAAGCGGATAAACCTGACGGAGGTGCTCGGCCTTCTGTTCGGCGCCGGCGGATCGGTTATCGATTCGTCGCCCATGTACGGCAGGGCGGAGAGCGTGGTCGGGGAACTGCTCGAGCAAATGGACGCCCGCCGGAAGTCATGGATCGCCACGAAGGTCTGGACCCGGGGCAAGGAGAAGGGAATCCGCAAGATGACCGGCTCGCTCGCGAAGCTTCGGACCGGCAGCATCGAACTCATGCAGGTGCACAATCTGGTCGGCTGCGACGATCACCTGGACACCCTGCGCGGCTGGAAAGCGGAAGGCCGCATCCGCTATATCGGGATCACCCACTACACCTCCTCGGCATTGGGAGAGCTGATGGGGTACTTGAAACAGGGCGGGATCGATTTCGTTCAGTTCCCCTATTCCATCGTCGACCGCGAGGCCGAAAACGGCTTCCTCGCGCAATGCGCCGACCTGGGCGTGGCGACGATGGTGAACCGGCCGCTGGAGCAGGGAGGCCTGCTTCATCGCGCCCGGGGCCCGCTGCCCGGCTTCGCGGCCGAGATCGGATGCCGGAGCTGGTCCGAGTATTTCCTCAAATACCTGCTGGCCGATCCGGCAATCACCTGCGTGATACCCGCCACCGGCAACCCGGATCATATGCGCGAGAACCTGCGCGCCGGCATGGGAGAGATGCCGGACCGCGACCTGCGCCGCCGGATGGCGGCGCATATCCACGGGTGAGGACCGGTAATGGCCCCATCACGAATTCCGGGCAGCCGGCTCAATCGCATCCTTATCGGGCTTATCGTCTTTTTCGCCCTGCTGTACCTGGTTTGGCCATATGGCACGCTGACCCGATTGTGGCTGGCGTTGAAGGCGGAAGACCGTTCTGTGGTGGAACGCATGGTCGACTGGCCCTCGGTCAGGGAAGGATTCGAACTCGACGTCATCCGGTTTCTCCGCCGGCAGGCTTCACGGCGGATGTCTATTGCCGGCGGGTGGCTCGGCGTCAGCGTGTCTTTCGAAAACAGCAATATCGGCCGGCCGCTCGCGGAGCGCCTCGCCACGCCCGACGCCCTTGTTCTTCTGTTCAACCGGCCGCAGATTCTTGAGTGCATCGGCCGAAACGTGGGATTGGGAGATGCCGGGGCCATCGCCGCCAAATGCGTGCCCAAGCCTTCCCCGGCGGCGGCCGGCGGCCCGGCGGCCGCGAAATTCGAGCTGCCTAATGTTCCGGGAATTTTCGAAAAAACCGGTTATGCTTTCTTCACCGGATTGTTTGAATTCCGGCTGAACCTGAAACACGACGGCGTACCCATGGACATTCGGCTGCGGCGCCAGGGAATTGGGTGGAAGGTGATGCGGATCGCAGCGTCCTTCGCGGAGGTCAAGCCCGATGGCGGATGACCGTTCCGGGGAACGCCGCCGACAAATCGAACGGGGCGGGCCGAACGCCGGCGGCCGCCAATGGTTCACTGAACGGGTGATGTCATGACCGAGGACGACCGCGACCAGGCGCAAATCGCCGAGGGCGCCCATACCGATTTCAGCGAGGATATGAGCTATGGCGATTACCTCGACCTGCCCAAGCTGCTCGGCGCCCAGAACGCGCTCACCACGCGCCACGACGAGATGCTGTTCATCATCATCCATCAGACCGCCGAGCTATGGATGAAACTGGTCATCCATGAGCTGGGCGCGGCAATGGAGCAAATTCGCCGGGACGAGCCGCAACCCGCCTTCAAGATGCTGGCCCGGGTTTCGCGGATTCAGGCGCAACTCATCCAGCAATGGGATGTCCTGTCCACCTTGACGCCGACGGAGTATTTGACCTTCCGGGACGAACTCGGCCATTCGTCGGGGTTTCAGTCCCATCAATACCGGACCATCGAGTTCCTGCTCGGGAACCGCCACGCGAAGATGATCGAGCCCCACCGCCACGATCCGGAAATCCTGGGCGGCCTCGAAAGCGTCCTGAACAGCCCCTCGCTCTACGACGAGGTCATCGCCCTCCTCCATCGCCGGGGCTTCGAGATCGACCCGTCGTGCCTCGAGCGGGACTGGCGGAAGCCCTATGCCGCCGACGAGAGCGTTCAGCGGGTGTGGATGGAGATCTACCGGGCGCCCGAGGAACATTGGGAAGAGTATGAGCTGGCCGAAAAACTGGTGGATCTCGAAGATTGGTTTCAGCAATGGCGTTTCCGGCATATGAAGACCGTCGAACGGATCATCGGATTCAAGACCGGCACCGGCGGCACCGCGGGCGTCGGCTACCTGAAGCACGCCCTCGATTTCTACTTCTTCCCCGAACTCTGGCAGGTTCGGACCGAGCTGTAACTTTCCCCGCCCGCCCAGGAAAACCGCGCTGCGCGTGTTGCTGCGATGCGGACGGCGCCGGGTGAGGCGGGAAATTCAATATCCCCCCCACCCTCGACGCCCGGCTGACTGCCGGCCGTCTCGACCTCCCCCTCCAGGGGGGAGGTGATCCGATCCAACCATTCCCTCCCCCCATCGAGGGGGAGGGCCAGGGAGGGGGGGGCAAAAACGGGAATCCCCTGATCGAGTCCGAACCCTAGGTCACCATGCCGCGCCGGCTGTATTTCTCCTCGGTCCAGACTCCCGAGGCCAGCACGTCGCGCAGGATCTCGACCGCATCCCAGACGTCGGCGAAACCGAGATAGAGCGGCGTGAACCCGAAGCGCAGGATATCGGGCGCCCGGAAGTCCCCGATGACGCCGCGCTCGATCAATGCCTGCATGACCGGATAGCCGTTCGGATGGGCGAAACCCGCCTGGCTGCCTCTGATTTCCGGAGACCGGGGCGATATGAGCTCCAGACCGAATTCGCCGCACGTCGCCTCCACCCGCTCGATAAACAACTCGGAGAGTTGTATGGATTTCCTGCGGATCGCGCCCATGTCGGCCTCGACCATCAGGTCGACGCCCACTTCGAGGGCGGCCATGGCGATGATCCCCGGCGTTCCGCAGAGATAGCGGCTGACGCCGTCCGCCGGCTCGTAATCCGGCAGAAAATCGAACGGCCTCGCGTGGCCGATCCAGCCGGAAAGCGGCTGTTCAAAGGAATTCTGGTGGCGCTCGGCGACAAACAGGAATGCCGGCGCGCCGGGACCGCCATTGAGGTACTTGTAGCCGCATCCCACGGCCATATCGGCGTTCGCGGCATTGAGGTCGACCGGAACCGCGCCCGCGCTGTGCGACAGGTCCCAAACCATGATCGCGCCCGCCGCATGGGCGGCCTCCGTGATCGCGGCCATGTCGTGCATCTCGCCCGTCCGGTAATCCACCTGGGTCAGGCTGACGACGGCGGTATCGCCGTCGATGGCCTGGACGATGCCGGCCTTTTCGGCCATGTGGAGTGCGTGGCCGGAATCCGTGCCGGTCAACCCTTGAGCGATGTAAAGGTCTGTGGGGAAATTGCCGATCTCGGAAACGATCTTCGTCCGTCCCGGACGCATCCGGAGCGCCGCCGAAAGGACCTTGTAGAGATTGACCGAGGTGCTGTCGGCAACCACCACCTCTCCCTCACCCGCGCCGATCAACCCGGCGATCTTGTCGCCGAGCCGGTTTGCGTAGTCCATCCAGCCATGCTTGTTCCAGGATTTGATCAGATCGCCGCCCCATTCCGTTCGCGCCACTTCCTCCAGGCGCGCGGGCGTCGCCTTGGGAAGCGGACCGAGGGAGTTGCCGTCGAGATAGATCACGCCGTCCGGCAGGTCGAACGCGTCCTTGAACCGGCGGAGCGGGTCGCCGGCATCCAGCCGTTCGGCATCGGCGCGGGTGGCGGCTTGGGTCATGGGTTCAGGCGGGCCGACCATCCGGCGATGGCCTCGCCGGGTTCGCGCGGCGCGTCCTCCTGGATGCAGTGTTTGCCCGGCAACGTGACCTCCTCCCGGTTCGGCGAGGCCCATAGGTTAGTCGGACCGCCGGGACCGGCCAACCCCAATCGGCGGCTCGACATCCCAACGTCACGCCGTAAGGTGCGTGGATGAGCAACCCGACCTCAGGCTCCGAACCGATGGACGCGCGCGCCCTCAATCGCCGGGTCTGGCAGCTCACCGTCCCCATCATGTTCGCGAACCTGTCGGTCCCGCTGCTGGGTGCGGTGGATACGGCGGTGATGGGGCACCTGCCCGACGCGTTCTACCTCGGCGCGGTGGCCGTCGGCGCCACCATCGTGCATTTCATTTTCTGGGGCTTCGGGTTCTTGCGCATGGGCACGGCGGGTCTGGCCGCCCAGGCATTTGGCGCCAGGAACGGATTGGAAATTCGCGCCGTATTGGCGCGGGCCGGCCTGCTGGGCGTGGGGCTCGGCGCCGCGCTGCTGCTGCTCCAATGGCCGATCGCGCAGATCGGGCTAACCCTCTTCGAGGCCAGCGACCAAGTCGAGGGCCTCGCCGAAACCTATTTCTTCATCCGCATCTGGAGCGCCCCGGCGGTCCTGGTGAACTATGTGATCGTCGGCTGGTTCATCGGCGTCCAGAACACCCGGGCCGTGATGATCCTTCAGGTGTTCATGAACGGACTGAATATCATATTGGATCTCTGGTTCGTATTGGGGCTCGGATGGGATGTCGCCGGGGTCGCCGCCGCGACCGTGATCGCCGAATTCACAGCGCTGGCGGTGGGCGTCCTCATGGTGCGGCGGGAGCTTCGGCGCATCCCGGGCTCCTGGCAGGGAATGAACCTCCGGGACGCCGACAAAATCCGGCAACTGGTCGCCGTCAACCGGGACATCTTTATCCGAACGGCGTGTTTGATGTTCGCCTTTGCGTTCTTCACCGCGCGGGGCGCCAAACTGGGCGACAACACCCTGGCCGCCAACGCCGTCCTGATCCAGTTCCAGCAATTCCTGTCCTTCGGGCTCGACGGATTCGCCCATGCCGCCGAGGCTTTGGTCGGCGGAGCGGTCGGCGCCAGGGACCGGCGCACCCTGCGGCTGGCGGTGAAAATCTGCGGGCTTTGGGCCGCCGTCATCGCGGCCGCATATACGCTGGTCTATGCCGCCGTCGGGCCGGTGATTATCGGCTGGCTGACGGATTTGGAGGCGGTCAGGACGCTGTCCGGCGAGTTCCTGATCTGGGTCATCATATCGCCGATCATCTCGGTCTGGTCGTTTACGCTGGACGGGGTATTCATCGGCGCCACCCGGACCGCCGAAATGCGGAACGGCATGATCATTTCACTGGCAATCTACCTCGCCGCTGTATTCGCCCTGCAGCCCGTGCTCGGCAACCACGGACTCTGGCTCGCCTTCACCATCTTCATGGCCGCGCGCGCCGTGACGCTGGCCGTCGTATATCCGAACGTGGAGCGGGCCGCCGCGCCCGCCGCTTAGGGTGCCCGCGCTCCGTTTATCCGGCTGGCAGGCGGCCGGTGGCCCCCATATGGCGGGTCAGCTCTTGGGCGCCAACTCGGCGGGCAGGTCCTGCCCTCTGAGGTCCAGCACCTTTTCGAGCCGGATCAAAACCGCGTAGCCGCCCTTGTCGGCATCGTTGTCCCGTTCCTGCTGGACCATGTTGTTCCAGACCTGCTCGTAAGCGTCGCCTTCCTTGTGGATCTCTGCGGCACCGTAAAACCGTGCAATGCCGCCGGCCGGGAGCATGCCGTTGCCGCCGCCGCGGCCGCCCAGTTCGGGGTTGCGGTAATAGACGGTGATCTTGGTGCCGTCGGTTATTGCTTCGGCCGACTTGCCGCCGCCCCGCGCCCAATAGGCAAGGGTTTGGCCGTCGAAGACCTGCATGCTGCCCCGCGGACTGATCTGGGCGAAGCCGTCATCCAGGACGACGCCGGTCAGACACACATTCGTTGGAAAAGCCGTATTGATGTATTCGTGAAGTGCCGCCGGAATTGTGGCCACGTTTGCCTCCTGATGAATTTCCCGAAATGAAATCAATTAAAACGGCGGGCACCATAGAAAACCGATGCCGCCCGCACAACCACCCCACGGCATCGGGCGGCATCGGGCGGCTTGATCTTGCCGAGCGGAGGGCCATCCACCATCATGACGGAAACGGGGAGGCAGCATTGATTTATGAAATCGTCACCTACACGGTCAAACCCAACCAGGCGCCCAAATTTCTCGAGCTCTACGAGCCGGTCTATGCGGCGCACCGGCGCAACCACTCGGAGTTGATCGGCTGTTGGTTCACCGATATCGGCGCCCTCAATCAGGTGATTCAAATCTGGCCTTATGAATCCCACGGCAAGCGGGAACGGATCGTTGCCGCCGCCGGGAAAGACGGCGAATGGCCTGATGATCTCATGGACCTCGTCGTCGGCGCGACATCCGAGATTTATGCGCCGTTCCCGTTTTCGCCGCCCGTCGAGGCCGGCGAGTTCGGCGCGGTCTATGAGATGCGGATCTACGACATTATTCCGGGCACGTATGACGACCTGGTCGCTTCGTGGAAGGCGGCCCTGCCGGCGCGCCAGGAGCGCTCGCGATGCGCGGCGCTCCTCTATAGCGAACTCGGCGGAATGCACAAACTCGTTCACCTTTGGCCCTACGCCGATCTCAACGAACGCGCCCGCATCCGCCGCGAGACGGTCGCCGACGGTATCTGGCCGCCAAGCGTGGTGGTGCCGGCAAAGGACCCGCGAGGCACCATCCGTCACCAGGTAAACCTGATTATGGTGCCGGCCACCTATTCGCCGATGCGCTAATCCGGCTTCGGTCAGGCAAAGAATAACCGTCACCGGGGCCTCAGCCGGTGGCGGCCACCGGGGCGCGACGCAGGCCGTAGCCCTGGTGAGAAAGGCGGGCTAGCGCTGGAAGATGATCTCAACCCGGCGATTGGCCGCCTCGGGCTGTCCATCCGGTGTGTTCACCGCCGGCAAACTCTCGCCATAGCTCTTGCCGAGCATGATGTCCGCCGGCATGCCTTGTGCGGTCAGCGCATCAAGAACCGTCTTGGTCCGGGATTTGGAGAGCCGCATGTTATAGGCATCCGAGCCTGACCGATCCGCATGTCCATTCAACAGAGCCCGCACGACCTTGGCCGCCTTCGCCTGTTTGGCCGCTTCGCGGATCACCTGATCGGCGGCGCCGGTCAACTTGGCGCTATCGAACTCGAAGTGCACGACGAACGGGCCCGGCACGGACGGCGCCATGGGAAGGGCCGGTTCCGGCGCCGGCGCCGGCGGGGCCGCCGCGACACGAACCGGAGGCTGGAATTCCAAGTCGCCGATCGCCGCCCAGAAATTGCTCTTACAGGCCGCAATGTCCTTGGGCTGAAAATTCTCTTCCTGTTCCTGCATCCAGCAGTCGAACCCGGCCTGTGCCCGGGCCGCGGCCCGCGGCTTGAGGAACTTGGAGGTCGCCAAGGCCTGGACCAGGCGAGCTCGCGCCGCCGAAAGTGCGGCGGACATCGATTCCGGAATGCGCCGCTCGGCCATTGGCTGCGGGTCGACCGTAGTGCCCAAGGCAACCATCCGCGCACGTTCGTTGAAGAACGTCGTATCGATCCAGTCGCGTTCCGCATCTTCGAGCGCGGCCAGCCGGACATATTCCTGATGAAGCTGGGCCGCAAATTGACCGCTGTCCGGCTTCATATTCCTGACGGATTCCAAATCCGCACAGGCCGCCAAAATGATCGTCGTCCCAAGTACAACCGCTGTATTTCTGAGTTTCGTCATATTCCCGGTGATCTCCTGTCAGGTTAACCTATAGGCCGATTACGATTGTTCCGCGGCCATCTCCAGCCCCCAGAGATCATAATCTTCAGAAACCTTGGGTGGCGTGCCGATGCCTCCAAATTCAAGGCCAAACGAATGCCTTGTGGTACCGCAATTCCGATTACATCTCAATGACGGTCGTCAAGCGAACCCATCGGTCCAACTCTCGGTTTTCAGCACTCTATGTCGCTTGACCCGACCATTGGCAATCAAGAAAATGCCTGGATAAGCCGCGCATGTGAAATGCGGACGGCGAATGGGAACGAACCGTGCCGGCAATCGGAACGAACTGTTTTACCTGTCAGGCCCGCCACAGAACCGAATGGTGCGTGTTGTCCGACGATGAGTTGCGGCTTATCGACGATAACCGGGTCGGGCGGGAATTGCTGCCGGGCGAAGTCCTGTTCAATGAAGGCGACGACTGCCGCGGGGTTTATTGCGTTGAGTCCGGCCTGATCGGCCTTCGAAAATATGACGCAGAGGGGAACTCCATCCTGCTCCATTTGTCCATGCCCGGCGAAACCCTTGGTTATCGGGCGCTCCTGACCGACACGGACTTCAAGGCCAGCGCGGAGGCACTCGAACCGAGCCGCGTGTGTTTCATTGGCCACCGGACGGTCAGGAGCCTGTTGGAACAAAATCCCGCGCTTGGCTTACGCTTTCTCAAGCGGGCCTCGAATGAACTGGAGGAAGCCGAGGAGAAAATCTTCCATAACGTTACGCTGTCCGTTCGAGCCCGCTTCGCTCATCTGCTTGCCGTACTGATTGACCGCACATTGAGCGAGACGGATGAGACCGCCGGGGCCGAGATCCGGCTGCCCATCTCGCGAACCGATATGGCGTCGATGATCGGGACAACGCCGGAATCGGTTTCCCGCACCATTCGCAAACTCGAGGACGAGGGCATCGTCCGTTTCTCCGGTGCCGGCGGCCGGACGCTGACGGTGCCGGACCTCGACACACTCGCAAACGAATTCGAGCCCCAGGAATACCTCTAAAAGCTGTCAAGGCGGCCGCCCGGAAGCCGGCGGCCGGACTCAGCGTACGACGAGCGAGACCGGCAGTCCGTGATCGTTGCAGGCCCGGCTGCGGGTCATCTCCACCGCAACGGGATCGAACTTGCGCCAGCGCCCCTGCTCGGCAGACGCCTGCTTATAGGCCTCCGCCTTGGAATCGTGAACGCTGACGACTTGCTGAGCGACGCCGTTGTCGACAACCGCCCAGTTTTTGGTCCAGGATTGATATTTAACCGAAAAGCGCATATTTCCGCCGCCTCGTCGTTTGGTCACTCCCAGCCTCACGGCCACATATTTACAATTGGTAAATCAACCCGGTTTTCTCGGGTAAACTAGTTCCACCTGATGTGACATCCGCCGAAACCCTTGAAAATCAGCTACACCCGCGAGTGATATTCGATGACCCCCGAAGACCTGGCAGCAGTCAGAACAACCAGCGAGTTGATCAAGGCGGCACGGCAAAATCTTGATCGGAATGACTGGGATTACGTCATCGGCGGCGGCGAGAGCGAGACCACGCTGCTGCGAAATCGCCAATCACTGGACGAGATCGCTTTCCGTCCCCGGGTTTTAAACGATGTCGGCAGCATCTCGCTGCGCCGTGACATTTTGGGCGCGGAAGCGCGGCTTCCCATATTCCTGGCGCCCATAGGCGGGCTCAACCGGCTGGTTCCCGAAGGGGCGACGGCGCCGCTTCGCGCCGCACAGACCTTTGGCGTTCCCGGCATCCTGAGTTCCGTCACGCAACCGGAATTCGGCGAGATCAGAAGCCAAGTTTCCTCTCCCCTGATCTATCAGATCTATATCCACGGCGATGAGGCATGGGTAAACGACCGGCTCGATGCCGTCACCGAAGCCGGCTACACGGCTTTTTGCGTGACTGTCGATACGGCTCAATATGGGCGGCGGGAGCGGGACCTGATCAAGCACTACAATCCGCGCGCCCACAACCGCGCTGTCCGCCGCGAAGCGCCACACCAGTCGTCGTTCGACTGGTCCTGTCTGGCGCGGCTGCGCGAGCGATGCCGAATCCCCTTTGTCCTGAAAGGTGTTGCGACGGCGGAGGATGCAAAGCTGGCCGTCGATCACGGCATCGACGTCGTCTATGTCTCCAATCACGGCGGACGGCAGTTGGACCACGGCCGGGGCGCCATCGAGGTGCTGCCCGAGGTCGTCGACGCGGTTTCGGGCCGGGCGGTGGTTTATATGGACGGCGGGATTATGCGCGGCACCGACGTGCTGAAGGCCATCGCGCTGGGCGCCGACGCGGTCGGGATCGGCAAGCTGTACGCCCTGGCGCTCTCGGGCGCCGGAGAGGACGGCGTGGTCAAAATGCTTGAATTGATCGAGGAAGAGATGCTCAACGCAATGGCCAACCTCGGTGCTTCCGACCTCGGCCAACTATCGGCCAGCCACCTTCATCCGGCGAATGCCGTCCGGCCCCCGGGGGTATTTTCCGCCTTCCCGCTGATCGACATTGCCGATCCGCCGTACTGATCTCGTTTACCGGGAAGACGGGTTCGATTCTCCGATGCTCAAGAAGCCATTTCGGATGAGCACCCTTGCCCGGGTCTTGACCGAAACCCCGGACCGGGAATAAATCACCACGAACGCAACGGGAGTCCTCGAATGTCAGAACCCATGACCGCGCCGAAGGATGCGTCAAGCGACGCCCCTCGAGCCGATTTTGAAATTCTCTACGAAGACGATGAGACGCGCATTACCCGCTGGCGATTCGATCCCGGCGCCCAGACCGGCTGGCATCATCACGCGGTCGATTACGTCACCATCCAGGAATCCGGCGGTGAACTGCGCCTCGAGCGGGATGATGGAAGCGTCACCCACGTCGAATACGAGCCCGGCCGGACGGTCCGCTATGCGGCGCCGATCAAGCACAACGCCACCAACGTCAGCGACGAGGAGGTCCGGGTCACCGAAATCGAATACAAGACCGGTTAGCCCGCATTCGGACGCCGGCGGCCGCGCGATCCACTGGGCTGGGTTCTAGACCTCCCCGTCGGCCTCCATTCCGGCGCGTCCGCGGAGCAGCGGCACGGCCAGCACCGCCAGCACGGCGATGGCGGCGATGCACGACACTCCCAGCGCCCGCTGCAGCCCGATGACTTCGGCCAATGAGCCGATCGCCAGCGATCCGAGGGCGGGCGCGCCCACCGAGAGGGACACCAATATCGAGATTGCCCGGCCGCGCATCCTGGGATCGGAGATGTGCTGAACCAGGCTGTTCCAGCCCACATTGGCCATGACGATGCCGAACGTTCCGACCGCCAATACCCCGAGCGCCAGATTGAAGGTTTCGACCGAGGCGAAAAACAGGACGAAGGCGGCCGCCAGAAACCCGCCGCCCAGCATGATGACCGTCATGCCCTCGGTGCGGCTCCGCAACATCATCAGCGCCGCTCCCACGAGGGCGCCGATGCCCGCCGCCGCGGTCAGGGGCGGCAACCCGACATCCGGCATGCCGAACACGTCACCGGCGAACCCAGCCAGGAGTTCGTTGTAGGGACGGATCAAGAGACCGATGGTGAAGGCCCCGGCCATGAGCAGCCGCAGCGCCGGGTGGCCGGCGACATAGATGAACCCTTCCCGCAAATCGCCGAACAAGCTGGTCTCGCCGCGGCCCGCCGCGAGCGGATTGGCGTGATGCATCAGCGACAGCATCAGGATCATCCACAGCGATGACCCGCAATAGACCAGTATGACCGCGCCCCAGTCGGCGAGGCTGAAGATCAGGCCGGCGATGACCGGCCCGATGAAGCCGCCGACGTGAAAGGTGGTTGAATTGAAGGCGACCGCGGCGGCGATGTTTTCCCGCCCGGCCAGTTGGGGGATCAGGGCCTGCCGGGCCGGAAACTCGATCCCGAAGAACGCGCCCTGCAGCACGCTCAGCATAATCAGCATCGGCACCGTGATGGTGCCGGTCAGCGCCAGGACGCCGATGGCCGCGGTAACGGCGGCATTGCTGAACCCGGAGAGCGCGGCGACGAGCCGATGGCCGTAGCGGTCCCCCATGGCGCCGCCGACGGGTCCGACGAACATCACCGGCATCATGCTGGCGAACCCGACGATGCCGAGCACCTGGGGCGATTCGGAGAGCTGCCAGGACAGGCCGCCCAGCCCGACGCGATTGGCCCACCACCCGTGGGTGTGGGCCACGTGTCCCATGATGTAGAGGCGGTAGTCGCGCTTGGCGAGCGCGGTACGAAGTCCGCCGAATGCTTTCCACTCGCCGGCCAAGATCAGCGCGCCCGGCCCGCGGGCGCCGTGTTCCGCCTATCCCTCCGGTGCATATTTTCCGGTCAATTGCGGCGTGTGCACCCCGTCCAAACCCTTTTCCGCATGCTCGAGACGGGTATCCGGGCCCCAGGTGCGCTCGAGGCCGTCGCGGATATTGATCCTGAGCCGCCCGCACCCCTCGACCTCGAGTTCGACCACGTCGCCGTCCTGAAAGGCATGAAGGCCCCGGTGGTTGGTCCCGGTGGCGAGAATGTCGCCCGGCTCCAGGGTGTGGCAGTGGCTGGCCCACTCGACGCATCGCGGGATCTTGTGCGCCATGTCGTCGGTGTTGAAATCCTGCTTGATCACGCCGTTGTTCCAAAGCCGCACGCGGAGGTTCTGGGGATCGGCGATTTCATCCTTGGTCACGATATAGGGTCCGATGGGGGAGTAGGTTTCCCGGGATTTCATCATGAAGAAAGTGTTCATGCCCGGGCCCAGGCCGCGGGCCGAGCCGTCGATGAAATTCACGTAGCCGAAGACATGGTCCATGGCGTCCGCCTCGCCGACCTCGGCGGCCCTCTTGCCGATCACCAGGCCCAGTTCGGCCTCGCCCTCGAAGACGGTCGCCGGGATATCCTGCAACACCATGGTATCGCCGTGCCCGATGATCGAGCTCGGCGATTTGTGGAAGCCGTTGATCGGCGCCGGCTCGTCCCGGGTGCCGTCCTCCATGTAGTTGACCGCCATGCAGTCGATATTGAGCGGCCGGGGCAATGGGGGGCGGATACGCACGTCATCGGCCGCCGCGCCGCCGCCGGCGGAGGCCGCTTCGGCCAGCTTGCCTCGGTACTGGCCGTAATTCTCGATCAGTCCGCGCATCAGGTCCTGCGGCTGGAGATGCGGAATATCGGCCACGGCCGCGGATACGTCGACGACGGATCCGTCATCGCCGATCACGCCCATTACAAATTCATCGAAGAACAGGATTTTCATTCATCTCTCCCCTGAAACCCGGACGGGACCCGAAATTTTCGCGGCCATTCAAGCATAGACCCCCGGGGAAGCAATCCCGGGGGCGAAACTGTCCGAAACCGGACCGCCGTCACCGATAGCTGGCCGTGACCGGCCCGGGGGTGTCTAATGCCCGGATGCCGAGAGCGCTTCTGATTGCCGCCGCGTTTTTCCTGTTGTCTATTCCGTTGTCGGGCCCGGCCTCGGCGCAGACCAGGGTCGACCTGGAGCTGATCCTGCTCGCCGACGGATCGGGCAGCGTCGACGATGTCGAATTTTCGCTGCAGCGGCTGGGCACCGCCCGGGCGCTCCGCCATCCCAGGGTCGTCCGGGCGATCCAATCCGGCTTCCTTGGCCGGATCGCGCTCACCTACGTGGAGTGGAGCGGTCCCGAACTCCACATCCCCGTCGTCCCGTGGACCCTGCTCAGGACTCCCGCCGACGTGGAGGCCTTCGCCGCCAAACTGGAAACCCATCCCCGCGAACTGTACGGCGGCGGCACGGCCATCGGCGACGCCATCCTTCACGGTGTCGAGTCCCTCCAGGGCAACGCCTTCGAGGCGCGGCGCCGGGTCATCGATATTTCGGGCGACGGGCCCGACCGCAACGGCCTCCCCGCCGCCGTCGGCCGGGACGAGGCGGTGAAGCAGGGCATCACGGTAAACGGCCTTCCCATCCTCGAAGGGCGCTTCGGCCTCGATGAGTTTTTCCGCACCAACGTGATCGGCGGACGGGGCGCCTTCGTCATCCCGGCGCGCACCTTCGCCGATTTCGAAACCGCCATCCGGGTCAAGCTGATCCGGGAAATCGCATCCCTCCCCCACGCTACCCCCTAGCGTCCTCGAGGATCATGTCGGCGGCCTTTTCGCCGATCATGATGGTCGGCGCGTTGGTATTCCCCGATGTCAGCCTCGGCATGACGGAGGCATCGACGACCCGGAGCCGCTCGACCCCCCTCACCCGCAGGCGCGGGTCGACCACCGCATCGTCATCGGCGCCCATCCGGCAGGTGCCCACCGGGTGGTAGCTGGTGCGGCCGTAATCCCGGAGATATTGGAGCAGCTCGCCGTCGCTCCGGCAGCCGGTCCCCGGCAGATGTTCGTTGCGGACGTAACGCTGAAAGGCCGGCTGTTCGGTAATGGTCAGGCCGCGGCGCAAGCCGCCGATCAGGGTATCGATGTCCTTCCGCGCGGTCAGGTAGCGTCCATGGATCAGCGGCGCCTCGTAGGGATCGGATGAGGCGATCACCACCTCGCCCCGGCTTTCCGGGCGCATCAGCGTCACCACATTCATGGCGCCGGGCCAGGGATGCGCGGTGGTGCCCACATAGTCGGCGCTGAACATCATCAGCAGAAACTGGATATCCGGCGAGACCGCCGCCGGATCGATGGTGACGAAGCCGCCGGCGAACGCCGCGCCCATGGCGAGGTAGCCCTTCCGGGTGAAGGCGTACTGGATCGCCACGCTCATCTTCTTGACGACGCTGTTGGCGACGTCGTTGGCGCTGTCGTGCCCCTGGAGCCGGTACATGACCGCCGCGTTGTAGTGGTCCTGCAGATTTGCCCCGACGCCCGGCCGGTCGAGCGCCACATCGATGCCGTGCCGCTGGAGGAGTCCGCCCGGCCCGATCCCCGACAGCTGGAGGATCTGAGGCGAATTGAAGGCGCCGGCGCATAGCAGAACCTCGCAGGCCGCCCGGACCTGTCTGGCCGCGCCGCCCTGATCGAACTCGACCCCCGACGCCCGGCCGCTCTCGATCAGAATTCGCCGCACCCGCACCTCGGTCTCGACTTTGAGGTTCGGGCGCTGCTTGGCGGGACGCAGATACCCCACCGAGGTGGACGACCGGCGGCCGTTGCGCATGGTCCATTGGTAGGGTCCGATGCCCTCCTGCTCCGCGCCGTTGAAGTCCGGATTGATCTTGAAGCCGGCGGTCTCGGCCGCCTCCAGGTACGCGCGCGACAACGGCACCTGACCATAGGGGTCGGAGACCGCGATGGGCCCGCCGCTGCCGTGATAATCGTCGGCTCCCCGCTCCTGGTCTTCCATCTTGCGGAAATAGGGCAGCACGTCGTCATAGGACCAGCCCACATTGCCGAGTTGCCGCCACTGATCGTAGTCGGCCCTGTTGCCCCGCACGTAGACCATGCCGTTGATGGAACTGGTGCCGCCCAGCACCTTGCCGCGGGGCTGAATGATCGGCCGGTTGACCTGAGCGGGATCGGGCTCGCTGTTGTAGAGCCAGTTGATGGCCTTGTTGGCGAAATGCCTGCCGTAGCCGAGGGGGATATGGATCCACGGATTGCGGTCGGCGGGCCCGGCTTCCAGCAGCAGCACCTTGTCGCGGCCCGAGGCGGTCAGCCGGTTGGCCAGCACGCACCCGGCGCTGCCCGCGCCGATGACGACGTAGTCGAAGCTATCGGTCATGCCGCCTCGTCCGGCTCATTGCGTTACCGCGAAATTGGCGTGCGCCGTCACCATCCACTTGCCGCCGATATTCCGGAACACGGTCAGACGCGGGGCGCGCTTGGCCACCGGCTTCCCGTCGATGGTCTCGGTGATGCGCAGCATGTAGCGGACCACCATGATGCCGCCCGACCGGGTGACCACGATTTCCTCGGGCGAGAAACCCCGCTTGATCGAGACGGTCCCGACGCCCCGCGAGATATAGCCGTCCCGGTCAAATCCGACGCCGTTGCCCCGCATGAGTTGATACTCGGGCGCAAGAATTTTCTCGAGCGCCTTTGGTCCGCCGATAACCGCCTCGATGAAGGCAATGAGTTGTGCCTTGGCCGTGTCGTGGAGGCTCTGGGCCGCCGCGCCCGCCGACAAAAGCGCCGATAAAATATTGCCGCCGTCAGGGTGACGGCCATATTCGCCGGTTTCATTCGTGTCTACCCTTCAAGTTCCGGTTATGGTGGTTCGTATCTAAACAATCCAACCGGCCCCGGGCAAACGTATCCTCTCCATGACCTCGCCTTCCCTCGTCTGGTACCGCCAGGACCTTCGCCTCGCCGACAACCCGGCCCTCCATGCCGCCGCCGCGCGGGGTCCGGTGATCCCGGCCTACATTCTGGACGCCGCCCGTACTCGCCCGGGCCGGCATCACCCTCGGCGAGACCTACCCCCGCCCCATGGTCGATCACCGCGCTGCCCGGGCCGCCGCGCTTGAGGGGTACGAGGCGGTCAAGGAAGCGGCCGGGGCGGGGGCCAGGGGGGCGGACTGACCGCTGAGCCATGCAATTTCTGCATAGCTGTAAGTCATTGAAATCATTGAATTGGCAAAAAACCGCGTTTTCGCT
>JAPPFK010000186.1 GCA_028823885.1 Rhodospirillales bacterium | reverse complement strand
GACCCTCTCCCCCTGAAGAAGGGGGAGAGGGGACTCGATGCAAACCCTCGCCCCCTTGGGGGAGAGGGATGCGGAGGCTTGGCGGGCGGCAGCCCGGCTTAGCCGTAGCTGGGTGAGGGGGAATTTCGTGGATGCCCCAATCCTCGCCCGGGGGCTTGAAGGCCGAGTTGCAGCGGCTATAAACGCCCTATGCCGCATCTGTCCCTCCAGAGCCCCATCGGCGCGCTCACCGTCTTCGAGGACGACGGCGCCATCGTCTCCCTCGACTGGGGGACGGTTCCGGACGGCCCGGCCCCCGGCGGCGGCGAGACCGGGCTTCTCCGGGCCGCCAGGGACCAGCTCGCGGCCTATTTCCGGCGCGAGCTCGAAATCTTCGATCTTCCCCTTGCGCCCCCCGGCAGCGAATTCCAGCGGGCCGTCTGCCGGGCCATGTCCGGGATTCCCTACGGCGCGCTCAGGACCTACGGCGACATCGCCGCCGCAATCGGCTCGGCGCCCCGCGCCGTCGGCGGCGCCTGCGGGCGCAATCCCATTCCGGTCATCATCCCGTGCCACCGGGTGGTCGGCGCAAACGGCGCCATGACCGGCTATTCGGGCGCGGGCGGCCTCGAGACCAAGCGCGCGCTGCTGCATCTCGAAGGCGTCACGCTCCATTAGTTCACCTGTTCACTGATTCACTCAAGCCAACTCCAGCACCAGGAAACCGAGACATGACCAAAGCAATCCGTATCCATGAAACCGGCGGGCCCGAAGTTCTCACGTGGGAAGACGTCGACGTAGGCGATCCCGGCGAGGGCGAGGTCCGCATCCGGCACACCGCGGTCGGTCTCAACTTCATCGACATCTATCAGCGCTCCGGGCTCTATCCGCTGCCCGATCTCCCCCTGACGCTGGGCACCGAAGGCGCCGGCGTGATCGAGGCGGTGGGCCCCGGGGTCGAGGGGATCGAGGCCGGCCAGCGGGTCGCCTATGCCGGCGGACAGCTGGGCTCCTACGCCGAAGCCCGGGTGATGCCCGCCGGCGTCCTGGTGCCGGTCCCGGACGCGGTCGACGACCGGACCGCGGCCGCCATGATGCTGAAGGGCATGACCGCCCACATGCTGCTGTTCAAGGCCTACGCCGTCGGGGAGGGCGACCATGTGCTGGTGCATGCGGCGGCGGGCGGCGTCGGCTCCATCCTGGTCCAGTGGGCCAAACACCTGGGCGCGACGGTCATCGGCACGGTGGGCTCAGCGGCCAAGGCCGAGCAGGCCCGCGGCCACGGCGCCGACCACGTGATCAACTACAACGAAGAGGATTTCGCCGAACGGGTGACCGAGATCACCGGCGGCAAGGGCGTCCCCGTGGTCTACGATTCGGTGGGCAAGGACACCTTCGAGAAGTCCCTGGACTGCCTCGCCGAATGGGGCTTCCTGGTCAATTTCGGCAATGCGTCGGGCCCGGCCCCGGACGTCGCGCCGCTCACCCTGATGGCCAAGGGATCGCTCTACCTCAACCGCCCGACCCTGTTCAACTACACCAACGACCACAACCGGCGGCTGGCGGCGGCCAAGGACCTGTTCGACGTGGTCGCAGGCGGAAACGTCTCCATCGAGATTAACCAGACCTATCCCCTGTCGGACACCGCCCAGGCGCATATGGACCTTGCGGCGCGCAAGACCACCGGCTCGACGGTGCTGCTGCCTTAGGGATGAGACAAGTTTTCCCTCTCCCCCTTCTTCAGGGGGAGAGGGTTGCGGAGATAAGGTCATTCCCCTCCGGGGATTGACCGACTTGGCAGGCGAAAGCCCGGCTTAGCCGTAGCTGGGTGAGGGGGAACAGGATTTCACCACAGAGGGCATAGAGATCACAGAGAAGGGCTGAATCACCCCCACCCCTCATCTCCTATGACCCCCTCACCCTGAAGAAGGGGGAGAGGGGACTACTACCCAACCCTCGCCCCCCTTGGGGGGAGAGGGATGCGGAGGATTGGCGAGCTTGCGAGCCTAGCCGTAGCTGGGTGAGGGGGGGCACTCGACAGGCGGGCGCGCATAATGACGATAATGGGTGGCGCATGAACGAAGACGCACGAAGCGGAACCGCGCCCGAGACCACTTGGGCCATCCGGTTCCACGAGACCGGCGGGCCCGAGGTCCTGCGCTGGGAGGAGGCGCCCCTGGAAGCCCCGGGCGAGGGCGAGGTGCGTCTCCGTCACACGGCCATCGGGCTCAACTATTCGGAAATCGGCTCGCGGCGGGGCGGGGGCGGCGCCGCGGCCATATCGGGGCTGCCGCTGATCCCGGGCCGCGAGGCCGCCGGCGTGATCGAGGCGCTGGGCCCCGGCGTCCGGGACTTCGAGGAAGGCGACCGGGTGGCCTACGGGCTGCGGCGCAGGCACGGCGCGGACGCGGAACGGCGAAACATCGAGGCCGCCGAACTGGTGCCCGTCCCCGGCGACATGGACGACCGGACGGCGGCCGCCATCATGGTCAAGGGCATGACGGCGAGCTACCTGCTGCGCAAGGCCTATCCGGCCGCGGCGGGCCGGACCGTGATGGTCCATGCGGCGGCGGGCGGCGTCGGCTCCATCCTGGTCCAATGGGCCAAACACCTGGGCGCCACGGTCATCGGCACGGTGGGGTCCGAAGCGAAGGCCCGCCGCATTCTGGCGCTGGGTTGCGACCACGCGCTCAACAACCGGGAAGGGGATTTCTCGGACGCCGTGCTGGACATCACTGGAGGCCGGGGCGTCGACGTGATTTACGATCCCGTCGGCCGGGCGGTGTGGGAGGCCTCGGTGAAGTCCCTCAAGACCCGGGGCACGCTGATCAATTTCGGCAATATCTCGGGCCCCATCCCGCCCATCGATCCGCACCTCCTGATGGAGAGCGGCTCCATCTTCGTCACCAAGACGGCGCTCCGCGACTTCACCCGGACCCGCGACGAAATGCTCGAGCTCTGCGATGCGCTGAAGGACGCGGCCCGGGCGCATGCGGATCTGGAGGCGGGCAAGACGACGGGAAGCACAGTGCTGCTGCCGTAGGCGTGAACCTAACACACCCCCTCACCCATTTATTTGTGACCCCCTCACCCTGACCCTCTCCCCCTCAAGAAGGGGGAGAGGGGACGCCACCGAAACTCCCTCGCCCCCCTTGGGGGGAGAGGGTTGCGGAGGCTTGCGAAGCGGTAGCTGAGCTTAGCCGAAGCTGGGTGAGGGGGGGCGCCGGCGCGCCGTGAAGACGCCCGCGCAACCGGCCCTTCAACAATGCCGCGCTCGCGCCGGTGACGAATCTGTTGCTTTCCAAAAAAGTGATGTTATAACATAGCATTTATGTCCTGAACGGTGGAAAGCGGTCTGTTCGTGCGCGTGCCGCGTGTAGGCAGGCCGGAATTCACAGCAAGCCAATCTCCATGGAGGAACGTGTGATGCGCAAGGGTACCAAAATGGGCGTCGCGGCAATATCCGCGCTGCTGGTGGCGACCCGGCCATCCACGTGTAGCGCTGCCCCCAAGGCGTGGATCACCGGGTCAAGCCCACTGCTGTCCGGTTTATTTTTGTGGACGGGTT
>JAPPFK010000047.1 GCA_028823885.1 Rhodospirillales bacterium | reverse complement strand
CTCCTCCTATCTCACTGTCTCACCGTCTCTGTGGTTCAAGAAGCCGTCATGCCCGACTTCCGTGCGGGGCATTCACGTTTTTCTGGATTACCCGGACAAGCCGGGTAATGACGAGCTTTTTTGATTCGGCATCATGCGTCATGCCCCGCCGATAGCGCGGGGCATCCAGGATATTCACCACAGAGACACAGAGATCACAGAGGAAGATAGGGTAACTCCTCCTATCTCACTGTCTCACCGTCTCTGTGGTTCAAGAAGCCGTCATGCCCGACTTCCGTGCGGGGCATTCACGTTTTTCTGGATTACCCGGACAAGCCGGGTAATGACGAGCTTTTTTGATTCGGCATCATGCGTCATGCCCCGCCGATAGCGCGGGGCATCCAGGATATTCACCACAGAGACACAGAGATCACAGAGGAAGATAGGGTAACTCCTCCTATCTCACTGTCTCACCGTCTCTGTGGTTAAAGAAGCCGTCATGCCCGTGCTTGACACGGGCATCCACGCTTTGGGGGGCGGGGCATCCAGGAAATTCACCACGGAGAACACCGAGGACACAGAGTATCTAGACTCGAATCCGCTCCGTGGTCTCTGTGTGCTCTGTGGCGATTTTACACCCTCTCCCTCAGGGAGAGGGTCAGGGTCAGTGGGACCCGGCCAGGACTTCCCGGCGGCCGACCCGGTCGGCCTGGCTGACCACGCCCTCGGCTTCCATGCGCTCGATGATGCGGGCGGCCCGGTTGTAGCCGATCTGCAGGTGGCGCTGGATGAAGCTGGTGGACGCCTTGCCCTCCCGGGTGACGATGGCGACCGCCTGGTCGTAGAGGTCGTCGCCGGTCTCCCCCGGTGCCGCGCCCGGCGCGCCGAAGCCGCCGTCGGCATCCTCGGTGACGGCGTCCTCGTAGGCCGGCTCGCCCTGACTCTTGAGGAACTTGACCACCTGCTCCACCTCCTCGTCGCTGACGAAGGGTCCGTGAATGCGCGCGATCTGGCCGCCGCCCGCCATATAGAGCATGTCGCCCTGGCCGAGCAGCTGCTCCGCCCCCTGCTCGCCGAGGATGGTGCGGCTGTCCACCTTGGAGGTGACCTGGAACGAAATCCGGGTCGGGAAGTTGGCCTTGATGGTGCCGGTGATGACGTCCACCGACGGCCGCTGGGTGGCCGTGATCAGGTGAATGCCGGCGGCGCGGGCCATCTGGGCGAGGCGCTGGACGGCGGCCTCGATGTCCTTGCCGGCGACCATCATCAGGTCCGCCATCTCGTCGACCACGACGACGATGAAGGGCAGGGGGTCCGTGCCCAGGGGCTGGTCCTCGTAAACCGGCTTGCCGGTCTCGTCGAACCCGGTCTGGACCCGGCGGGTCAGTTCCTCGCCCTTCTTGCGGGCCTCGGCAAGCCGGGCGTTGTAGCCGGCGATGTTCCGGACCCCCATCCGGGACATGTCCCGGTAGCGCTCCTCCATTTCCCGGACCGCCCATTTGAGGGCCACCACCGCCTTCGACGGATCGGTGACCACCGGCGCCAGCAGATTGGGAATGCCGTCATAGACCGACAGTTCGAGCATCTTCGGGTCGATCATGATGAATTTGCACTGATCCGGCGACAGCCGGTAGAGCAGCGACAGGATCATGGTGTTGATGGCCACCGACTTGCCCGAGCCGGTCGTGCCGGCGATCAGCAGGTGCGGCATGCGGGCGAGGTCGACCATCATCGGGCCGCCGCCGATATCCTTGCCGAGCACCAGGGTCAGGCTGCCGCCGCTGCGCTCATAGGCGCCGGAGGCGAGCAGCTCGCGCAGGTAAACCGTCTCCCGCCGGGCGTTGGGCAGCTCGATGCCGATGACGCTGCGGCCGGGGACCACGGCGATGCGCACCGAGAGCGCCGACATGGAGCGCGCGATGTCGTCGGACAAGCCGATCACCCGGGAGGTCTTGGTGCCGGGCGCGGGCTCGAGTTCGTAGAGCGTGACGACGGGTCCCGGGCGCACCTTGACGATCTCGCCGCGGACGCCGAAATCGTCGAGGACGGATTCCAGCAGGCTGGCGTTCTTCGACAGGGCATCCTTGTCGGCCGTATTGGCGGCGCTCGCCGGCGGCGCCTCCAGGAGGTCCAGGGGCGGCACCTGGAAGATATCGGCCACCGGCATGACCAGACTGCCCTGGCGGGCATCCTTGGCCCGTTTGCCGGCCTTGGTTCCCGGTTTTCGGGGCTCGACCACCGATTTCGGCTTTCTGCGACGGGCGGGCGGACCCCCGGGCTCTTCTCCGGCCCCGAATTCGTCCCCAAGTTCGCTCCCAAGTCCGCTCCCAAATTCATCCCGTGCCGCGGGCTCGCCGGCGAGCCGGGGCTCGACCCGCTGGCCGGTATCCTTGGGAACCCGGGAGATGCCGCCCACCCAGCGCCGGGCCAGCCCGCCGCCGCGCCGGACCATGCCCCACATATAGGCCCATTCCGTCCGGTCGAGGCCGGCGGCGAAGCTCAGCAGGCCAAGGGACAGCAGGACCCCGGCTCCGGCGAGGGCCCAGCCGCCGGCGGCGCCCGTCCCGGCCGGCAGCCAGCCCAGAACGAGGCCGGTCAGGACGTCGCCCGAGGCCCCGCCCATGCCGGCCCTCAGCGGCCAGTCCCCGGGCGCCGGCAGCGGGGCGGCGGCGACGGAGAGCGCCAGCATCCCGGCGATCACCGCCAGGAGCCGGAACCACACCAGGCTCAGCAGCTTGCGCCCCGCCAGACGCCAGGCCCAGGCGACCAGCACCAGGGGCGCCGCCCAGCCGGCGAGGCCGAAGAACTGCCAGGCCAGATCGGCGGCGATGGCGCCGGGCAGGCCGAGGACGTTTTGGACGGCGCTTCCCGTGGCGTTGTTCAGGGAAGGGTCCGCAGGCGAATAGGTCGCCAGCGCGGCCCCGATGAGGAGCGCGGCGGCGAAGACGCCGATGCCGGACAATTCGATGAGCCGTTGACGCAGGGCGTCGGCGAAAGCGGCCGGAAGCAGCGTCCGGCGGCGATTCTGAGGGATTGCGCGGGCCATGAACCGATTCTGGCCGGAGTCTCTTTAAGGATCGTTAACGCCAGCCCGAAATTCCCGGGTTTCAGCGGGTTTTCCGCCAATTGCGTCCCCTCTCCCCCTTCTTGAGGGGGAGAGGTCGGTCATTTCCCGCAGGGAATTGACCAGGGTGAGGGGGTGAAGGAAATAAGATTTCACCACAGAGACACAGAGACACGGAGGTCGGGAGGAGAGGTTTCGATTTCGGTACTCCTCACTGTCTCACTGTCTCTGTGGTTCAAAAGTCGTCATGCCCGTGCTTGACACGGGCATCCACGCTTTGGGGGATGGCGCTACACGTAAATGGCCGGGCCACTTTGCCGGCTGGCCCGGCAAAGCCGGTCCAGTGGGCCCGGCCATGACGGATTTGGGGGTGCATCATGTCAAACCCGTCATGCCCCGGCTTGTCCGGGGCATCCACGAAGCAAGCACCCCCTCACCCAGCTACGGCTATGGCTCGTCTGGGCAGTCGCTTCGCTTTGTGCCCTAGCTCGCCAAGCCTCCGCATCCCTCTCCCCCTTCTTCAGGGGGAGAGGGTCAGGGTGAGGGGGTCATAAGATATGAGAGTGAGGGGG
>JAPPFK010000026.1 GCA_028823885.1 Rhodospirillales bacterium | reverse complement strand
GTTCGTAATAGGGCGAGAGGCGCAAGCTGTCGGCGAAATCCTCCGGGCTGTCGAACCGGTCGGGGCGCATCCGGGCCGCCACGCCTATACGCCGCCCGATGGCGACCAGATCGGCGACCGTCCCGCCGGGAGGACAGATCGGCAGGTCGAACAGGACGATGGCCGTAAACCCGCCGGTCTTCTGCACCTGAAGGAACGCCGTCAGCGCCGACATGGAATGGAACACGCCGGTCTTCGGCTTGTCGCCGAAATGCGCGTCGATCGCCCGGACGACGGCGTCGTTGTCGGCGACGAAGGTCGGGATATTGTGCGCCCCGCGATCGCCGACCGGGTTCCAGCCGTGGTTCCGGAAATCATAGAGGATCAGGTCGAAACGGCCGGCGAGCAGCGACCAGAACGGATAGTAGGAATCGGCCGCCAGCCCGTTGCCGTGGCTGACGACAAGCCGGGGGCCGTCCGGGTTGCCGTGCCGCCTGAGGACGATCGAGGCGCCGTCGGCCAGCCGGGCCTCGGCGGCGGCGAGCGGCTCCGGCACCTGCCATTGGGCCGCGCCGGCCCCCGCATGCCCGGCCGTATTCGGCAATTCCGGAATCAGCCGGAATCCGGCCCGAGCGCCAGCCGGATCGCCGCCGGCCGGCGGAACGTGGACGTTCCCAGCGGCGAACGCTCCCGGATCGACGAAGCCTGGAAACCGGTTTCGCGGAGCAGCGCAGCGACTTCGCGCAACTCGGCCAGCGCAAGCGCCTTGCCCAAACAGACATGACGGCCGAAACCGAAGGTCGCGCCGACGCCGCGCCCTTCGGCCGGCGCCCAGTCTTCCGGCTGGTCGAGCGTCGGCTGGTTCCGGTTGGCGCTGCACAAGGCGAGTTCGACGGCGGAAAACCGCGGGATGACCGTCCCCGGCTCGATCTCGGTCGTCCGCCGCGCGAAGCGGAAAGTGCGCTGCAGCGGGGCCTCGAAGCGCACGACCTCCTCGACGAACGCCTTCACCGGGATTTCGCCCGACAGCACGCCGTTCCACGACTCGGGATATTCCCCGATCAGGAAGAACAGATTGGCGATGGCGCAGACGGTCGTTTCCGTGCCGGCGGCGAGCAACAGCGTGATGTCCGCCATCACCTCGGACAATTCGAGGCCGGCGTCCAGGTAGGAGCCGATAATTTCGCCGATCCCGTCCCGGCTGGAATCTTCCGGCGCCGGCCGGCCGTCGATATAGACCGACAGGCGTTCGCTGGCCGCCCGCGCCTCGGCGTGGCCGGATTGGTTGTCGGCGATGAACCCCGCGATCGGGCCGATGTCCCGCCGGTAAATCTCGGCCGCGTCCGCCTCCGGCAATCCGAGCGCCCGGAACACGACCTCCGGCGGCACCCGCATGGCGAAATCGGCGACGGCATCCCCGCCTCCGGCCGCAACCATCGCCTCCCAGTTGCGGCGCACCACCGGAGCGATCAGTTCTTCCTGCGCGTCTTCGGCGCTGGCGCGGGCGAAGAAGCGCAGCAGAATGTTCCGGGCCGACAGATGGCGCGGACCTTCGAGATCGAGAATCGTCGGCCCCAGTACCATCCTGGTCGCGCGAAACGGATGGTTCACGGTCAGGTCGGGGGACATCATCGCCGCCTTGACCGAATCGAACTGGGATATCGGGCAGAGCTTCGGCGGTTCGGTCGGCTTCACGGCTGTACCTCCATGGGCGACGCTTTCTGTAAACGCTTTGGCGGACCCCGGCCCGGGCTAGTCCGCTTTGGCGTAAGCCTCGTACATCTCGCGGACCGAAACAGCCGGTTTGGCGTCGTTGGCCGACAGATCGATCTCCCGCCCGATCAACTCCTCGATAAACAGGATCAGATCCGCCGCGCCGACCGAATCGACGTAGCCGAGATCCCACAGGTTGGCGTCCGGCGTCAGCAGCGCCGGATCGATCTCCGGCTGCTTTTCCTTCAGGTAAGCGGTCACCGCGGTTGCGAATTCTTCTTCCGTCAAGGCATCCTCACTTTCGTCGTAGCTTGGTCAACTTTGCGGTGCGCCGCCGCGTTTGTCCATCCACTCCCGCTTGATCCGCGCCACGTCGATCTTTCCGTTCGCCGTCAGCGGAAACGCTTCCCTCGTCTCAATATGCACCGGCGTCATGTGTCTCGGCAGCTTTTGCAGGCACCAGGACCGGATTTCGTGGGGCGCGACATCCGCCCCGGAAACCGTCGTGACGCTGGCGACCAGGGAGGCCGAAGCCGAACCGTCCGCTTCCCCCTCGGCCTGGAAAACGACGGCGTCGCCGGCGCCGGGGAAACTCCGGAGCGCGGCGGCAATCTCCGCAAGTTCGATCCGGTGTCCCATGATCTTGACCTGGTTGTCGCGCCGTTCGACGAAATAGTAGTCGCCCGCCTCGTCGAAATACACAATGTCCCCCGATTTGTAGACCTGTTCGCCGGTTTCAGGCGCGCCGGGGCGGGGCGCCATCGCGTTCCGCGTCGCCTCCTCGTTGTCCCAGTAGCCGGAAAACAGGTTGCCGCCCCGGATATACAACTCTCCGGGCGTGTGCGGCGTGAGGATCTCGGCGCCGTCCTCGTCCACCGAAATCAATTCGACGCCGCGGAAGCCGGGACCGAAGGGGATGCGTTCGATGTCGGCGGGGATGGGATTTGGAATCTCCTTGAACGAACAGGCAAGACATTCCGAAGGGCCGTAGGCGTTGATCATGCGCAAATGGGGCAGCATGTCCTGAAGCCGGCGCAGGGCGGGGACCGGAAACGCCTCCCCGCCGAACAGGATAGATTGCAGGGTCTCGACCTGCTTCAACTCGGCTTCGGCGTGGCGCATCAAGGTCGGCCAGATCGACGGCACGCCGTGCATCTGGGTCACGCCCAGGGCCTTCATATGCCCGGCCATTCGCTTGGGCTGATAGAAGGAAGGCCTGGGGACGTAGGCGAGCGCGGCGCCGCTGCCCAGCGCCAGGGCGATATCGAGCAGCCAGAAATCGAATTGGACGGGCGCCATGGTCCCGACCACCGCGTCCCGCGTCAAACCGCAAAACTCCACCAGCACATCGAAGAAGCTGCAGACGGACCTGTGCGGCATGACGATGCCTTTCGGTTCTCCCGTGCTGCCCGAGGTGAAAACGATATAGGCCGGATCGATTTCCAGCACCGGCGTTTTTTCCCGCGGCGCCGGCGGCCGCCGGCCCGGCGGCAGGCGCCAGTCGAGTCGCTGTTCCGAACAAATCCCGGTCGGGAAATCGGGATCCGGCGCCGAAGACCGGACCAGTTCCTCCGTCGCCGCGGTCCCCACCAGGGCCCGCGCCGAACCCGCCCAAACCACCGCTGCGCTAAGGGCCGCGGGAATTTACGGGCTGATCGGCGTCCAGATCACCCCCAGCCGGGAGCAGGCGCACAGCAGGGCCACCGCTTCGAAGCACGGTTCGATAACCACCACGAGCCTGTCGCCCCGGCCGAGTCCCAACTCCTCCAACGCAAGAGCATAGGCCTCCGCGGCCTCCGTCAGGTCTCCATAGCTGTAGCGGCGTCCCGGTGCGGCGACGGCGGTCCGGTCCGGCTCGTCGGCGGCCCAATTCAAAAGAAAACGGTCGACGTGGTTGCTCATAGTGCGATCCGTATGGCCCGAGGCACCCAC
>JAPPFK010000113.1 GCA_028823885.1 Rhodospirillales bacterium | reverse complement strand
CCCCAACGTGTGGGAGGTCGAGACGGTCGGCAGTAGCCGGGCGTCGAGGGTGGGGGTGTATGGAATTTCCCCCTCACCCAGCTACGGGTAGGCTCGGCGTTTGCCTCGCCAACCCTCCGCATCCCTCTCCCTCCAGGGGAGAGGGAAAGGTTCCGAGTGACGCTATTCCGCCGCCTGCTGCGCGCCGAGATCGGCCTTCAGGTCCTCGTACATCTCGAGCGCCGTCGCGGGCTTGGCGTTGCCGTGCACCACGGCGCAGACGGCCTGGATCATTGCCACCGGGCTCGCCGACTGGAATATGTTGCGGCCCATGTCGACGCCGGCCGCGCCGGCGTCACAGGCCTTGTAGGCCATTTCGAGGGCTTCGAGTTCCGGCAGTTTCTTGCCGCCCGCGATGACGATGGGCACCGGGCAGGCGGCGGCCACGTTCTCGAATCCGGGCTCGAAATAATAGCTCTTGACGTAGTGGGCGCCGATCTCGGCGCAAATCCGGGTCGCCAGCGCGAAGTAGCGTTCGTCCCGGGTCATGTCGGCGCCGACCCCGGTGACCGCCAGGGTCGGGATGCCGTATCTGGTGCCGGTGTCGATGAGCTTGGTGACGTTGGCGATGGATTTGTGCTCGTACTCGGCGCCGATATAGACCTGGGCGGCCATGGCGCAGGCGCCGAGGCGGATCGCGTCCTCGATGTCGACGGCGATCAGCTCGTTGGAAAGCTCGGTGAGGATCGACTGGCCGGCGGAGCAGCGTAGCACGACCGGCTTGGTGACGGACGCCGGAATCGATGTCCTGAGGGCGCCCCGGGTACACATCAGCACATCGGCGAAGGGCGCCAGCGGGCGGATGTTGAGATCGATGCGTTCCAGACCCGTGGTCGGTCCCTGGAAGTAGCCGTGGTCGAAGGCGAGCATGACCGTGCGTCCGGTATCGGGACGAAAAATCCGCGCCAGACGATTTTGCATTCCCCAATCCAGGGAATTCGAACCCTTCAGAAAGAAGTTCTCACTCTCGTGGGGAATTTCGGGATGGAAGTCCTTGCCTTCCTTGATGTCGTCCTTGTCGGCCATGTCGAGCGCTCTTCGATGGGAAACCGGATGTCCCGTTATACACCAAGTTACCCTCCCGGGCTCGCACATTGGGCGCGCACAATCCCAAGGTTATCCACATAAATACCCACAAATGAAATTTATCCAACTGGCTGAAATACCGACAAGAAAGGCCGGTTTTCAAATTATCCACGGAAACGCCGTTCCGGCTGTGCACAGCATGGTCCGCAAACGTTCTCCTGCGGGCTAAGTCGGCGGTTTGAAGTGCTTGGACAATTTCAAGCCCTGACTTTGGTAATTGGAGCCGATTCCGGACCCGTAAACCTGGTCGGTTGTCTGCGTGAGGCGTTCATACACCAGGCGGCCCATGGTCTGGCCGTCCTCCAAGACGAAGGGGACATCCCGCGGACGGACCTCGAGCACCGCCCGGCTGCCTTGCCCGCCCGCGGCGTCATGGCCGAATCCGGGATCGAAAAAGCCGGCATAGTGCACCCGGAACTCTCCCACGTGGCTGTCGAAAGCGCGCATTTCGGCGGCGTGGTCGGGGGGCACGCTGACCGCCTCCTTGGAGGCCAGGATGTAGAATTCATCCGGATCGAGGGTGATGTTGGTGGCGCCCCGGCTGACGATGGGATCCCAGAAGTCGTGGACCTCGTAGTAACCGTCCTTTTCCAGATCAATGACGCCGGTGTGGCGCTTGGCCTTGTAGCCGATCAGGCCGCCCTCGGCCGCACCGGTGATATCGACGGTGAATACGACCCCCGATTTGGCGATATCCGCGTCGTCGGTCGAGACCAGGGGCGAGGCTTCGTGGAGCCGGCGCATGGCCGCCATTGTGGCCGGCGGCTTGCCGCGCCGCAGCCGAAGCTGACTCAGCCGGGTCCCGGTCCGGACCAGGACACTGAAGGTCAGGGGCGAGATTTCGGCGTAGAGTTTGCCTCGGTACCCCTCCTCGATGCGGTCGAACTCGGACGAATAGTCGGTGATCACGCGGGTAAAGATATCCAGCCGCCCGGTCGACGATTTCGGGTTGGCCATGGCCGACATCATTCTCGGCAGCTTCAGGCCTTCGAGCAGCGGAACCACATAGACGCATCCCCGCTCGAGGACGGCGCCGCCGGTGATGTCGATTTCGTGCATGGTAAAGGCATCGAGGCGGCTCGCCACCGTCTTGCCGGCGCCCGGCAGGAAACTTCCCCGAACCCGGTAGGCGGTCGGGCCAAGCCGCAAGTCTAGACTGGCCGGCTGAATTTGATCCTCGCCGACCGCATGGTCGCCGGCGGCGAATATCTCACCGCTCGCCAGGAGTCCGCGAAGAATCTGTGACGGCAAAATACCGGTCGAGTGGATGTTGCCGTCGCCGCCGCCGGCGTCGTCAAACCCGTCCAGGGGCAGGGTGGCGGTGGTTTCGGTCAATTCCAACTGCTCCGCAATCGAATGCCCATTATACCCGATTCGATCCGCCGGCGGGGGTCCATGCGGACGGAACGCGCTTGGCGGCTACGCCAGATGCTCGGCGAAAAATTCCCTGGAGCGGGCGCGGGCGAGGGTGGTGGCGGCCTCGTTGTACGAGGGCCGTTCGTCGCAGATGAATCCATGACCCGCGCCGTCATACACATGGACGATGGCCTCTGGCTTGGCGGCTCGAATGTCGTCCACGGTTTCCATGGGGATGCCCTGGTCTTCGGCGCCGAAATGCATCATGACCGGGCAAGCGGCATCGCGGTCGAGGAAGTTGCCGATACCGCCGCCGTAGTAGCACGACGCGGCATCGAAATCGCCCGAGCAGGCGCCGAGCCAGGAGACCGTTCCGCCATAGCAGTAGCCGATAATGCCGACCTTGCCCGCGTCCCTCAGCGCCGCGGCGGCGGCGGCGATGTCCTTGACGCTGTCGTCCCAGTCGACCTTCTCGCGGAGGCCCATGCCGGTCTGACGGCCATCCTCGTCGTAGCCGAGCTGCACGTTCTTCTCCGCCCGGTCATAGAGCGCCGGCGCGATCACCGCATAGCCGGCGCCGGCCCATTCGTCGGTGACGGCGCGGATATGATTGTTTACGCCGAAGATTTCCTGGATGAGCACCAGTCCCGCCTTCGGCGTCCCGTCCGGGTCCGCCCGGTAGGCATCGAAGGTGTGGCCGTCGCCGGCCGTCAGCTGAATGTCCTGCCCCATGAAATCCTCCCCTGGTCGCTGGCTCCGTTTGGCGGTGAGGATGGCGGCAGGGTGGCGGGGAGTCAATCCAACGCTCTTTGTCGACAAGCGTGGGGTGAAAAGCCAGACGGCCTGTAAGCCGGGTTCTGTTCCCATTTCTGGGCGATGACCATTCATCTGGGACGCCCGTCGCCGGACGCCTCGCGCGACCTACCCGGACAGCGGCGCGAAGACCCGCCTGCGGCCGAAGCCGCGCGCCGTCCCTACTTGGTCTTGCTCCCGGTGGGGTTTGCCCTGCCGCCCCTGTTGCCAGAGGCGCGGTGCGCTCTTACCGCACCCTTTCACCCTTACCCGGGCCGATCGGCCGGAGCCGAATGACCAAGGCGGTTTGCTTTCTGCGGCACTTTCCCTGGGGTCGCCCCCGCCGGGCGTTACCC
>JAPPFK010000015.1 GCA_028823885.1 Rhodospirillales bacterium | reverse complement strand
CCTGGAGGGGGAGGTCGAGACGGCCGGCAATCAGCCGGGCGTCGAGGGTGGGGGGTATGTTGGGTTCACACCGCGCCCCTACTGGTTCGGGGCATCCATGAAATCCGCCATCGCATCGACGGCCTCTGCCCAGTTTTGCTTCGTCGTCCGGCCCGACTTTTTGCGCGGCTCGAAGGAGTGATCGCCGTCCTCCAGCCACACCACTTCGCAGGCGTCCGACAGGGGGTAGCCCGGCACCTCGTCGAGGGTGCCGAAGGGATCGCGGGTGCCCTGCAAAATGAGCGTGCGGGTGAGGAGGGTATCGACGCTCCGGAAGCGGGCGGCTTCCGGCTTGCCGGGCCCGTGGAAGGGAAAGCCCAGGCAGATCAGCCCGGCCACCGGATCGCCTGAGCCTTCGGCCTGGTCGGCGGCGTGGCTCGCCACCCGGCCGCCCATGGATTTGCCGCCGATATACAGGTTTTCGGGCCCGAAGTGATTGACAACCTCCATCCAGGTGTCGAGCAGCACATCGGCCCGGTCGGGCGGCCGGCGGGTGCCGTCGGCCCGCATCTTCCGCATGTAGGGAAACTCGAACCGGGCGACGCGGAAGCCGCGGGCGCCCAGGTCCTCGGCGAAATGGTCCATGAATTCCGAATTCATGCCGACCCCCGCCCCGTGGGCGAACGCGAAGGTGCGATCCGCGCCGCCGGGGCCATCGAAATGGAGCGGCGGGAGGGGCATCGTTCAGTAGGGCGTGCCGTGTCCGCCGAAGGTCACCCGGGTCAGCTCCCGGTATTCCGGAAAGAAATCGTCCACCGCCGAGTGCTGGGTCGCCGAATTGTCCCACACCGCGAGGGTTCCTTCCCGCCACTTGTGGCGGTACTGAAACTCGGGCCGCGCCGGGAGGGTCAGCAGGAAGTTCAGGATGCCCTGGCCTTCCAGCCGGGGAATGCCGACGATGTGGCTGGCGAAGCTCGAATTCGCGTTGATGATCTTCTTGCCGGTCCTGGGATGGGTGCGGATGAGGGGCTGGGCGACGGGCGGGTTGGCGGTCTTGTGCTCGATGTAATGCTCGCCGCCCCGCTGAAATATTACCTGCCGGCCGGGGAGCCCCAGGTCCCAGCTGTGCACCACCTTCAGGTCTTCCAGGTAGGCCTTCATCCTGTCCGACAGCGAGTCATAGGCCGCGGTCATGCTGACCCACATGGTGTCGCCCTTGCCCTTGGGGATGACGCGGGAATAGAGGCTGGTGCCGCCCGGCGGCTCGGATGCCCAGGTCAGGTCCGCATGCCATTTCGCGGTGCCGGTCGGCGGGGTGTTATCGTCGTTGATGACGATCTCCACTTCCGGGTCGTCGTCCAGGTGATCGAAGAAGGTCTCGGACGGCAGGAGGGGTCCGAAGATGCGGGTCGCTTCCTTTTGGTTGTCCGGGGTCAGGTCTTGATCCGGGAAGAAAATGACCTGATGGTCGTCGAGGGCCCGGCGAAGCTCGTCCTTTTCACCGTCGGATATCTCCGCCGTCAGATCGACATTGTGGACCACCGCGCCCAGGCGCGCGCCGACGGCCTCGATCTCCAGCCTGGAATTCTTCATGCCGCCTCTCCCGGAATTTTCGACCGGGAGTATAGACCAACTCGGCGGGGGAAAACCGCAATTCATTTACGGCGCGGCCTCCGTCGCCTACGCTGAGGCCGAAGGAGAGCCCCATGAGCGAGCCCATCCGCATCGCCTACGGCGAGACCCCGACCAGCTACGGCGAGCTGTCGGTCCCCGGCGGGCCGGGATCGTTCCCCGTGGTGATGCTGCTGCACGGCGGGTGCTGGCTCGCCTCGCGCGGCGCCATGGAGGACTACCGCCAGATGGCCGAGGCGCTGCTCGGCGACGGCATCGCGGCGTGGAACGTGGAGTACAGCCGGGTTGGCCATGATCACGGCGGCTGGCCGGGGACGTTTCGCGATCTCGGCGGCGCGCTGGACCATCTGGCGGTGCTCGCGGGCGCGCACGCACTCGACCTCGCCCGGGTGGTCGTCCTGGGCCATTCGTCGGGCGGGCATTTCGGCGCCTGGCTGGCGGCGCGGCCCAAACTGCCCGCGGATAGCACCATCAAGGGCGCGCCGAAGGTGGCGCTGGCCGGCGCGGTGATCAACGATGCCTTCATCGATCCCCGGGTGATCGATTCGACAGGCGTCGACGGCGAGCTTTACTGCGGCGAGCCCATCATCGAGCGGCTGATCGGCGGGGATCCGGCGGAGCGGACGGACCGCATGAAGGAGATATCGCCCCTGGAGTGGCTGCCCTGGGGCGTGCCGCAGGCCTATGTGGTGAATTCCGGGCGCTATCCGGTGACCCCGTACCGGGCGCTGGCCCAGGGCCGGACGACCCTGGATATGCCCGACTATCCGGCGCTGGCGCGGGCCGCCGGCGACGCAATCGAGGTCGAGATCGTCGAGGGGGCCGATCATTTCGACTTCATTCACGAGCCCGGCACCGAGGGCTTCGAGGCGGTGCGCCGGGCGGTGGTGAAGCTGATCGGCCGGATTTAAGCCGAGGGAGGGGAAGCCGTGGAGAAAACCTATCAGGGGGCCTGTCATTGCGGGCGGGTCCGGTTCGAGCTCACCGCCGACATCGATCACGTGCGGGTCTGCGATTGCTCCATCTGCCGCAAGCGGGGCGCACTCATCCACCGGGTGCCGGAGGACGCGGTCAGGCTGTTGACGCCGCTCGACGACATGACCCTCTATGAATGGGGCTCCGGGACCGCCAAGGACTATTTCTGTCCCGCCTGCGGCATCCTGCCGTTTCGCCGCCCGAGCATGCCCACCCGGGAAGAACTGGACGACGGCAAGGCGCCGTTTGCAGGCTGGGCGGTCAACGTCCGCTGCCTGGACGGGTTCGACATCTTCGAAGCCGAAGAGCGCCGCATCCATCGAACGGATACGGATGTGGCCGATATCCTGCCGGAGTCGCGGAATTTTTAGACTACCGGACCGGTTCCCGGTCATCGGTCCCCCCCAAGGGCCGGGCATTTGCATTGACTCCGCCGCCGATAAATATTCCTGTTTTGTTCAAACCCGATGAACCTGTGACCAGCCACCAGGAGGACCGAATGGCCGACAGCTACATCAACGAGGGCATGACCGCGGTGACGCCCTGCATATTCATGGACAAGGCGGCGGACGCGATCGACTTCTACGTCGAGAACTTCGGCGCGGAGGAAGTGCTGCGCCTGGACGGGCCCGGCGGCGGCGTCATGCACGCCGAGATCGCCATCGGCGGCGCGCGCATCATGCTGGGCGACGCCAACCCCGACTGGGGCACCGCGAGCCCGAAGGACCAAGAGGGCAGGTCATCCTCCACGTTCATCTATGTGCCCGATGTGGACGCCGTCATGAAGAAGGCGGAGAGCAACGGCGCCACGATCGTCGAAGCTCCCGAGGACAGGTTTTGGGGGGACCGGCTTGGCCGGGTCATCGATCCGTTCGGCCACATGTGGGGCATCGCCACCCATGTGGAGGACGTCTCGCCCGAGGAGATGCAAAAGCGCACCGAGGCCGTCATGAAGGAAATGGCCGAGGCGGACGGCTAGGCGGCGATATTTTCCATATCCCCCCCCCCACCCTCGACGCCCGGCTATTGCCGGCCGTCTCGACCTCCCCCTCCA
>JAPPFK010000154.1 GCA_028823885.1 Rhodospirillales bacterium | reverse complement strand
GTTGAGCTCCGGTACGTGCATGAAGCGGTTTTCGAAGATGGTTTCGGTAATCATCGAAGCGCCGTCGGACACCGCCGACAACGCCATGATCTGCGCCTGCATATCGGTGGGAAAGCCGGGATAGGGCTCGGTCATCACATCGATGCCGTCCAGGCGGTTGTTGGTCCGCCTGACCAGGATGTCCCCGTCCGCCTCGGTCACGCCGACCCCGGCCCTGCCCAGGGTATCGACCACGGAATCGAGGAAATCCATTCTCGAATTGCGAAGCCGGAGTTCACCGCCGGTAATGGCGGCGGCGACGGCATAGGTGCCGGTTTCGATCCGGTCGGGGATGACCGAATAGTCGGCGCCGTGCAGCGACGTCCGTCCCCGCACCGTCAGGGTGTCGGTCCCGATGCCGTCGATTTCCGCCCCCATGGCGACAAGGCAGTGAGCCAGGTCGGACACCTCCGGCTCCCGGGCGACATTGGCGAGCTGCGTCTCGCCCTCGGCCAGGACCGCCGCCATCAGGATGTTTTCCGAAGCGCCGACGGAGACCGAGGGAAAGGTGATGTGCGAGCCGGTCAATCCGTCCGGCGCCTTGGCGCTGATGTAGCCTTCCTCGAGTTCGATCTCGGCGCCCAGTTGCCGCAAGGCTTCGAGGTGCAGATCGACGGGCCGGGTCCCGATTGCGCAGCCGCCCGGCAGCGAGACCCGCGCTTCGCCGAATCGAGCCAGCGCCGGGCCCAGCACGAGGACCGAAGCGCGCATCTTGCGGACCAGATCGTAGGGCGCCGTCGTGCCGATTTCGCCGCCGGCGGTCAGGCTGAGGACGCGGCCCCCATGTTCGCCGTTACCGGACCCGCCGTCCATGTTGACGGTGACACCGAGTTCGGCCAGCAGGCTTGCCATGGTCGAGATATCGGCCAGGTGCGGCAGATTGGCCAATGTCAGGGTCTCGTCGGTCAGCAAACACGCCGCCATCAGCGGCAGCGCCGCGTTCTTGGAGCCGGCGATGGGAATGGTGCCGTTGAGGGGCCTTCCGCCTCGAATGACGATTTGATCCACGCTAGTCCTTTTGTTCCGGTTCCCCGTCCGCCTGCCCGCGCTGCCGCGCCTTCCGGCGGTTGAGGTTCTCCCGCAGCGCCTCGGCCAGTCTGGCCTCCCGCTGCTCGCGGGCGGCCGCGGCCTTGCTCGTGACGTTGGGACCCTGCCGGCCCTTGGCGGCGTTCATGCGGTGCTCATTGGGTGTTCATCGGTCGAAGGCGGTCGCCATGGTTGTCGCAGTCTCGTCCCTAAGCGTCAAGATTATGCCGCGGGATTGAGGCGGAAGTGTGGCGGTGAAACCTAGAGCCGATCTAGGCGCGGCGCGCTTGCCCGGGCAATGCCGCTGTGGCATGTTGCGCGCCGCTTGAATCCGACCTTGATGTGCCGCCGTAGCTCAGGGGTAGAGCGCGCCCTTGGTAAGGGCGAGGTCGAGTGTTCAATTCACTCCGGCGGCACCATTACTTCCGGCGAGATTTCGGGATTTTCGGCCGCAATCCCGGGACGGGATATGTCAGGCGTTCATATTGGCGCCGGCGGCCGGACCGGTCAGCCTCCGCATCACCTCCGCCCCGTTCGCCACGATCCAGAAGTGGCCCGCCCCGGGAATGAACCGGGTGCGGCAATCGGGAATCCGCTCGGCCAGCCACCGGCCGAACGCCGGCGGCACGACCGTATCCGCTTCGCCGTGCCACAAAAACGTGGGGACCGAAATGTCCGATGGCTCGAACCCCCAGGCCCGGGACATCAGCGCCAACTCGGTCACCAGTCCCGATGTGCCCTGGGAGAGGGCGTCCTCGGCCGATGCGATCAAACACCTCCGCGTCCCATCATCGGCGAGCATATCCCGGTCCGGACCGGTCATCGCCGACATGGCGAAGCGCATCACCCGGTCCGGATCCTTGGCGAAGGTCCGCCGGAAGAGTTTTGTCCCGAGCGCGGTCAACAGGCGGCTGCGGCGGCCGAGGCCAAAGATGACCGAATAGCGGGCCGTCAAATGTTTGCGGATCGCCGGAGAGGCGACGGGGGCCATGGCGCTCACCAGGCCCAGCGCCGTCAGCCTGCCGCCGAGCCGCGCCCCGCAGGCCGCCGCGTAGGGCCCGCCGCCCGAGAGGCCGGCCAACGGAAACCGGCCGAGCGACAGGCGGTCCGCCAATGACGCCACGTCATCGGCGAAATCGGGGATGGTTCGGTTGGCGTCCGGATCGGAAAGGCCCAGACCGGGCCGGTCGGGCGCGATCAGCCGGACGCCGGCCTCCTTGGCGGCACCATCGCCGAGCCGGAACATCACGCGGGTCGACGGCGTCCCGTGCAGGAAAATCAGCGGCCGGCCGTCCGGGTCGCCGTATTCGGCGTAACCGAGCCGCCGCCCCGACGGCAGCATGACGAGGTTGTCTTCGTTGGGATAGGTCGCGGCGGCCGATGGGTCCATCGGTCGCGCCGGTCAGGCGGCCGTCAGGAAGTGGATGCTGAACAGGCCGTCCGCGTCGGTCCAGGTCGCGCCGGCGGCAAAACCGGCACGCGCCGAGAGTTCGCCGAATTCCCGGACGGTATATTTGTAGGAATTTTCGGTATGGATGGTTTCACCCTCCGAGAAACGGAATGTCTCCCCGCCGATGCGAATGCGCTGCGCCGATTTGGCGCGCAGGTGCATTTCTATCCGCCCCTCGCCCTCGTTGTAAAAGGCGTGATGCTCGAACCCGTCGATGTCCACCTCGGAATCGAGTTCACGCTCGATGCGGCGCAACAGGTTGAGATTGAAGTCGGCCGTGTGGCCGGCATCGTCGTTATAGGCCCGGTTCAGACGGCCGATGTCCTTCTTCAGATCGACGCCGATGAGCAAGGCGCCGTCGTCGCCGACGTTCTCCCGCACCTGCCCCAGGAAGACCCCTGCCTCCTCGGGCGTCTGGTTGCCGATGGTCGAACCCGGGAAGAAACCCAGTTTCGCGCCGCCGCCGGCAGCGGCTTCGGAAGGAAGTTCGAAGTCGCCGGTGAAGTCGGCGCAGATGCCGCCCACCCGCAAACCGGGGTGGCGGGTGGAGATATCCTCGACCACGAAGCGCAGATGCTCCGGCGATATGTCGATGGCCGCATACTCGGCCGGGTCTTCCAGCGCATCAAGCAGCAGATTGATCTTGGCCGCCGAGCCGCAGCCGTATTCGATGACCACCGCGCCGGGACCCGCGAGGCGCCGGATATCATCGCTTCGGTCGGACAGCAGGCCGATCTCCGTCCGGGTGACGTAATACTCCTCGGTCTCGCAAATGCGGTTGAAAATGTGCGAGCCCTCCTCGTCGTAGAAGAACTTCGCCGGAATTTCCTTCTGCGGGGCCCGCAGGCCGGCGATCACCGCCTGCTCGAAATCGGCCACCCGGGGCTGCCGGTCGACGAAATAGGCCACGCCGCCGTCGCCGGGTGGTGTCAAATCATCCATGATGCGGTTGCCGCCTTTCGGTGCCCTGGGCGCGGGTGAAAGTTGGCCGGATTGTTGGCGGCGGGATATCGGGTGTCAACCCCGCCGCCGAGAGGAAGAGGTTAAGAACTGCGGAAGGCGGGCCGGGGTATCAGACGGGTTCGGCAGCGGCGATGCGCAGCTTGCCGCCCTCGACCGAGCGCGGCTGGCGGACCACGATGTCGATGTCGCGCCCGAGCGCGGTCAGCAGCCGGAAC
>JAPPFK010000036.1:18230-35657 GCA_028823885.1 Rhodospirillales bacterium | reverse complement strand
AGTCAAAAAGATCGAATGTCCACGGCGGAATTCGCATCGGCGTGGACGTGGGCGTCACCTTCGGCGACGACGCGACCCCCGGCGTCGACGTCATATTGCCGGACCCGGCCTTCATCGAGGAACGGGCGGACAGGCTGGCAGGGATCGTTCTCACGCACGGTCACGAAGACCATTTGGGCGCGGTCCCCTACCTGTGGTCCCGCCTTCAGTGCCCGGTCTACGCCACGCCGTTTACCGCGGCGCTGTTGCGAAGAAAACTGGAGCTGGACGCGCCGGGGCAGGACATCGAGATCGTCGAGGTGCCTTTGTCCGGCAAATTCCAGGTGGGGCGGTTCAATCTGGAGCTGATCACGCTTACCCATTCCATGCCGGAGCCCAATGCGGTGGTGCTTCGGGCCCCCCAGGGGATCATTCTTCATACCGGTGATTGGAAGTTCGACCCGGATCCGGTCATTGGACCGACGGCGGACGAAAAGGCGCTGAAGGACTTGGGGGATGAAGGTGTGCTCGCGGCGATCGGAGATTCCACCAACGTCTTTGTCGAAGGATCGTCCCATTCGGAGGCCGCGCTGCTGGACAGCCTCACCTCGCTCATCGGCGAATGCAAGAAACAGGTGGCGGTCACCTGTTTCGCTTCCAACGTCGCGCGGCTTCAGACCATCTTCGACGCGGCCGCCGCGAACGGCCGGGCAGTCGCCCTGGCGGGGCGCTCGTTGTGGCGGATAAACGCCGCCGCCCGGGAGACCGGCTACCTGACCGACCTGCCGCCGTTCCTGGAGGCCGAAGATGCCGTCGATATACCCGCGGACCAGATCCTCTACATTTGTACCGGCAGCCAAGGCGAGCCCCGTGCGGCCCTCAGCCGGATAGCCGGCGGTAATCACCGTCATGTGACGCTGGGAGAGGGAGATGCGGTGATATTTTCGTCGCGGCAAATTCCGGGCAACGAATTGGCAATCGGCCGTTTGCAGAACCAGCTCGCGCGAAAGGGCGTCCGGATTATTTCCGAAATGGATCATTTCGTTCATGTGTCGGGGCATCCGGCCCGGGACGAACTCGCCCGCATGTACCAGCATCTGCGGCCCCAGGTGGCCATACCCGTACACGGTGAGCAACGCCATTTGATCCATCACACGGAGCTTGCGCTGTCCTGCCAGGTGCCGGAGGCCGTTCTGGTCCATAACGGTGCCGTTGTCGAATTGACGGCCAAGGGATCCCGTATCGTCGACGAGGTCCAAGCCGGCCGGCTTGTCCTCGATGGTGACCGGATCGTCAATATGGAAAGCGCCGTGGTCCGGGATCGCATCAAGATCATGTACAATGGCGCCGTAAGCTGCTCCGTCGTGGTGGATGACGAAGGCGAACTGGCGGCCGATCCCAAAATCACCGCGACGGGACTGATCGAGGACGATGACGCGGCTTATGATCTCGCTGAAGCGGCGGCCGATGTCCGCTCCTATCTGGGGGATCTGGATGCCGATGAGGCGGAAGACGATGCCGCCGTCGAGGAAGCGGCGCGCCTGGCGCTCAGACGGTTTTTCCGATCGGCCTATGGCAAGCGCCCGGTGATTTCGATCCACGTGGTGCGAATCTAGGGGAGGAAACCGACTTGGGTTGGGTAACGGGCGTTGCGGTCTATTTCGTCATCTGGTGGCTGACCCTCTTCGTCGTTCTGCCGTTTGGCGTCCGTCGCCGGGAAGACGACGGATGGGGCCACGATTCCGGCGCGCCGCAGAGATCCCGCATTCTAATGAAGATGTTGATCAACACCGGGCTTGCGACGGTGGTTTTCGCCATCGTGTTCGTCATCGATTTCTATGACCTGGTTTCCTTCGACGATTTCCGGGCGCCGGCGACCGGCCGGGGCGGGACCTTCTAGCACCCGCCATGACGGCTTACTGCGACGTTGCCCACGGTCATGAGTTTCACGGGCCCTATCACGACCGGGAATACGGCTTTCCGGTGAGGGACGAGGCGGTCCTATTCGAACGCTTATGCCTGGAAACGTTTCAAGCCGGCCTCAGTTGGCTGACAATTCTGAAAAAACGGGATGGATTCAATGCCGCGTTCGCCGGCTTCGACGTGGACACGGTGGCGGCTTACGGCGCCCGGGACCGGAAACGCCTGTTGAACGACGCCGGGATCATCCGCAATCGGTTGAAGATCGACGCAGCCATCCATAACGCCCGGGTGATCCAGGGATTGCGGGAGAGCCACGGCGGCTTCGCCAAGTGGCTGGACGCACACCATCCCCTGGAAAAGCCTGAGTGGGTAAAGCTGTTCAAGCAGACATTCAAATTTACCGGCGGCGAGATTACCGGGGAATTCCTGATGAGCACCGGTTACCTGCCGGGCGCACATGTGGAGAGCTGCCCGGTCTATGCCAGAATCGCCAAGAAAAGACCGCCGTGGATGCGCCAGAGCAGCAGGCCGGCGTAGGGAAGGGTTTCTTGGACCCCGGAATTGCTCAAAAGGGGCGTTAGTCCGCATAGACATCCGGGCGGTCATTCCCTACAGTCGCGCGGCCCAGCAGCCTTGGCAATCAACGAACAGAACGAATGAAACGCGCTCTCGATACCGCCCGGTCGGACAATTTCAGTGAATGGTACCAGGAGGTCGTCCGCAAATCGGATATGGCCGAAACCTCGGCCGTCCGTGGCTGCATGGTGATCAAGCCATGGGGGTACGGCATTTGGGAACTGATTCAGGCCGAACTCGACCGCCGGTTCAAGGAAACCGGCCACGAAAATTGCTATTTCCCCTTGTTCATTCCCCTGGATTTCATCGCCAAGGAGGCCGAACACGTGGAGGGGTTCGCCAAGGAAATGGCGGTGGTCACCCATCACCGGCTAAAGACCATCGATGGGGAACTGGTGCCCGATCCCGACGCTGAACTGACCGAACCGCTGATCGTCCGGCCCACCTCGGAAACCATCATCGCTGATTCCTTCCGCAATTGGATCGGGTCCTACCGGGATCTGCCGGTCTTGGTCAATCAGTGGGCCAACGTGGTGCGCTGGGAGATGCGCACCCGGCTGTTTCTGCGGACGGCGGAGTTTCTCTGGCAGGAAGGGCACACCGCCCATGTGGACCGGGATGACGCGTTCGAGGAAACGCTCCGGATGCTGGAGGTCTACCGGGACTTCGCCGAAAGTGTCATGGCGATGCCGGTCATCGCCGGCGAGAAGACCGAAAACGAGCGCTTTCCGGGCGCCGACAATACGTTTTCCATCGAGGCCATGATGCAGGACGGCAAGGCCCTGCAAGCGGGCACCTCCCATTACCTCGGCACCCATTTCTCCGAGGCCCAGGGAATCAAGTACCAGTCGGCGGAAGGTGACGAGAAATTTGCCCACACGACGAGTTGGGGGGTATCGACCCGGCTGGTGGGCGGCTTGGTCATGACTCACGGCGATGATGACGGGCTGCGGGTTCCGCCGGCCCTGGCGCCGCAACAGATCGTTATCCTGCCCCGTCTGAAGGGGGATGACAGCGATGCGCCGATTCTCGAATATTGCGATGCGCTGCGGAAACGGTTGATCGCCAGCCGGGCCTTGGGGGCGCCGATCCGCGCCCAGGTGGACAAGAAGGACAAGAACGCCAGCGCCAAACGCTGGGATTGGGTGCGCCGCGGCGCTCCTCTGCTCGTGGAAATCGGACCCCGCGAGGTGGAGGCCAATGCAGTCAGCGTGTTGCGCCGGGACGCGCTCTACGAAGGCGAGAAGGTGAAGCCTGGCAACACCGCCGCCGACGAATTCGCGAACACCGCGGCCTCCCGTTTGGAGGATATTCAATCGGCGATGCACGGGCAGGCAAAATCCTTCATGGAAAACCGAATCGAGTCCGGCATTGCCGAGTTTGGCGCCTTGGGTGAGTTCTTCGGCGAGGCGTCGGAGGACGAAGACGGACCCTCCGAAGGGCCGCTGCGCTGGGCCCGCGTGCCCTGGTGCAAGCCGGCCGGTGCGGCGCTGGAGGCGGTCGAGGCGAAGCTGGACCCGCTCAAGCTCACGATCCGCAACGCGCCGCTGGACCAGAACGGCGTCTCCGGGGCATGCATCTTTACCGGGGAAGAGGCGGTCGAGGAGATCCTCATCGCCCGGGCCTACTAAAGGCGGCGCCGGATGTTCTCTGCCGTCGAGCGGATGATCGCCATGCGGTACCTCCGCGCCCGGCGGCAGGAAGGCTTTATCTCGGTCATTGCGTGGTTTTCGCTTTTGGGCATTGCACTGGGTGTGGCGACGCTCATCATCGTCATGTCGGTGATGAACGGATTCCGTCAGGAACTGTTGACGCGGATTCTGGGCGTGAACGGGCATCTCAGCGTCTATGCCCAGACCCGCGCCATGACCGACTACGAGCAACGCCGCGATCTGGTCGCCGGCCTTTCGGGTGTGGTCAAGGTCACGCCGACCATCGAAGGGCAAGTGATGGCGAGTGCCAACGGACACGCAGCCGGGGCAGTGGTCCGGGGCGTTGCGGCGGCCGACCTGAAGGAGCGGGAAATCATTTCCGGCAATATCGTTGCGGGAAACCTGGACGGCTTCACCGGCACCAATGTGGTTGCCGTCGGCAGCCGGTTCGCCCGCAATTTCCGCTTGGGGATCGGCGACCGGGTAACGCTGATCTCGCCTCAGGGCAATGTCACGGTGCTCGGGACGGTGCCGCGCCTGAAATCCTACAAGGTCGTCGCGGTCTTCGACGTGGGCATGCACGAATATGATTCCAGTTTCGTGTACATGCCCCTGGAAGCGGCGCAGCTGTATTTCAAGCTGCCCGGTGCGGTGAACTATCTCGACGTGATACTGGAAAATCCTTCCCGCGCGCCCGATCAAGCCCGGAGAGTGAAAGCGGCCCTCGATAACCAGGGGCAAGTGTTCGACTGGCAGCGCTCCAATGCCAGTTTCTTCAATGCGATCCAAGTCGAACGTAACGTTATGTTCCTCATCCTCACCCTGATCATCGTGGTGGCGGCCTTCAACATCATTTCGGGCCTGATCATGCTGGTGAAGGACAAGGGCAGGGATATCGCCATCCTTCGGACCATGGGCGCCACCCAAGGCATGGTGATGCGGATTTTTTTCCTGTCCGGTGCGAGCGTCGGCATCATCGGAACCATCGCGGGGTTTGTCCTCGGGCTGGCCTTCGCCGAGAACATCGAGGGCATCCGTCAGCTGCTTCAATCCCTCACCGGCACCGAGCTGTTTGCCGCCGAAATCTACTTCCTTTCCCGGTTGCCGGCGGTTGTCGATCCGGCCGAGGTGGCGATGGTGGTCGGCATGGGGATTGGTCTTTCGTTCCTTGCGACGCTCTATCCGTCCTGGCGGGCGGCGCGGCTCGATCCGGTCGAAGCGCTGCGCTATGAGTGACCCCGTCCTCGAACTCCGCGGGATCGGCCGGACGTTCGGCGAGGGCAGCGTCGCCCTGGAAGTTCTGAAGGCGATCAACCTAGCCGTCAATCCGGGCGAGATCGTCGCACTCGTCGGCCCGTCGGGCTCGGGAAAATCGACCTTGCTGCAGATCGCCGGCCTGCTCGAGAAACCGGACAACGGCACCGTCCTGATCGGCGGCGAAGATACGGGCGGGATGAGTGATGACACACGCACCGAAATCCGCCGGCGGAAGCTTGGGTTCGTCTATCAGTATCACCATCTTCTGGCCGAGTTTTCAGCGCGGGAAAACATCGTCGTTCCGCAGATGATTGCCGGGATGGCCAAATCCGACGCGGCCGGGCGGGCAGACGGGCTGTTGGCGGATATGGGTCTCGCGGACCGGGCGACCCATCGTCCGGCGCGTCTCTCGGGCGGTGAACAGCAGCGGGTCGCCATCGCGCGGGCGCTGGCCAATCACCCCGCGCTCCTGCTTGCCGATGAACCTACCGGTAATCTCGATCCCGGCACCGCCGGTGATGTCTTTGGGCATCTCATGCGGATGGTGCGCGAACAGAGGTTGGGGGCGTTGATCGCCACCCACAATCCGGATCTGGCGGCGCGCATGGACCGGACATTGAGCCTTGCCAACGGTCACGTGAGTCCGGCCTAGCCGACGTATTTCAAATTCTTGTGGATAAACGGGGATTGGGTGATGACGTCCATGGACGAATCGTGAATGCTCAATCCATGGCACACGCGGATTTCGTTCACCTCCGGGTTCATACGGCGTTCTCGCTTCTCGAAGGCGCGATCAAGGTCAAGGACTTGGTAAAGGCCTGCGGCGACCTCGCCATGCCGGCGGTTGCCATGACGGACACCTCGAACCTTTTCGGCGCTCTCGAATTCTCCATGGCCTGCGCCGGCGACGGCATCCAGCCCATCATCGGATGCCAACTTCTCGCCGATTTCTCGGCCGAGGCGGAAAGCGATCCGCTTCAGCCCCGTAACGGCAACGGTGACGGACACAACGCCAATGACCTCGACCAAATCGTCCTGCTGGTTCAGGGCGAGGCGGGTTACCTCAACCTCCTCTCCCTGGTCAGCAAGGCCCACCTGGAAACCGATGCGGGCAGCGAACCCCATGTGACGCTGCGGGATCTCGAGGCGCACAACGAAGGCCTCATCGCACTGACGGGGGGTGTCAACGGCGGTGTCGGACGTTTGCTGGTCCACGGTCAGTATGAGGCGGCCGAGGAACTGCTGGAAACGCTGTCCCTCATGTATGGCGGCCGGCTTTATGTGGAGTTGCAGCGGCACGGCCTCGAAGACGAGAGCCGGATCGAAGAAGACCTTCTGGACTTTGCCTACAAGCACGATCTTCCCATCGTCGCCACCAACGAAAGCTACTTCCTCGGCGAGGACATGTATGAGGCCCACGATGCGCTGATCTGTATCGCCGAGGGCGCCTTCGTCGGTCAGTCGGAGCGCCGCCGTTTGACGCCCGAACACCGTTTCAAGTCGGCGCAGGAGATGCGGGCGTTGTTCGCCGATCTGCCGGAGGCCATCGACAATACCCTGGTCATCGCCCGGCGCTGCGCCTTCATGGCCGAAACCCGTGATCCGCTCTTGCCGGCCGCGCCCCACAATGGCGACGAAAGGCCGGATTCCGACATCCTGGCCGATCTTGCCGCCGACGGCCTCGTCGAACGGTTGAGAGCAAAGGGAATAGAGGGCAGGGAGGGGGACGCGCGTCCTTACTGGGAGCGTCTCGAATATGAGCTGGGCGTGATCTCGGAAATGGGCTTTCCGGGCTATTTCATCATCGTCGCCGACTTTATTCGCTGGGCGAAGGGGGAGGGCATCCCGGTCGGCCCGGGTCGCGGCTCGGGCGCGGGCTCGGTGGTTGCCTGGTCGCTGACCATCACCGATCTCGATCCGCTGCAGTTCGGGCTGCTGTTCGAACGCTTCCTGAACCCGGAGCGGGTGTCCATGCCCGACTTCGATATCGACTTCTGTCAGGACCGCCGCGACGAAGTCATCGCTTATGTACAGGATAAGTACGGCGCCGACCGGGTTGCCCAGATCATCACGTTCGGAACCCTGCAGCCCCGCGCGGCGCTCCGGGACGTCGGCCGGGTATTGCAGATGCCGTATCCGCAGGTCGACCGGATTTGCAAGCTGGTGCCCAACAACCCGGCCGCGCCCGTGACGTTGCAGAAGGCTATCGATGGCGAGCCTCGGCTCCAGCAGGAAATCCAGGAAGACGAGACGGTCGCGAAATTGGTCGAACTCGCCAAGAAGCTGGAGGGACTGTACCGGCACGCCTCGACCCATGCCGCAGGGGTGGTGATCGGCGACCGGCCATTGGTCGAGCTGATCCCGCTCTACCGTGACCCCCGCTCGGAAATGCCGGTCACGCAATTCTCGATGAAGTGGGTGGAAGCGGCCGGCTTGGTCAAATTTGATTTTCTCGGCCTCAAAACCCTCACGGTGCTTGAAGAAACCCAAAACCTGCTCGCCGGACGGGATATCGAGATCGACCTGGATACGCTTCCGCTCGACGACCGGGCGACGTTCGAAATGCTGGGCCGGGGGGAAACCACCGGTGTGTTCCAAATGGAAAGTTCGGGCGTGCGCGACATTTTGCGCAACATGAAACCGGACAGCTTCGAAGACATCATCGCGATCGTGGCGCTTTATCGCCCGGGGCCCATGGACAACATCCCGAGCTATATCAAGCGGAAGCACGGCGAGGAGAGACCGGATTATCTCTATCCCAACCTGGAATCGATCCTGACCGAGACCTACGGCATCATGATCTACCAGGAACAGGTCTTGCAGATCGCCCAGGAGCTGGCGGGCTATACCCTGGGCGGCGCCGATTTACTACGCCGGGCCATGGGCAAGAAGATCAAGACGGAAATGGACGCCCAGCGGAAGACCTTCGTTGATGGCGCCGCGGCGCGTGGCGTTCCCGATGCCAAGGCGTCCAGTATTTTCGATCAGGTGGCCAAATTCGCGGGGTATGGGTTCAACAAGTCGCACGCGGCGGCGTACGCCTTGGTAGCCTACCAAACCGCTTATCTGAAAGCCAACTACCCGGTCGAATTTCTCGCCGCGTCCATGACCCTCGATATTCACAATACGGATAAACTGGGTGTCTTCCGGCAGGAAATCGACCGATTGGGCATCGAATTGCTGGCGCCCGACATCAACGCCTCGGGTACCCTCTTCAGCGTGGAGCACAAGGGGGAGACCGGCGCTATCCGCTACGCGTTGGCGGCCATAAAGAACGTGGGCGAGGCGGCCATGCGGAGCCTGGTCGATGACCGAACCGAGAACGGTCGCTTCGAATCCATTCGGGATTTCGCCGGACGGTTGGACAACCGGTCGGTCAACAAGCGGTCTCTGGAAAATCTAATTCGCGCGGGCGTGTTTGACGGCGTCAATCCCAACCGGAAGCAGATATTCGAGTGCGCCGAGGCCATCATCCGCCAGGCAAGCGCGGCCGCCGACGCCAGAAACAGTGACCAGATCGGTCTGTTCGGGGACTCCCAGGAAATGGCGGTCGCGTTGAACCTTCCGGACATTCCGGACTGGACCGATCTGGAGCGCCTCAATGAAGAAGTGGAGGCCATCGGCCTCTACATTTCCGCCCATCCCCTGGATGCGTATGAGGTGGCCCTTGAGCGTTTGCGGGCCAAATCATACAAGCAGTTCGTCGCCGAGCGGCCTCAGGGCATGGTCAGCCTGGCGGGCGTGGTTACGGCCAAGCGGGAACGAACGTCCGCACGGGGCAGCAAGTACGCTTTCGTGCAAATGACCGACAAGTCGGGCGCCTACGAGGTGACCGTCTTCTCGGACATCCTCAACCAATCCCGGGAATTGTTGGAAACCGGGAATATCCTGTTGGTCAAGGCCGCGCCTCAGTACGAGGGAGAAACCGTCCGCCTGACCGTCCAGAGGCTGGAACCCCTCGATGCGGTGGCCGCCAACGCGGCGGCGGGCCTGAAGATCTATGTCGACGGGGCCGATCCGCTCTCCAACCTCCACGATGTACTTGATCGGGAAGGCGCGGGGAGAGGCGAGGTGGTGCTGATTTCCCGGGTGGATCTCCAGACCGAAGTGGAAATCCGGCTGCCCAAGAAATTCAAGGTCTCACCGCAATTGGCCCAGGCGGTCCGGTCCATCCCGGGGATCGTCGACGCGCGGGAGTTCTAGGCGCTTATCGGCCAACGGCATCGCCAAATTTCGGCTTGAACGCGAGGTCCGTTCCCGTTAGAACGCACGCCTTAAATCCGCACGCGGGCTCGCGGCGGCGGCGCAAAATCGCCGTTTGTCGCTCCGGTGTCCTGGTTTCCAGGATGTCGCCCGCGGAGGCTCAACCGGAGAAGGATCACGACATGGCCTTGCCAACCTTTAGCATGCGCCAGCTACTGGAAGCTGGTGTGCATTTCGGACACGTCACCCGCCGCTGGAATCCCAAGATGGATCAGTACATCTTCGGGACCCGGCAGGGTATTCACATCATTGACCTGCAACAGACCGTGCCCATGCTCTATCAGGCCATGAATGCGGTCGGGGAAATTGTCGCCGGCGGCGGCCGGGTCCTGTGGGTCGGCACCAAGCGCCAGGCCAGTAGCGCGGTAGCGGAAGCGGCCAAGAAATGTGGCCAGTATTACGTCAATCACCGCTGGCTCGGCGGCATGATGACCAACTGGAAGACCATTTCGAATTCCATTAAACGCTTGAAAACGCTTGAAGAACAGCTTTCGGAAGAAAATATCGGGCTGACCAAGAAAGAGCTGCTGCGCATTACCCGCGAACGGGACAAGCTGGAGCGGGCTCTTGGCGGGATCAAGGAGATGGGCGGCCTGCCCGATGTCGTCGTCGTCGTGGATACCAACAAGGAAGCCATCGCCGTCGCCGAAGCCAACAAGCTTGGTATTCCCGTGGTCGGCATCATCGATAGTAACTCGAACCCGGACGGCATCGACTATCCCATACCCGGCAACGATGACTCCATCCGGGCGATCAACCTCTATTGCGACTTGCTGGCCGGCGCCGTGCTGTCCGGTATCCAGGAGGAAATCTCCATGAGCGGCGGCGATATCGGCGAAGCCGAGGAGGCGCCAGTGGAAGAATTACCCTCGGAAGAATTGCCTTCGGAGGAAGAGGTTGCGGCAGAGGCTGAGGCGCCCGCGGAAGAGACATCTGCCGAGACCGAGACGTCGGCCGGTGAAGCACCGTCGGAGGGGGCACCGGCGGAAGAGGCGCCCGCGGAAGAAACACCTGCCGAGACCGAGACGTCGGCCGGTGAAGCACCGTCGGAGGAGGCACCTGCGGAAGAATCACCTTCCGAAACCGAGACCCCGGCCCAGGAAGCACCTGCGGAGGAAGTTGCCGCGGAGCAGGAATCCGAGGAAGAGCCGGAACAGCCGGCAGCCTCTTAATTATTTTATATCAATGCGATAGAGCCTGAATATTAGAGTAAGGATAAACAAATGACGGAAATCACCGCAGCGCTCGTCAAAGAGCTCCGTGAGCAAACCGGCGCGGGAATGATGGATTGCAAGAAAGCCCTCGGCGAGAACGACGGCGATCTGGAGGCGGCGGTTGATTGGCTTCGCAAGGAGGGCCTTTCGGCGGCGGCCAAGAAGGCCGGGCGGATTGCCGCCGAAGGCCTGATCGCCGTCGCCACCGGCGGCACTCGGGGAGCCGTCGTCGAGGTCAACGCGGAAACCGATTTCGTCGCCCGCAACGAGCAGTTTCAGGAGTTTACCGGCGGCGTGGCGACGATCGCCCTCGACGGCGCCGGCGATCTTGAAGCGTTGACCTCGGCTGCTCATCCGGGCGGTGGCACGGTGGCCGGGATGCTCACCAACCTGATTGCAACAATCGGCGAAAATATGAACATCCGCCGGGTCGAGACCCTCGAGGTCGGCAGTGGAGTTGTCGTGTCCTACATGCACAACGCGCTGGCCGCCGGTCTCGGTAAAATCGGGGTATTGGTGGCGCTTGAATCCACCGGCGATGCGGGCAAGCTGGAAGCGTTCGGCAAGCAATTGGCCATGCATGTCGCGGCGGCCGACCCGCGGGCGTTGACCCGGGAGGACGTTGCCGCCGAGGATCTGGAGCGCGAAAAGACCGTCCTGGCGGAACAGGCCCGCGCCTCGGGCAAGCCCGACGAGATCATCGAAAAGATGGTCGAAGGCCGGTTGCGTAAGTACTACGAGGAAGTTTGCCTGATGGAGCAGACCTTCGTGATCGACAACGAAACCAAGGTTTCGAAAGCCGTCGAAGCCGCGGGCCAGGATGCCGGCGGCGGGATCAAGGTCACCGGGTTCAAACGATTCGCGCTGGGCGAAGGTCTCGAGAAGAAGGAAGAGGACTTTGCGGCGGAGGTCGCCGCAACGGCAGGAATGTAATTCGGCGCAATTCCAGGAAAACCCTGTTTTTTCCCGGAAATCAGCGAAAAATCAAAGACGTAGCGGCCGCGGTTGGTGTACTATCGCGGCCGTTGCCGCGTGGACGCGCCTGATCACGATGTCCCGCTGCCGCACCGGAATTGCAGCCCACGGCGAAGACGGAAATGTCAGACAAGCCCATATACCATCGCGTTCTTCTGAAACTCTCCGGCGAGGGATTGATGGGTGATCGGGAATTCGGGCTCGATCCCGCGACCATGGAACGGATCGCGGACGAGGTGAAGACCGTGCAGGGAATGGGCGTGCAGGTGTGTCTCGTTGTCGGCGGCGGCAACATTTTTCGCGGGCTTTCGGGCGTAGCGGCGGGGCTTGAGCGGTCAAGCGCCGATCATATGGGGATGCTGGCGACAGTCATAAATGCGCTGGGTATTCAGTCCGTACTTGAGAGGAACGAGGTGCCGACGCGCGTACTCTCGGCCATTCCCATGTCTGCTGTTTGCGAGCCCTATATCCGCCGCCGGGCCATTCGTCACATGGAAAAGGGACGCGTGGTTATTTTCGCGGCCGGCACCGGAAATCCGTTCTTCACCACGGATACCGCCGCCGCCCTGCGTGCCGCCGAAATGGGCTGCGACGCGTTATTCAAGGGTACACAGGTGGACGGCGTTTATTCAGCCGACCCCAAAACCGACAAGTCGGCGAAGCGTTATGATGAACTCACCTATCGGGACGTCTTGACCCAGGACCTCAAAGTCATGGATGCTTCTGCCATATCGCTTGCCCGGGAGAACAAAATCCCGATTTTAGTGTTCTCCATCCACGCTCCTGGGGCTTTTGGGGAGGTGGTGCAGGGCAAGGGCGTTTCAACAATTATTACGGAGGGGGCAAACGGTGGCTGATTATGATTTCGCGTCAACCAAGTCGGATGTTGAACGTCGGATGGACGGCGCACTACAGGTCCTGCAAAAGGAATTCGGCGGCTTGCGGACCGGGCGGGCCTCGACGAGCCTGCTGGAACCGATCAACGTCGATGCCTATGGATCGCAAATGCCGCTTTCGCAGGTCGGCACCGTTTCCGTGCCTGAACCACAATTGTTGACGGTTCAAGTGTGGGACAAGGGTCTGGTCGGTGCGGTCGAAAAGGCTATTCGGGAAGCCGACCTGGGACTGAACCCGGCGAGCGATGGCCAATTGGTCCGCATTCCGATTCCGCCTCTTACGGAAGAACGGCGAACCGAACTGACCAAGGTTGCGGGAAAGTATACCGAAGAAGCGCGGGTGGCGGTACGCAACGTCCGGCGGCACGTCATGGATGAACTCAAAAAAACCGAAAAGGATGGTGGGATTTCGCAGGACGCGCACCGGGATTACGGCAAGGAAATCCAGGACCTGACCGACCATTTCATCGCCAAGATGGATGAGGCTCTCCATCGCAAGGAACAAGAAATTATGCAGGTGTGACTTGACGAAAATTGCCCCTGAATATGGCGACGTTTCGGCCCCGCCACCGGCGCACATCGCGATCATCATGGATGGCAATGGCCGATGGGCGAAGGCGCGCGGGTTGCCGCGCATTGCCGGGCACCGGAAGGGCGCCGAGGCGGTACGATGCGCCGTTGAGTCCTCGGTCAGGTACGGGGTGCGGTATCTCACGCTTTACAGCTTCTCGTCCGAAAACTGGAAACGCCCCCCTGCGGAAATTGACGACCTGATGGGATTGCTGCGGCGCTACCTAAGAAGCGAGATCGCCAAATTGCACAAGAACGGCGTGCGTCTACGGGTTATCGGAGAGCGCCGGCATCTCGGTCAGGATATTGTTGACCTGATCGAACACTGCGAACGCCAAACCGCCGACAATTCAACATTGGATCTGATTCTGGCTCTTAGCTATGGCGGACGCGCCGAATTGACCTCGGCGATGCGGCAGGTCGGCCGAAAAATCGAGAGCGGGGAGTTGGCTGCCGATCAGATCGGCGAAGACTGCGTGGCGTCGCACCTCGATACAATGGGAATTCCGGATCCGGACCTGCTGATCAGAACCGGCGGCGAGCAACGGATCAGCAATTTCCTGCTGTGGCAGTTGGCCTATTCCGAGTTCGTATTCTTGGACGCCCATTGGCCCGATTTCTCCGAAGACCTGTTTCTCGAGGCCATCGCGGAATTCAACCGTAGAGAGCGTCGGTATGGGGCAACCGGCGGGTGAGCGCACGCCCGACACCCTGTTCCTCAGGGTTGTCTCCGCCGTGGTCCTGGTGACCATCGCCGTCGGCGCGACCTGGTTGGGCGCCCCGGCGTTCGATATTTTTGTTGCGCTTTTTGCCGTGGTCATGATTTGGGAATGGGCAGGCATGTGCGGCATTCGGTTGAATAGCCTGACCGGCTGGCTTCTTGGTCTGGGCGTGTTGTTGGTCATTCTGTTCGCCGCGCTGGAGCGTTACGAGGGCACAGTGATCGCCGGTCTGGCATCGATGATTCTCTTGGCGGGTCTGGGCGGCCGGCGGGAAAAGCGCTGGGCTGTCGCGGGCGTGCTCTATCTGGGCATACCCTGCCTTGCTCTAGTCAGCCTTCGGCAACATCCGGAATCCGGCTTGGTGCACGTATTGGCCTTGTTCGTCATCGTCTGGGCCAATGATATCGGAGGGTATGTTTTCGGACGGACAATCGGCGGTGCGAAGCTCGCGCCGAAAATCAGCCCCAACAAGACCTGGGCCGGCGTCGCCGGCGGTTTGGCTTGCGGTATCGCGGCGGCCGCCGTAATGGCGACGGTCGCCGGCGGCATGTCGGCGGTGTTGGCGGCATTGCTTGCTCTGGCAATCGGGGCGGCGGCGCAGGCCGGCGATTTATTCGAATCGTGGATGAAGCGGCGGTTCGCGGTAAAGGACTCCGGGAGCTTGATCCCCGGTCATGGCGGTGTTCTTGATCGCGTTGACGGACTCCTGGCGGCGGCTCCGTTGGCCGCCATCCTGACCATCGCGGCACGAGGGGGGAATTGAACCTCATGGATGCCGCGCCCTCATCGGACACGCCGCGCCGGGTGACGATCCTGGGGTCAACCGGTTCCATCGGCTGTAACACTCTCGATCTCATAGCGCGGGAGCCGGACAAGTATGTGGTCGAAGCCATCACCGGCAACCGAAACGCGGAGCTGCTGGTGGAGCAGGCACTGAAGTTCAACCCGCGGATGGTGGCGGTGGCCTCCGAGGACAATTACGCGTCGGTCAAGTCCGCCTTGTCGGGAACCGGCATCCATGTCGGGGCCGGAGAGCAATCGATGGTCGAGGCGGCGTCGCGTCCCGCCGATTGGGTCATGGCGGGTATCGTCGGCGGTGCCGGCTTGGCGCCAACCATCGCCGCTGCCAAGCGCGGCGCAACGGTGGCGCTTGCCAACAAGGAATGTCTGGTCTGTGCCGGTGATTTGCTTTTGTCCGAAGTCGCCGACAGTGGCGCGACGCTTTTGCCGGTCGACTCCGAACACAACGCGATCTTTCAGGTGTTCAATTTCAGCGAGCCGGAAAAAGTCGAGCGGATCATTCTGACGGCGTCCGGGGGGCCTTTCCGGGAGACACCGCTCGCCGACATGCGGGACGTAACGCCCGAGCAGGCGGTCGCTCACCCCAATTGGGACATGGGGGCCAAAATCTCTGTGGATTCGGCGACGATGATGAACAAGGGCCTCGAACTGATCGAGGCTCGCTACCTGTTTCCCGTGGAGGAGAATCAGATCGAAATTCTGGTTCATCCCCAATCGGTTATCCATTCCATGGTGGCCTATATCGATGGCTCGGTCCTGGCCCAATTGGGGACGCCGGATATGCGTACGCCCATCTCCTACGCCTTGGGCTGGCCTCATCGAATTGCGGCACCTTCACCGCGCCTCCGGCTCGAAGAAATCGGCCGGCTCACGTTCGAAGCACCTGATTTTGAACGATTTCCGGCACTCCAACTGGCCCGCGACGCCTTGCGGGCCGGCGGCGACATGCCTACTATATTGAACGCGGCGAACGAGGTTGCCGTGGAGTTGTTTCTAGCTGGATCTCTTGGGTTTCTCCATATCGCCCGACTTGTTGAGGCGACGATTTCGGCGATTCCCATGTCCCGGCCGGGCACAATCGGCGAGGTCCTGGACTCTGACTCGAGAGCAAGAACCAAGGCGAGAGAACTAGCGGCGAACTTTTAGCGTCGCGGAAAAATTAGAAACGAGAGAACCTATGGAAAGCCTCACCATAATCATTCTGGCGTTCATTGTTGCGATTGTAATATTGGTGTTCGTCCACGAATGGGGTCACTACTGGGTTGCCCGGCGAAATGGCGTTCGGGTGGAAGTATTCGCGGTTGGCTTTGGCCCCGAGATTAAGGGTTGGACCGACAAAAACCAGACTAGGTGGAAGATTTGCGCTTTCCCGCTCGGGGGATATGTAAAGATGTTCGGCGAGGGCGATACCCATGTCGAGGAGGACGGTACCGAACGGGAGATGACGCCGGAAGAGGAGGCGGTATCTTTCCACAACAAGAGTCTGGGTCAGCGCGCGGCCATCGTCTTTGCCGGCCCGGCGGTCAATTACATTTTCGCGGCCATCGTCTTCGCAATTTTCTTTGCAACAGCGGGGGTGCCGCAACCGTTTGAGGGACCGCCGCCGTCCATTGTCGGTGGCGTCATTCCCGGCTCGGCGGCGGCGGAGGCCGGATTTCGGACCAATGACAAGATCATCGAAATTAATGGCAAGAAGGTCACCCTGTTCTCGGAGATTTTCGACGCCGTGCGGGCAAGTCCCTCCAAGCCCATGGCAATTCGCGTCGAACGCGACGGCCAAATTATCGATCTGACAGCCGTCCCCGAAGCGATAACCGAAAATGACGACCAGGGAAATACCGTTGAGGTGGGACGGCTGGGTGTTGGCGCGGGCGGCAATCGCTATGAGCGTCAGGACCCGCTGACCAGCGCCTGGATGGGCGTTCAGCAGACGGTTTTCATGACCGGTAGAATTTTGGAGTTCGTCGGCGGGCTGATTGTCGGTGAGCAATCGGCGAAAGACCTGGGTGGGCCGCTGCGAATTGCCCAAATTTCCGGCCACGCGGCGCAAAACGGCTGGCGGGACTTCGTATGGTTATTGGCGGTGCTGTCGGTCAATCTGGGGCTGATCAATTTGTTTCCCATTCCCATGCTCGACGGCGGTCATTTGGCGTTCTACGCCGTGGAAGCAGTGCGGGGGCGGCCCCTTGGGCCGCGCGCGCAGGAGTACGGGTTCCGGTTCGGGCTTGTCCTGGTGCTCTTTCTATTCCTGTTCGTTACCTGGAATGATCTTGTCCATTTGAAGTTTTTCGAGTTTATTACTGGCCTTTTTACTTAGTGAATCGTCCGCAAAGGAACGTTTCTTCGTGACCGCTCGCGCCATTTTACTTATCGCCCTGCTGCTCGTCGGCATCGCGCCTGCGTCCGCCCAGCAGTCGGGCGGGACGATCCGCGAGATCATCATCGAGGGGTCGCATCGCATTGAGCAAAGCACGGTGCGGTCTTACCTATTGGTCCGTGAGGGTGATCCCTTCGATCCGGAGCGCATCGACCGTTCCCTGAAAAGCTTGTTTGCCACCGGCCTGTTTGCGGACATCAGCATTGACCGACAGGCGCAGGC
>JAPPFK010000036.1:0-18220 GCA_028823885.1 Rhodospirillales bacterium | reverse complement strand
GCGCAGGCCCTGATTATCCGGCTGGTGGAAAATCCGATCATCAATCGTATTGCGTTTGAGGGAAATCAACGGGTCGAGGATGAGATACTAGAGACCGAACTGCAGTTGCGGCCCCGCGTGGTTTTCACCCGCACCAAGGTCCAGGAGGACCTCCAGCGAATTCTGGATGTTTACAGGGTGCGCGGGAGATTTGCCGCATCCGTTGTGCCCAAGGTGATCCGCCTCGAGCAAAACCGGGTTGATTTGGTATTCGAGATTGACGAAGGCGAACTGACCAAGGTGGAGAATATTCGCTTTGTCGGCAATCGCGCGATCGATGATTCCGATCTGCGGGAAGTGATCCGAACCAAGGAAGCGATTTGGTATCGTTTCTTCACCTCCGACGATACTTATGATCCCGATCGCTTGGCTTTCGACCAGGAGCTTTTGCGGCGTCACTATCTTTCCGAGGGATACGCCGACTTTCGGGTTCGCTCGGCGGTGGCTGAACTGACACCCGAAAGGGACTCCTTCTTTATCACCTTTACCGTCGACGAGGGCCAACGCTACAAATTCGGCACTTTCGACATCAGTTCCGAGTTGCGCGGCCTTGACGGCGACACGTTGCGGGGACTGGTCGAATTTGAGGAGGGTGACTGGTACGACAGTGGCCTCGTCGACGACGTCGTCGACAAATTGACCGATGAGGTCGGCAATTTGGGATTCGCATTCGTCGATATCCGACCGCAAATCGATCGCGACAGAGAAAACCGAACCATCAATGTGAATTTCCGCATCAATGAAGGGCCGCGAGTGTTCGTGGAACGCATTGATATCACGGGAAACGTACGAACCATCGACAAGGTCATTCGGCGCGAATTTAGATTGGTTGAAGGAGACGCATTCAATGCGACCAAGCTTCGGCGCTCGCGGCAAAGAATTCGAAACCTCGGCTACTTTAGTAATGTCGAGATCGAGCAGGCCCCCGGAAGCGCGCCCGACAAGGCCGTTGTCTCGGTCAATGTCGAGGAGCAGTCGACGGGTGCTTTGAGTGTAGGCGCCGGATTTTCAACGGATGTGGGTCCGCTTGGCGAATTCTCCCTCCAGGAGCGAAATCTTCTCGGACGGGGACAAATACTGCAGCTCTCCTTATCCCTCGCCGCCGAGCAGAGTCAAATCGACCTTGGGTATACCGAACCCTACTTTTTGGATCGAGAGGTGCGGGCCGGCGTAGATCTCTTCCGGCGTACGCGCGATCTTCAGGCTTCCAGATCCTACGATTTTACCGAGACCGGGGGAGGGGTGCGGTTCGGCTTTCCCTTAAGTGAAAATCTGTCCCAAAGCCTTCGGTATCAGTTCCGTGCGTCCGAGATCGAGAGTGTTCAAGTTAGCGCTTCCAACCTGATCAGAGCACAGGAAGGCACCCGCTACGTATCCGAGGTCTCGCAAGTTCTATTGTATGATCAGCGGGATAGCCGAATTAATCCTACGGATGGCTATTTCGTTCGGCTCGGGTCGGACCTGGCGGGGCTCGGCGGTACCGTTTTCTATCTCCGAAATACCGCCTCGAGCGGGTACTTCGTGCCCGTGACCGACGAATGGATACTTTCAACCAGTGGCCGTGTCGGGTACATCGTGGGCCTTGGCGAAGATGTCGAGATCGCGGATAGATACTTCCTTGGTGGATCCACACTGCGGGGATTTGAGGCTGCCGGCGTGGGGCCGCGCGACAAATCAACCGACGATGCCCTCGGCGGTGAGTGGGTTTATAATGGCACGGTCGAACTGGGTTTCCCGGTCGGGCTCCCCAACGAATTCGGTATTCGGGCGCGTATGTTCACCGATTTTGGCAGCGCCGGCGGCGTTTCGCCGTCAGACGCGAACGTGCTGGATCCGGGAAGCATGCGTCTGGCGGTAGGCGCCGGATTGGGCTGGACTTCGCCAATTGGGCCGATCGCTATTGATTTTGGTTTTCCAATCCTCAAGGAGGACGAGGATAGGGACGAAACAATTCGGATTAATTTCGGAACGCGATTCTAATGAAGCTACTCAGAACTCTCTCTATTCTTGCCCTGCCGGTTGCTGCATTTCTGGTATTGGGTGGAATAGACACCGCCCGCGCTCAAGGGCAGCCTGAACCCGATGCTCGGCAGGGCCAACTCGGTATTCTCGATATCGAGGTCGTCCGCCGGCAATCAAAGATGACCCAGGACATGGACCGCCAGATCGCCGCGTTGCGGGCCAAACTCGGAGACGAGGTGAAGGCGGAGGAAGCCGAATTACGAAAGGCCGCCGAAGAACTCGAACGGCAGCGTGTGATCGTCTCGCCTGAAGCCTATACAAAGAACCGCGAGGAATTGCGCCAACGCACGGCGAAATTCCGGCGGGAGGCAAATGCGCGAAGCCAACGGTTAAACGCCATGCGGGGACAGGCGTTGAAGGCTTTTCAGGAAGAACTCAACAAGGCAGTCCGGACCTATGCTCGGGCAAACAGGTACTTTTTGATCCTCAGCCGGCGGGAACTGGTGTTTTTCGAGCGGCCATTGGATACTACGGCCGAGGTTATCAAGTTGTTGGATCAAAACGTTCCATCCTATCAGCTCACGGACCCAGCCGCCGGCCAGAAATAGATGGCCGATCCACGGTTCTTCAAATCCGCGGGGAGTTTTTCGTTAACCGAACTTGTTGACGTCTCGGGGTGTGAGGCTCGCGGTGACGATTCGGAGGCTGCGAAATTCAGCGATGTAGGCCCACTGGCGTCTGCGGGGCCGGAAACGGTGAGCTTTATCGACAACCGGCGCTATGTCGGGGAGTTTGAACGGAGCGAGGCGGGTGCGATTGTTCTGGCGCCCGATCTCGTGGGCCGCGCCCCGGCCGGTGCGGCGCTTTTGATTTCGGATGATCCTTACCGTGCCTTTGCTCTGATCGCCCAGGCGTTTTACCCGCCCGAGCATGGATCGCCGGAAATCTCCAGGCACGCTCATATCGACCCCACGGCTAAATTGGGGGCAGGCGTCAGAGTCGATCCCGGTGCGGTTGTCGGGCCAGGGGCGGAAATCGGAGACGGGACCCTGGTGGGCGCGAATACGGTTATTGCACCGGGTGTTGTCGTTGGGAAAAATTGTGTCGTCGGGCCCAATGTCACCCTTGCCTACTGTTTAATTGGAGAGGCGGTGCACATCCACCCCGGGGTCAGGGTCGGTCAAGACGGGTTTGGTTTTGCGCCTGGGGCCGGCGGACACCAAAAGGTCCCGCAACTCGGCCGGGTACTCATCGGCGATGACGTGGAGATTGGCGCCAATACGGCCATCGATCGCGGTGCCGGTCCGGATACGGTGATTGGGGCCGGGACCAAGATTGATAATCTCGTACATATCGCGCATAACGTCGAAATTGGCGGGAATTGTCTGATTGCAGGTCAAGTCGGCATGTCGGGTTCCGCTCGCTTGGAAGACTTTGTCATGATCGGCGGGCAGGCCGGAATTAGCGGTCATTTGCACATTGGACCGGGGGCCCGAATCGCGGCACAGTCGGGCGTGACCAAGGATGTGCCGGCAGGCCAAACGGTCGTTGGATTTCCCGCCGAGGAAGCCAAAGGCTTTTGGCGAAAGTTGGCGCGGCTGAACCGGTTGCTTAAGGGAGACGGGGGTCACTAGCGAATGGATTCGGAAAGCAAGCAGGTCACCGATACGGTTCTAAATGTCGAGGACATCATGCGGATGCTTCCCCACAGGTATCCCATGCTGTTGGTTGACAGGATTGTGGATTTGGTCCCGGAGACCAGTGCAACCGGCATCAAGAATGTGACCGCGAACGAACCCTATTTTCCCGGCCATTTCCCGGAGCGGCCGGTCATGCCCGGTGTCATGATCATCGAGTGCATGGCGCAAACCGCAGCGGCGCTCATTGTTTGGGGTATTGGGGAGGAACTGGAGGGCAAATTGGTTTACTTCATGTCCATCGATTCCGCGCGGTTCCGCAAGCCGGTCGTGCCGGGCGACCGATTGGAGGTCCACGTCGAGGCCAAACAACACCGGGGGCCGGTCTGGAAATTTTCCGGAGAAGGAACAGTCGATGGCGAAGTGGTCGCCGAAGCGACCTTCACCGCCATGATCGTGGACAGTTAAATGCCCGGCGTTCACCCAACAGCGCTCATAGAGGACGGCGCCCAGGTCGGGGCGGACGTTGAGATTGGTCCGTACTCGTGTATCGGGCAGGACGTTGTGCTTGGCGATGGTGTGCGATTGGGTTCTCATGTGGTGATTACCGGCCGGACGCGTCTCGGGGACGGCACTCGGGTCTTTCCTTTTGCATCGATCGGCCACCAACCGCAGGATCTGAAGTTCAAAGGCGAGAAATCGTCCCTGGAAATCGGCAAGAATAACGTCATCCGCGAGCACGTCACCATGAACCCCGGAACCGAGGGCGGTGGGATGGTGACCCGCATTGGAGACGGTGGCCTGTTTATGGTGGCGGCGCATGTGGCTCATGACTGCCAGATCGGTGACAACGTCATCCTGGTCAATAATGCGACCCTCGCCGGCCATGTGGAAATTGGCGACTGGGCCATCGTCGGAGGACTTTCGGCCGTGCATCAATTTGTCCGTATCGGCCGGCACGCCATGATCGGGGGCATGACCGGGGTCGGAAACGATGTTATTCCCTACGGCTCGGTCGCCGGAAACCGCGCCCATCTCTCCGGTCTAAACCTCGTCGGGCTCAAGCGACGGGATTTTTCTCGGGAGGTTATTCACGATCTCCGCCGGGCCTACCGGCTGATCTTCGCTCAGGAGGGCACCCTGTCGGAGCGGGTGACCGATGTGGCGGAGCTCTTCAATCATGTCGAGCCGGTAATGGAGATCGTCAACTTTATTGGCGTCGATTCGGCCCGGGCGATCTGTCAGCCCCTGCTTGAGGATGCAGCCTAAACTCGGCATCATCGCGGGAGGGGGAGACCTTCCCAAGCTGGTCATCGAAGCGTGCCGCGAAAGCGGACGCGCCTTTTACGTCGTCGCCCTTGAAGATCACTTCGATTTCTCTCTTGACGACGACGTACCGCACGGAATTTACCGGATGAACCGGGCGGGCGATATCGCCGATGCCTTGGTGGAACAGAATGTCGCCGAGGTCGTGATGGCGGGCCGGGTGCGGCGGCCGGCACTCAAGGATATCATGATGGATCGACGCTCGGCGGCGCTGTTGCTGAGGATCGGCGGTCTGGCCTTGGGCGATGATGGTTTGCTGCGCGGCGTGTCTCGGGCCTTCGAGGATCACGGCTTTCGCGTCATCGGCGCCGATCAAATCGTGGCCGATCTGTTGGCCCCGCGGGGCATATTGGGGCAGCACGAGCCGGATTCCCAGGCACTGGCCGATATAGAGATCGGCATTGCGGCCGCACGGCAATTGGGGGCGCAGGATTTGGGTCAAGCCGTGATTGTACGGGCAGGTGAACTCCTGGACACCGAGGATGAAGCCGGGACCGCGGCGCTGGTCGCCCGATGTGCGCCCGTGGACGGCACAAGGTCGGGGGTTCTCGTGAAGATGCTCAAACCCGGGCAGGACCGGCGAGTTGATTTGCCGACGATCGGACCGGATACCATTACTGAAATTGACCGGGCAGGCCTTGAGGGTGTTGCCGTTGAAGCCGGGCGGTCGTTGATCCTCAAACGCCTTGAGGTCATTCGCGAGGCTGATCGCCTAGGCGTCTTTGTCCTCGGCAGTGCGCCCGAGGCGGACATCTAGGCGGTGGCGGAAGGGCCCCTCATTTACATTATCGCGGGCGAACCGTCGGGTGATGCCCTTGGCGCCCCGCTGATGGCCGAAATCAGCCGTCAAACGCGAGGGGCGGCGCGATTTAGGGGAATTGGCGGAGATCAAATGACGGTCCAGGGACTGGACAGTCTGGTGCCGTTATCGGAATTGTCGGTAATGGGATTGGCTGAAGTGGTTCCGCGTATCCCGCGAATTCTTTCACTGATCCGGCGGACCGCCGCGGATATTCGAGCGCATCAGCCGGACCTCGTTGTCACCGTCGATGCCCCGGATTTCTGCCTGCGGGTGGTAAAGAAGCTGCGCGGCGCTGGCATACCGGTAGTGCACTTTGTCGCCCCGACTGTCTGGGCATGGAAGCCCGGGCGCGCCAAAAAAATCGCCCGCCTGGTTGGTCATCTTCTGGCGTTGTATCCGTTTGAGCCGCCGTATTTCGAGAGGGAGGGCCTTTCCTGCACGTTTGTCGGCCATCCGGTGGTGGAGGGCGGCGCAGATAGCGGTAATGGGCCCGGGTTTCGACAGGCGCACGGGATCGCTCAGGAAGCCCCGGTCATTTGCGTCCTGCCGGGCAGCCGAGGCACCGAAGTGGCTCGCCACATGCCCATATTCGGCCAAGCCATCGAGCGGCTTGCGGGGCACAGTCCCGGCCTTCGCGTGATCTTGCCCACGCTTGAGAGCGTTGGCGGCATGGTATCCGCGGGCGCACGCAGCTGGCCTCTCCAGCCGATCATCGTGGATGGCAGCGAGAAATATGACGCTTTTGCCGCGGCTCACGTTGCGATCGCGGCGTCCGGTTCGGTTGCCCTCGAGCTCGCTGCCGCGCGGTTGCCAACCGTTACGGCCTATAAGACCAACCCGATTACGGCCTGGCTGACGCGTCGGATGGTTCAGATCCGATTTGCCAATCTGGTGAATCTCCTGAATGACAGGGAAGTGGTGCCCGAATTTCTCTTTGAGGACTGTACGCCGGGAAACCTGGCGTCCGCGGCGGAACGCCTGCTCACCGACCCGAATGCCGCCCGGGATCAGATCGAGGGCATGCAAAACGCGATCGCACGATTGAACCCGGACGGGGACACGCCGAGCCGGCGGGCGGGCCGGGCGGTGCTCGACGTCATCGCAGGATCATAGTCCGGAAACGAGCCCTAGAGCCGATCTAGCCGCGCTTGTCGAGGGTGACGAAATCCCGCCGGGGAGGCCCGGTAAACAGCTGACGGGGCCGGCCGATTTTCTGGCTCGGATCTTCGACCATTTCATTCCACTGGGCGATCCAGCCGACCGTCCGGGCAACGGCGAACAACACCGTGAACATGGTGGTCGGAATCCCGATGGCCTTGAAAATTATCCCCGAATAGAAATCCACGTTGGGATAGAGCTTGCGCTCGACGAAGTAGTCGTCTTCGACGGCGATCTTTTCCAACTCCATGGCCAGTTCGAGCAGCGGCTCGTCGGTAATGCCAAGTTCCTCCAGGACCTCGTGGCAGGTCTGCTGCATCACCCGGGCACGGGGGTCGAAGTTCTTGTAAACCCGGTGACCGAAGCCCATCAGGCGGAAGGGATCGTCCGGGTCCTTGGCCTTTTTGACATACTCCGTGATGTTCGACTTGTCGCCGATTTCGTGGAGCATGTTGAGGACGGCTTCGTTGGCGCCGCCGTGGGCCGGGCCCCAGAGGGAGGCGATACCCGCGGCGATACAGGCGAACGGGTTGGCCCCGCTTGAGCCGGCGAGCCGCACGGTCGAGGTGGAGGCATTTTGCTCATGGTCCGCGTGGAGGATCAAAATCCGGTCCATGGCGCGGGCGAGGGTGGGGCTGACCTCGTAATCCTCGGCCGGCGTCGCAAACAGCATATGGAGGAAGTTCTCCGAATATTTCAGGCCGTTGTCGGGATAGATGAACGGCTGACCGATGGCGTATTTGTATGCATGGGCAGCGATGGTCGGAATCTTGGCGATCATCCGGTAGGACGCCACCGTCCGGTGCCAGGGGTCGTTAATATCCAGACTGTCGTGATAGAACGCCGAGAGCGCGCCGACGACGCCGCACATAATGGCCATGGGATGGGAATCACGCCGGAAGCCGCGATAAAACTGGTTCACCTGCTCGTGGAGCATGGTGTGGTAGGTAATGTCGTGCTCGAATTTGGCCTTCTGTTCGGCATTGGGGAGTTCGCCGAACAGCAGGAGATAGCTGACCTCCATGTGGTCGCAGTGAACCGCCAAGTCCTCGATCGGATATCCCCGATAGAGCAAGATACCCTCGTCGCCATCAATGTAGGTGATGGTCGACTCGCAGCTCGCCGTCGAGGTAAATCCCGGATCGTAGGTAAAGTAGCCGGTATCGCCATAAAGGCGCCGGACGTCGATCACCTTGGGACCAACCGACCCGCCGAGCACCGGCAACTCGAATGCCTCGCCGGTCTCGTTGTTGGTTAGGGTCATGGTGTGGTTGGTGGTGGTGTTGTGATCGTTCATGCGTGTTCTTCCCCAAGGTGGGTAATGGTCTCGTCAGTCTTGTGCGGCGCCCGTGGGCGGCGCCGGTGCGGCGAGCGCGTCGTCGAGACGGCCCAAGGTTTCATCCTGGCCCAGTACCTCCATCACCTCGAATATTCCCGGTGATACGTTGGAACCGGTGAGCGCAGCGCGCAGTGGCTGTGCAACGGCACCCAATTTGGCATCGGCGGCCTCGGCAACCTCTCTCGCCGCGGTCTCGATCCCCTCCCGCGACCAGTCTTCGAGCTGCGCCAAATTCGGGCGAATATGTTCGATCATGCCGCACCCCTCCGCGTCAAGGATTTTTGCCGCTTTCGGGGTCAGGGAGAGTGGGCGTTTTCGCACGTAAAATAACGAATTTTCAATAAGTTCCAGCGTGTTCTTTGCGCGTTCTTTAAGGCCCGACATTCCATTGAGCAGACGTTGCCGCGCCGCCTCGCCGACCGTCTCGCCGAGCTCGTTCTCCAGCCCCGGCAGGATTAGTTCGACCAGCCGATCATCCTCGGCTTCGCGGATGTAGTGTCCGTTGAGACTGGTCAGCTTGTCCATGTCGAAGCGGGCGGCGGCTTTGCCGACGTCCTTGACGTCAAACCACTCGATCGCCTGGCCGCGGTCGATGATTTCCTTGTCGCCGTGGCTCCATCCCAATCGGAGAAGGTAGTTGTTTACCGCCTCGGGGAGGAAGCCCATGTCGCGGTAGGCTTCGACGCCGAGCGCACCATGGCGCTTGGAGAGCTTTGTGCCGTCGCTTCCGTGGAGGAGGGGCATGTGGGCCATTACCGGCATATTCCATCCCAAGGCTGCGTAAATCCGGGCCTGACGGAAGGCGTTGGTTAGGTGGTCGTCCCCGCGAATGACGTGGGTAATGCCCATGTCATGGTCGTCAACCACGACCGCCAGCATGTAGGTCGGCGTTCCATCGGCCCGCAACAAGATCATGTCGTCCAGCTGATCGTGGCCAACCCGCACTTCTCCCTGGATGATGTCCTGGATGACCGTTCCGCCGCCTTCCGGCACCTTCAGGCGAATGACCGGATCGATGCCGTCTGGCGCTTCCTTGGGATCGCGGTCCCGCCAACGTCCGTCATAGAGCCGGGCGCTGCCCGCCGCCCGCGCCGCGTCTCGCATCTCCGCGAGTTCCTCGGGGGTGCAGTAGCAGCGGTAGGCCTTGCCTTCGTCGAGAAGCTGCCGGGCGATTTCGGCATGGCGGCCGCTGCGTGTGAACTGGGAGATCGGCTCTCCATCCCAGGTGAGATCCAGCCAGCGCATCCCGTTGAGGATGGCGTCGACGGCCTCGTCGGTGGAGCGCTTCCGGTCCGTGTCCTCGATTCGCAGCAGAAACGTGCCCTGATGGTGTCTGGCGAACAGCCAGTTGAACAATGCGGTGCGGGCGCCGCCGATATGGAGGAAGCCCGTGGGCGAGGGCGCGAAGCGGGTAACGACCATAAAATCTATCTAAGTAATTGATATTGTTTAATTATTCAAAACACGCCGGGCAGTTTACAGGTTTGGTTCTGGTCTGTCATCCTTACGCCATGACACGGGAGGATAAGCGGACGGCCGCCTTGGCGGGCGGCATTCTCGATGGTGCGCGGGATGCGTTGCTCGAAGAGCGGGATCGTTGGCTCTTGTGGGTCCCGGTGGCGTTTGGTGCCGGTATCGGCCTTTATTTCTTCCTGCCCGATGAGCCGCCGGTCTGGCTCGCGTTTGGACCGGGTGCGCTATCGATCGCCTGTGGTTGGCTCGGCCGGCGGCGGCCCGTCGTCATGTTCCTGTCCGTCGGACTGTTCATTGTCGCAGCCGGTTTCCTGAACGCTCAATGGCATACCCTGGGTCTCAAGCACCCGGTGTTGGCCGAAAATCGCACCGCCGCCAGCGTCCAGGGGCGTATCGCGCTGCTGGAGCCGTTTCCCGATGGGGTGCGCGTGACCCTGGACCGGATCAGGATCCAAAACCTGGCGGCGCCCCGGCAGCCGCCACGGGTTCGCGTTCGTCTCCGGGGCGCGCAACCGGCCTTGGCGGCGGGAGACTGGATCGAGGTTCGCGCGGTTCTCTCTCCCCCGCCGCCCCCCGTTCTGCCCGGCGGTTTCGACCTGCAGCGTCAGTTCTATTTCCAGGAGCTTGCCGGCGTCGGTTTCGCCCTGGGGCGCGCCCGGATCGTCCAGTCGCACCTGGAGGAGTGGCAGTTGGCGGCCGCCATCGAACGGCTGCGATGGCGGGTCACGCAGCGGGTGGTGGCCGCCATTCCGGGCGACGCCGGTACGGTCGCCGCCGCTTTGATCACCGGGCAACGCACAATCGTCCGTGAACCTGTCCTCGAGGCGTTCCGCGCATCTGGGATTGCCCACCTGCTGGCGATCTCCGGGCTCCACATCGGCCTGGTCGCCGGGTTCATTTTCGTCATCGTCCGGGGCGGCCTGTCCCTGGTCCCCGCCATCGCGTTGCCCTATCCCATAAAGAAATGGGCGGCAATTGCCGCGGTCATCGGCGCATTTGCCTATGCCCTTCTTGCCGGCGCGACGGTTCCGACCCAACGGGCGTTTCTGATGATCGGCCTGGTACTGGTGGCGATTGTTCTCGACCGGCAAGGTATCTCGATGCGCTCGGTCGCGTGGGCTGCCCTGGTCATTCTCGCACTGACGCCCGCCGCACTGCTCAGCGCCAGTTTCCAGATGTCCTTCGCCGCGGTCGTTGCCCTGATCGCCGTCTATGAGTGGATCAGCCGCCGGGCGAGCGCCCGATGGGCGTTGACCCGGCGGTGGTGGCGGGGGCTGCCGCTCTATTTCGGCGGCGTCGTGCTGACCACCATCGTCGCAAGCGCCGCGACGGGCCCATTCGCCGTGTACCATTTCAACCGGATCGCCGTGCTGGGACTTGTGGCCAATTTGGTTGCCGTCCCGTTGACCGCATTTTGGGTCATGCCGCTCGCGGTCCTGGCCTTGATCGCAATGCCGTTGGGCCTGGACGGTATCTTTCTCGCCGTCATGGGCTGGGGGGTCGGCGTCATCATCGATGTGGCGGAACGAATGGCGGCGCTGCCCGGGGCCAGCCTCGGAATCAGCGGTTTTTCGACGGCCGCGCTGATTGTTGTGGCGTCGGGCGGCATGTGGCTTTGCCTGTGGCAAAGAAAATGGCGGCTGCTCGGGGTGCCGCTGGTCCTGATCGGCGTGCTGCTCATCCCCCGGGCACCCGGCCCCGACCTCCTGGTGGACGGTGAGGCACGATTGTTCGGCGTGGTTCGAGAGGATGGCCGGCTCGCCCTATCTTCGGTTCGGGCATCGCGGTTTGCCGGTTCGGTCTGGCTGCGGGCCGCGGGCCAAATCGGCGAGGCGCCCGCGCCGTGGCCGGCGCGGCCCGCCGACGGGGCCGGCGATCTGGCGTGCGACGCGCTGGCCTGCATCTACCACAGGGCCGGGAGGACGGTTGCGCTGGTCAGGGACAGCTTGGCGCTCGAAGAAGAATGCCGGCGCGCCGATATCGTGGTGGCCACGGTACCCGTGCGCGGCCGCATATGCCGGGACGCCGCATTGGTCATCGACCGGTTTGACCTCTGGCGCGAGGGTGCTCATGCGCTGTGGATTGACGAGAGCGGGATCTCGGTCAAGACGGTTCAAGGAGAGCGGGGCGTGCGGCCGTGGGTGCTCCGCCGGCCACGGGGCGGCACCTAGTACTTCCTGAACAGGCCAACGAGGCGGCCCTGGACCTGAACCCGGTCGGGCCCGAATATCCGCGTTTCGTAGTCCTTGTTGGCGGGTTCGAGCGCCACGGTCCCGCCCTTGCGGCGGAGACGCTTCAGCGTGACTTCGCTGTTGTCGACCAGCGCCACGACGATGGATCCGCTCTCGGCGGTGTCGCATTGCTCGATGACCACCGTGTCGCCGTCGTGGATGCCCGCGTCGATCATCGAATCGCCGTCAATCTCCAGGGCATAGTGATCACCCCCGCCGAGCATGGAGGGGGGAATATCGATGCTGGTGGTCGGATCACGCAGCGCCTCGATGGGCGTGCCGGCGGCAATTCTACCCAAAAGCGGCAATGCCGTCGGCTCTTCCGCGGTCGCCGGTTCGGACGTTTTCGGGCGGAAGCCGCCTTCGATAACATTGGGGGTGAAGCCGTTGGGACGCGCCGGTTGCACATCGCCAGCACGGAAATTCTCCGGCAGGCGGAGGATTTCCAAGGCCCGGGCCCGATGGGGAAGGCGGCGGATAAATCCCCGTTCCTCCAGACCGGTAATTAGCCTGTGGATTCCGGATTTGGAGCGCAGATCAAGCGCGTCCTTCATTTCGTCGAAAGAGGGCGGAACCCCGGATTCCCGCAGTTTTCGGTCGATAAAAACCAGCAATTCGTACTGCTTCTTGGTTAACATTGGGACCCCCTTCATGCGGTGCGACAAGACCCTGGGTTAATTTGGGCGATCAACACTACATATGGAACAAAACCGAAACGCTCATACATGTTCTAGTTTGGTTCTTTTTCGGGGTCAATAGGGATTTTTGCAAAATTCCCAAAAATTTTTTGATTTGGACCGCAACGGGGCCTCAGACCGAGAGATTGCTCCAGTCCAGCCGGACGATGTCGACCCGCTCACCCGCGGCCAGCGGCGGGGCGTTGGGCGGCCGGATGACCAGGCAATCCGACCGGGCGAACAGGCGCAGCATGGAGCTGTCCTGTTTCTCGAACGGGGTGGCGGTCAATTCGCCTCCGGCGCTCATGCCGAGGGTCGAGCGCAAGTAGTCCTGTCGGTGATCGTTGGCCGGAACATCGCGGCCGAGGAGCGCCGTCTCCTGTGGCGTTTCGTCATCGTTCAGTCCGAGCATGACGCCGATGGCCGGGCGCAGAAACAGCACCGAGGTGACGCCCGCCGAGACTGGGTTCCCCGGCAATCCGAGCATCGGTTTACCGTGGATGGCTCCGAATATCAGCGGCTTGCCCGGCCGCATGGCGACGGTGGAGAAGGTGACATCCAGGCCTTCGCCGCCAAGCACCGTCTTGACCAGGTCATAGTCGCCGACCGACGCGCCGCCGATGGTCACCAGCATGTCGGCACCCCGGACGCCGTCTAGCATCCGGCGGAGATCATCCGGGTCATCCCGGGCGATCCCAAGATTGACGGCTTCGCCGCCCATGGCCTGAATGAACGATCCAAGGCCGATGCTGTTGGAGCTGATGATCTGGTCGGGCCCGACCGGTTCGCCCGGCAACACCAGTTCATCGCCCGTGGACAACAGCGCGATCCGCGGCTTCCGGGTGACCGTCAGCCACGGCACGTTCATGGCGGCGGCCAAGCTCACATCGCGGGCGGTCATGCGCCGGCCCTTGGCCAGCAGAACGTCGCCCTCGGCGAAATCCAGCCCGGCGGGGCGGATGTAACGGCCGGGCGTGGGCGCCTCGGTCATGGTGATTTTGTCGCCGTCGGTCTCGGTGTCTTCCTGAATGACGATCGCATCGGCGCCGTCGGGGACAGGGGCGCCGGTGAAAATCCGCACCGTCTGGCCGGCGGCGATGCTGCCGTCGAACCCGTTGCCGGCTGCCGATTCGCCGATCCGGGTCAGTGTCGCCGGCACCTTGCCGACGTCCTCGGCGCGCACCGCATAGCCGTCCATGGCCGAGACCGCGCGCGGCGGCTGGGTGAGCCGCGAGGCGACATCCCCGGCCAGCACGCGCCCAAAAGCGTTGGCAACGCCGACCCGCTCCCCATTGAGGGGCTCGACGCCGGCCAGGACCTGCGCCAGGGCGTCTGCGACGGAAATCATCATGAGGATCGGGTCTCGGCGTCGAAGGCGCCCGACTTGCCGCCCGATTTGTGGACCAGCCGTATATCGCCGATCCGGATACCACGGTCCACCGCCTTGACCATGTCGTAGACGGTAAGCGCCGCGACGCCGACCGCCGTCATCGCTTCCATCTCAACGCCGGTCTTGCCGGTCAGTTTACAAGTGGCGGAGATGTCGACGGCGTTGCGGTCGGGATCGCAGGTCAGCTCCACCTTCACCGAACTCAACTCCAGCGGATGGCAAAGGGGGATCAGATCGGCGGTCTTCTTGGCTCCCATGATCCCGGCGAGCTGGGCGACGGAGAGCACGTCTCCCTTTTTGACGCCGCCTTCCATGATCAGCTTGAGGGTTTCCGGCATCATATGGACCGAGCCCGCCGCCGTGGCCGTCCGTTCGGTCCGGTCCTTTCCTGAGACGTCGACCATCACCGCATTGCCGTCGTCATCGATGTGGGTGAGCTTCGCCATGCCGCTCAGGCGCTTTTCCGGCCGGCATCCGCGGGCAGCCGCAGAAGATCACGGGTGGCTTGCGCCACATCCGGCTGCTTCATCAGCGATTCCCCGACCAAAAAGCAATTGATCCCGATGGCGCTCATCCGGGCGAGGTCGGCCGGCCCATGGAGCCCGCTCTCGCTGACCAGAACCGCGCCGCCGGTGCTCATGGGCGCGAGCCGCTCGGTCGTGGCGAGATCCACGTCGAGGGTCTTGAGGTTGCGGTTGTTGATACCGAGGAGGGGCGGCGACAGGGCGTGCGCGCGCTCCATCTCCGCCTCGTCGTGAACCTCGACCAGGACATCCATCCCGAGATCTTCCGCGATCCGGGCAAGCCGGGCGGCGTCCGCGTCACTCAGCGCGGCCATGATCAACAGGATGCAGTCGGCGCCGATCGCCCGGGCCTCGTACACCTGATAGGGATCAAGCATGAAATCCTTGCGGAGCGCCGGCAGGTCGACCGCCTCCCGCGCCTGGGTGAGGAACGCATCGTCGCCCTGGAAATAAGGAACATCGGTCAGAACCGAGAGGCAGGCCGCGCCGCCATCGGCGTAGGCTTTGGCCAGGGCAGGGGGATCGAAATCCTCGCGGATCAGGCCGCGGGAGGGCGATGCCTTCTTGATCTCGGCGATCAAGCCGTACCCGGTCTCACCCGCAGCCTTTAGCCGTTCCGCAAAGCCTCTGGGCGCCGAAGCCCTTGCCGCGGCGGCCTTGACCTCACCCAGGGGGCGCGCGGCCTTTTGCGCTTCGACGTGCGCGCGCTTGTCGTTGCAGATCTTCTCGAGGACGTCGCTCACCCGTCCTCTCCCTCCTCGTTGCGGCTGTTGGTCAGTTCAATCATGCGATCCAGGGACGCCCGCGCCTTGCCGCTATCGACGGCATCGGCCGCCATTTCGACACCCGCCTGGAGATCGCCTGCCGTGTCGGCGACCACGAGGGCGGCGGCCGCGTTGTACAACACCACATCCCGGTAGGCCCCGGATTCACCGGCCAATACGGCGCGGAGGGCGGCCGCATTGGTCGCGGCATCCCCGCCTTTGAGGTCCTCGGGCTTGGCCACCGGCAGCCCGGCGTCCTCCGGCGACACTTCGAAACTGGTCACCTTGCCGCCGTTCCACTCGGAAACATAGGAAACCCCGGTGGTGGTCAGTTCATCGGTCCCGTCGCCGCCGTGCATCACCCAGGCGCGCTCGCCGCCCAGCCGGCCGAGCGTCCTGGCCACCGGTTCGACCCATTCACGGGCAAAAACCCCGGTCAGCTGCCGTTTGACCCCCGCCGGATTGCAGATCGGTCCCAGCAGATTGAAGATGGTGCGGGTGGCCAATTCCACCCGGGCGCCGGCAACGTGGCGCATGGCGCTGTGATGCCGGGGCGCCATGAGGAAGCCGATGCCGGCCTCGGCGATGGATTGCTCGATCAGGTCGAAATCCGCATCCGTATTGATGCCGAGAGCAGCCAGGGTATCCGCCGCGCCGGACTTCGAGGACAGCGCCCGGTTGCCGTGCTTGGCGACCGGCACGCCGCAGGCGGCGACAACCAAGGCGGCGCCCGTGGAAATGTTGTATGTCCCGGTGGCGTCCCCGCCGGTCCCCACGACATCCATGGCGTTGTCCGGCGCTTCCACATAGTGGCATTTGGCCCGCATGGCCCGGGCGGCGCCGGTGATTTCCTCGACCGTCTCGCCCCGGACGCGAAGCGCCATCAAAAAGCCGCCGATTTGGGCGGGTGTCGCATCGCCGGACATGATGATGTTGAACGCGGCCTCGGCCTGCGCCTCATCCAGCGGCGAGCCCCCTGCCGCGGCGGCAATGTAGTTTTTCATATCGGGCATGTCGTTCATGCCGCCACCTTATCGTTCTCGATCATCTTCAAAAAGTTCCCCAGGATGGAGTGCCCATGCTCCGATGCGATGCTTTCCGGGTGAAATTGCACCCCGGCGATTGGCAATGTGCGGTGTTGAATCCCCATGATCAAGCCGTCATCGCTGCGGGCGGTGACTTCCAGCTCCGCCGGCCACGGTTCCTCGTCGAGGGTGAGGGAATGATAGCGGGTGGCCTGAAACGGACTGTTCAGCCCATCGAATACGCTCGATCCGTCATGGGACACCGCGCTCATCTTGCCGTGCATGGGAACCGGCGCGCGGACCACCCTGGCGCCGAACGCCTGTCCGATGGCCTGGTGCCCCAGGCAGACGCCAAACAGCGGCAGCCCCTCCGCTGCCACGGCCGTCACCAAATCGAGGCAGATGCCCGCCTTGTCGGGATCGCACGGACCGGGTGATATCAGCACGCCGTCCGGTTTCAGGCCGAGAGCGTCCTCCACCGTTATGGCGTCGTTGCGATGCACGACCATCTCCGCGCCGAGCTCACCCAGATAATGGAACAGGTTGTAGGTGAAGCTATCGTAGTTGTCGATTAATAAAATCATTTCAATAGGTTATAAGAATTTATTTATAAGAAAAATCAGCTGAAACACGGTTCCCTCATTGGCTGGGCGCCACATTGCAAGTCTGCCCGCCGAGCGTCAAGAAAACTCACGTCATTGGGACACATCCCGGGTTGACCTTCCCGCCGCTGGAACCCCTATATAAACCTTCAACCTGACTAGAAGGTGGTTTTCGTTGGACACAACGCCCGCCCCATCCGCGATCATTCACACCTGTCCCATGCATCCGGAGGTGCGCAATCCGGGGCCGGGCACATGCCCCGACTGCGGCATGGGGCTGGAACCGGAAAACCCGGCGGAAGCCGTTTTCCTGGAAAATCCGGAACTCACCGACATGACCCGGCGGATGTGGGTGGGCGCATTATTCGGCGCCCCTGTGCTGGTCTTGGCCATGGGGCACCTGATTCCCGGCAATCCGGTCGGGAAGGCGGTTCCCGCCAATATCTCGGCTTGGGTCCAGTTCGCGCTCTCCACGCCCGTGGTGTTGTGGGCCGGCGCGCCGTTCTTCGAGCGGTTCTGGCAGTCCGTCCGCACCTGGAAGCTCAACATGTTCAGCCTTATCGGGCTGGGCGTGGGCGCGGCCTACATCTACAGCGTCGCCGCACTGCTGTTCCCGGACATTTTCCCCGCTGCCTTTCGAGGCCACGACGGCGCGGTGCCGGTCTACTTCGAGGCCGCGGCCGCGATTACCGTCCTGGTTGCCGTGGGGCAGGTGCTGGAGCTTCGCGCCCGGGACCGCACCGGAGAGGCCATCCGGTCGCTTTTGAGTCTGGCACCGGCAACCGCGCTTAGAGTCACCCCCGGCGGGGATCGTGAGGTGCCGTTGGACGAAATCGCCCGAGGCGATTCCTTTCGGGTTCGCCCCGGAGATACGATTCCCGTCGATGGCCGTATCCTCAATGGCCGCTCGGATGTCGACGAGTCCATGATCACCGGAGAACCGCTGCCGGTCGCCAAGGCGGAGAATGATCCCGTGATCGGCGGTACCGCGAATGTATCGGGGAGCTTCGTCATGTCCGCCGACCGGGTTGGCCGGGAGACCATGCTGTCCAAGCTGGTCCAGATGGTTGCCGACGCTCAGCGAAGCCGGGCGCCCATCCAAAGGCTGGCCGATGTCGTCGCCGGGTATTTCGTCCCCGCGGTGGTCTTGGTGGCGGTGGCGACCTTCGTCGTCTGGGCGGCGGTGGGGTCGGAACCGCGGTTCACCTTTGCGCTGCTCAATGCCGTCGCCGTCTTGATCATTGCATGTCCCTGTGCGCTCGGGCTGGCGA
>JAPPFK010000108.1 GCA_028823885.1 Rhodospirillales bacterium | reverse complement strand
GCGCCCTGATCTCGGCCGGGAAATCCGGGAAGGTGGTGAGATCGTTGCCGGCGAGTGCCGTGGTCTCTGTGAAGCGCCCGCCGGTCAGCTGCATGCCATCGCCGGAATCCCCGGCGAAGCGTATCACGGCCGATTCCAGCTCCTCGCGCGGCACCTCCTCAAGCGTCAATGCTGCTTCTGCCATGGCCCTGTCAGTCTCCGTGAGGCCCGCCGAGTCAGCCGACTGCGGTGGGACGAATCACTTACTCCCACCAGCCCCCGATGTCCAGTGGTCGGACCTATTCAAGGCTGGTCCGCTGACAATTCCGCGCGCCGTGCATCGTGGTCCGGTGGCGCGTCAGGCCCCAAGACTCCGCGATGTTGTTGGGTGCTGGCAAAGTGAAGCACGACATAGCCGAGTATGCCATTTTCTCATGGCGCGAGGAGCCGACTGATATAGTATTTCCGGGGATGCACTGACTGTCGGTTTGTAGGGCAGAATTCCAAGGTCCGGGTACCATAGACAACGAAAGAGGATTTTCGCCGAGGGAGGGACCTCACCATGAGCGCACCATCTCGTATCAGTCTCATTGCCGGACTGGCACTCGTCGCATCGGTGGCCTGCGGGCAGCTCGCGAAGGCTGACGAGGGCACAGCCACTTCTCCATTTGAGGGGAGGATCGAGAGCGAAGAGCAATATAGAGCTGCCCTTGTCGGAAAGAAGGTTGATCTGGGGAATGGATATGCGGTCAGTCACGCAGACGGGAGGATAACAGGAAAAGTCGGCAACAAGAGATTAACCGGGAAATGGGCTTGGAAAGGAAAATACTTTTGTAGAATTGTTAGACTCGATGGCGAAAAAATGCCTTTTGATTGCCAAGTGCAGATTATATCGGGCGACGAGTTGACCGTCATACGCAAGAAGGGAAAGGGGAAACGCGTTACTTACAAGATAATTGGACCTGAATGATAGAGAGTACTGGAGAATATTGCAAGTTGCGGCGAATCGTCTTTTGTTCCCTGCTTTCCAAACGTTGGAGTGCCCGCCATTCTACATTGCGTTTGCCGAATAGTCTGCTGATGTTCCGAGGGCCGCTTTCCACTCATCGGCGAAGTTCGACACGGCCTAGGCATATTCGGCTTGAACGCGCTGGATAGCGGCGGCGCGCTGCTCGTCCAGAACGGCCAGGAAACCCTCGTGCCGGCAGAGCTTGCGGCGGTGTGCCCCCTTGGCGGCGGCCACGACTTCGGGCCGGGACACGGCGAATTCACTATGCAGCCAGGCCCAGACGGTCGATGGCGGGGCCAGCCTTGACGATTCAAACGCGGTCAACCTATGGTTCGCGCGAGGGCCAATCGCTATTGCGCATGCGGGTGAACAGTTGACGGAACGCACCGAAGAAGCGGCGAGTCCGTTGCTCGAGGCCCATGGAATTTGGAAGTATTTCGGTGCGGTTACGGCCTTGCGCGATGTCGATCTCGAGCTTTGGCCGGGCGAGGTGCTCGGCGTCGTCGGCGACAATGGCGCCGGCAAGTCGACCCTCATGAAAGTCCTGTCAGGCCTGCACCCGCCGAGCGAAGGACAAATAATCTTCGATGGCCGGCAGGTTCAGTTCAGCAGCCCGCGCGATGCCCGCGATCTCGGAATCGAGATGGTTTACCAGGACCTGGCCCTTGCCGGTAACATGAACGTTGCCGAGAACATCTATCTCGGCCGCGAGCCGACGCGCAGAGTGCTCGGCGGGCTGATGTCGCTGTTCGACCATCGCGCCGGGCGGGAAAAGGCAAAACAGCATCTCGACAACCTGAAAATCCACGTGAAGAGCGTGGAGCAGAAGGTGGAGGAGCTGTCGGGCGGCCAGCGGCAGGCGGTCGCGATCGCGCGCTCGATCGCCTTCCAGGCGCGCGTCGTGATCATGGACGAGCCGACTGCGGCACTTGCGGTAAAGGAGGTCGGCAAGGTGCTCGAGCTCATCATCGGCCTGAAGAACCGCGGCATTTCGGTGGCGATCATCAGCCACCGCATGGACGACATATTCCATGTCTGCGACCGGGTCATGGCGCTCTACCACGGTACCAACTTCGCCGAGGCGAAACTGGCCGAGACAACCCGCAGCGAAGTCATCGGCTGGGTCATGGGGACTAAGGAAAACGCAAAGGAGCCGGCGCATCACCGTTCCGGGTGATCCAGTCGGCACCGAGCCGGAGTTCGAAGACAAGGACCCGCTGCGGGTCCGGCTCATGCCGTTCCTCGACCGTTACGGCATCCTGATCGTCATCGTCGTGATGTGCGTGGTGTTGTGGGCGCTGCAACCCGACGTTTTCCTTTCGTGGCGCAATATCACGAACATCTTCAAGCAGACCGCCGCCAACGGCATGCTGTCGATCGGCATGTTTCTGGTGATCCTGACCGCCGGCATCGATCTTTCGGTCGGCTCGGTCCTGGCGCTGGGCATGATGACTCTCGCGGTGTCCAACGCGTCCGGCGTTCCCTGGCCGGTGGTGCTGGTGCTTTCACCGTTGGTGGGGCTTGCCGCGGGCTTCGTGAACGGTGTCGGCATCACGAAGCTTCGCATGCCGCACCCGTTCATCATGACGTTGGGCATGCTGTTCATGGCCCGCGGACTGGCGAACCTGATATCCGGCGGCGTGCCCTATTCAGGGCTGCCCGACCCGGTCCGGTTCCTCGGATCGGCCCGTATTTTTCTCGGCGAGATCGACGGAACGCGATTCAACTTGCCGGTCGTATTTCTCTTTACCGTCGCCGTTTACCTGGTTTTCTGGGTCCTGCTGGAGCACACGGTGTTCGGCCGGCGTGTCTACGCCATCGGCGGCAATCCGCAAGCGGCCAGAGTCAGCGGAATCAACGTCGACCGCACGCTGATCATCGTCTACTCCATATGCGGATTCATGGCCGGCGTCGCCGGGCTGATCATGGCCGGGAGGACCAATTCCGGGTTTCCGAATGCGGGCCTGGGAATGGAGCTCGAAGCGATCGCCGCCGTCATCATCGGCGGGGCGAGCTTTTTCGGCGGCCGCGGGCAGGTGCTCGGCATCTTCGGCGGCGTGCTGATCATGGGATTGATCAGGAACGGTCTCAACCTGAACGATGTCAGCTCGTTTTGGCAGCAGATCCTGATCGGCGCGATCATTGTGCTCGCGGTGTTCATCGACGTGTTGCGGCGCGACCTTGGCACCCGCCACTAGAGACAGTAGATAGGTACGATCCTGACTTGGTTGAGCGGCCCGTGCTCGGGACGCTGCGTTCAGCCATGTCGGCTAACCCATTCTGGAGGGACACGACAGTGAACAAGCTACAAGCTGGAATCGCCGCAGTCGCGGCAACGGTTGTGCTCGGCGTGGCCTCGATGGTCGCGGCCGAAGAGACGATTCTCGTCAGCATGAAGGGCCCGGGCGCCGGCAACCCGTTCTGGGCCGCCGTCGAGCGCGGTGCAACGGAGAAGGGTGCCGAGCTCGGCGTGAACGTCGTCGTGCTCGCACCGCCGACCGAATCCGATGTTGCGGCGCAAATCGCGCAGGTGGAGGACCAGCTTGCCAAAGGCGTGAGCGGTATCGTCCTTGCACCGACCGACCCGAACGCATTGGCTCCGGTCGTGGACGAGGCGATCGCTGACGGGGTTCCGGTGGTGTTCGTCGATACGAAGGGCTCGAATGCCGGCGTCACCTACATCGGCACCGACAACCAGGTGGGCGCCGCCCTCGCCG
>JAPPFK010000002.1 GCA_028823885.1 Rhodospirillales bacterium | reverse complement strand
TCTTCAGGGGGAGAGGGTCAGGGTGAGGGGGTCATAAGATATGAGAGTGAGGGGGTCATAAGAGATTAGGGCGGTATGGAATTCCCCCTCAACCCGCGAGCGTGTTCCTGATCCGCGTCAGGCCCTCGGCCACCGTCGCCGGATCGTCCACCAGGGCGACCCGGATGCGGCCGTCGCCGGGATTGACCCCGGACCGGTCGGCGAGGCCCAGATAGGCGCCGGGGACGACCCGCACCGCGGCCTCGGCCCACAGGCGGCGGGCGGCCGCCTCGCCGTCGCCCGCCTCGAGCCACAGGAAGAACCCGCCATCCGGCCGGCAATAGCCGAGGACGCCGGCGAGAATCTCGTCGGCCCGGTCGAATTTCTCCCGGTAGAGCGCCCGGTTGGCCTCCACATGGGCGTCGTCGTTCCACAGCGCCGTGGCCGCCTCGGCGAGCGGCGCCGGAATGGTCGCGCCGCCATAGGCCCTGAGCCGCTTGAGCCGCGAAATGACCGCCTCGTCGCCGGCGACGAACCCGGAGCGGAGGCCGGGCGCGCTCGACCGTTTCGACAGCGAATTGAACGTCAGCACGTTTTCGAGGCCGCCGCCCATGGCGGCGCAGGCCTGCAGGATGCCGGGGGTCGGCCCGCCCAGGTAGATTTCGGCGTAGCACTCGTCGACGGCCAGCACGAAATCGTATTCCCGGGCCAGCTCGACGGCGCGGCACAGGTAATCGAGACCGGCGGCCGTGCCCTGCGGATTGGACGGGGTGCAGAGATAGACCATCGCCATGCGGCGGAGCTCCTCGCCGTTGAGTTCGGAAAAATCGGGCAGATAACCGGTTTCCGGCGTTCCCGACAGCACCGCCACCTCGGCGCCGTTGAGCTTCGCCGCCCCGTAATAGGCCTGGTAGAACGGGTTGGGAATGGCCACCACGGGCCGCCCGCCGTTCCTGGTCCGGGGGATGCAGACGTCGCCGGCCATGTAGAGGCTTTCCCGGCTGCCCATGGCGGCGCAGACGTGCCGGGCCGGATCGATCATGCCTTGGGCGAGATCGTAGCGGCGTTCGAGCCAGCCGGCGCAGGCCTCGAGATGGGCGGCGGCGCCGGCGGTCGGGGGATAGCGGCCCCATTTGTCGCCGTGCTCGGCGACCGCCCGGTTGATGATTTCCGGCGGCGCGTGGCGTGGCTCGCCGAGGGACATGATGACCGGATCGAGGCCCGCCGGCGGGTCCACGTCCGCGAGCAGCGCCGGCAGCCGTTCGATGGCGTATTCCTCCATCTCGTCTAGAACCGGATTGTGCATGCCGCAATTCTCCAGGGGGCTCCAGGCGGGGCCCGGAAACGCAGCCGCCCCGCGCCACACTCCTCGAGCGCGCCGCGGGGCGGTCGCCTGGTTGCCGAAACTAACGGGCGCCGGGCCGTTGGGCAACCGGCGCGCGCCAGATCGGCTCTAGGGCGTCAGAGAGCTTCGGGGCCGGTCTCGCCGGTCCGGATGCGGACCGCCTCGTTCAGCTCGTAGACGAAGATCTTGCCGTCGCCAATGCTTTCGGAGTTGGCGGTATCGCGGATGGTCGAAACCACCTGATCCGCCAGCCCGTCATCGACCGCGATCTCGATCTTGGTCTTGGGCACGAAGTTGATGGCGTATTCGGCGCCGCGGTAGATCTCGGTATGCCCCTTCTGGCGCCCGAAGCCGGAGACCTCGCTCGCCGTCAGGCCCTGCACGCCGATCCCGGTAAGCGCCTCGCGCACCGCGTCCAGCTTGGCCGGTTTGATCACTGCCACTACGTACTTCATGGCTGCACCTTTACGTTATCCAGTTGAATCATAATGAGATAAGAGCCCGGCTCCCGTCTAGAGATCATAGCTCCGCTCCCCATGGGCCGTGATGTCGAGGCCTTCGGTCTCCTCCTCGGGCGTGGTCCGGAGCCCGACGGACGCCTGCACGATCTTGAGGATGATGAAGCCGACGACGCCGGCCCAGATGACGGTGATGACCGTGCCGATCAGCTGGCCGATGAAGGCCGTGCCGATGGAATAATCGTCGCCGCCGAGGCCGCCGAGCCCGGGCGCCGCGAACACGCTGGTCAGCAGGATGCCGAGAACGCCGCCGACGCCGTGGACGGCGAACACGTCCAGGGAATCGTCGATCTTCCACATGCTCTTCACCACGTTGATGGCGTAGAAGCAGATGATCCCGGCCAGGAAGCCGAACACCAGCCCGCCGATGGGCCCGACGAAGCCGGAGCCGGGGGTGATGGTCGCGAGGCCGGCGATGGCGCCGGTGGCGATGCCGACCAGGCTCGGCTTGCCGAACTTGATCCACTCGATGGCCACCCAGGTGAGGCACGCGGTCGCCGCCGAGATGTGGGTGACGGTGATCGCCATGCCGGCGGCGCCGTCGGCGGCCAGGGCGCTGCCGCCGTTGAAGCCGAACCAGCCGACCCAGAGCATGGCCGCGCCGATCATCACCAGCCCCGGATTGTGGGGCGGGCGCAGTTCGGTGGGGAAGCCCCGCCTGGGGCCGAGGGCGGCCGCCAGGATCAGCGCCGCGACGCCGGCGTTGGCGTGAACCACGAGGCCGCCGGCGAAGTCCATCACCGCGACGCCCTTGAGGCTTTCGGAGATCCAGCCGAGATCGGCGAGGATGCCGCCGCCCCAGATCCAGTGGGTGGAAGGCGCGTAGACGAAGATCAGCCACAGGGCCGAGAACAGAATGACGGCGGAGAACTTGATCCGCTCCACATAGGCGCCGACGATCAGCGCCGGGGTAATCACGGCGAAGGTCATCTGGAACATGAAGAACACGCTCTCCGGGATGGTGCCGGACAGGGCGTCCGTGCCGACATCGCGGAAAAACGCCTTGCCGAGACCGCCCCACCACGCCGACGCGTCGCCGAACGCGATGGAGTAGGCCAGCACCAGCCACAGCACCGACGAAACGCAGGTGATGGTGAAGCAGTGCATGAGCACCGACAGCACGTTCCGGGACTGCACCAGGCCGCCATAGAACAGGGCGAGGCCCGGCATGGTCATGAACAGCACCAGGGCGGTCGCCGTGATGATCCAGGCGGTATCGCCGCCCGCAAGCTTGGCGTCCTGCGCCAACGCGCCGTCCGCCGCGAATAAAACCGCGCCCGCGGCCAGGACGGCCGGCAGCAGCGCTTTCAATTTGGGTAACATTCAGAGGTCCTCCAGATAGTCGCCCGCAAAAACATCCGTGGCCCGAAACGCCGCTTGTCGTCCGCCAAGCGGCGCGCGGCCACGCACAGGCCCTATCCCAAGAACCGTGCCAAGTGCGGCCAGGGGGGCGTTTTTCTTTGTTTACAGGCACTTAGGGTGACCGTTGCCGGCGCGGACAAAGCCCGGTTCTGCCCGATGATCGGGCAAGTGACGGAAACTGGTCAGAAATTAGGCAGAATCATCACGGAGCACATGGAGATCACGGAGCGGATTCGAGTGTGGATACTCCGTGTCCTCGGTGGTCGACCTGGTGAATATCCTGGATGCCCCGCACTACCGCCAAAGCGTCATGGCCGGGCCCGGACCCGGCCATCCACCCGGTCAATCCCCGGCGGGGAATGACCTTTTGTACCGCTGCCCCAAGCGTGGATGCCCGTGTCAAGCACGGGCATGACGGCTTGGTTTGTGTCGTATATCCACTCGTCATACCCCGGTGCAAGTTTTTTCGCAATCTTCATTTTTCATTTATTTACAGATAGTTAGTATAGTTG
>JAPPFK010000033.1 GCA_028823885.1 Rhodospirillales bacterium | reverse complement strand
CCTCCGCATCCCTCTCCCTCCAGGGGAGAGGGAGTAGGGTTAGGGTGCGGGGTTCTTCACCCGCTTTCGAGGCCGGTTCCCTCCCGCGATTCGGCGAGCACGAGGTCGACCACCCGGCGAAGCGCCTCGGCCTCGGTGTCGCCTTCCAGGAGGCGCAGGCGGTAAAGGTCGACCTGCCGGTCCGCCCCGGAGCCCTCGCGCACGATGTCGAGCGCGCGGCGCGTCTCCGCCTCGCAGCCGAGCGCCCGGGCGTCCTCCGCCAGCTCCTCGACCAACGCGCTCACCACGTCGTGGATATCGACCCGTCCGTCCTCGCTCGCCGCGTCGCCGAAGAAGGCCAGCACCCCGTAGCGCTGCGCGACCCAGCGGTTTTCCGCGACGATCTCGGTGAGCGGCTCGGGCGGCAGGGCGCCCTCCCGGTCGCGGCGCAGCAGCATCCGGATGAGCGAGGCATAAAGCGCGGCAATGCACACCGCGTCCTCGATGCGCGTGCACACGTCGCAAATCCGCATCTCCACCGTCGGGAAGGCGTGCGAGGGGCGGATATCCCACCACAGCTCGCTCCCGTCATTGACGAAGCGCATGGCGCGGTACTCGTCGAGCAGCCGGTCGTAGTCCGCCCGCGAGCCGAGCGGTCCCGGCAGCCCGGTGCGGGGCAGGTTGCCGACCAGCGTCAGCCGCCAGGACTTGAACCCGGTCTCGCGTCCGTCGCTGAACGGGGACGAGGTCGACAGCGCATGCAGCACCGGCAGGTAGCGCCTGAGCGCGGTCATCACCCGGATGCGCGAATCCGGATCGCCGAAGCCGGCGTGGATATGCATGCCGCCGATGAGGAACCGATGCACGTTGTCCTGGAAAGTCATCGCAAAGCGTTCGTAGCGCTCGCGCGGTGTCGGCATCTGCGCCTGCCACGAAGCGAAGGGATGGGTGGAGGCGGCCATCAGCGCCGCGCCGTGGGGTTCCGCCGCCTCGAGGACGATGCGCCGGGTCTCGCCCAATGCCTCGCGGAGTTCCGCGACCGAGGCGCACACCCGCGTGTTGGTCTCGATCTGCGCGCGCAGCAGTTCGCGCACGATCTTGTGCGGCCCCGCCGCCGCTTCGCACGCCTCGAAGATGGCGGGGTCCGGGTCGGCCAGCATGTCGCCCGAAACCGGGTCGACGAGGAAGAATTCCTCCTCGATCCCGAGGGTGATCGCGCCGTCTTCGGCATCGCTCATGGCCAAATCCTCCGGTCTTCCATACCTCAATGTATGCAGGCATCGCGGCGCCATCAAGACGGCGGGGGGCATCGCACTACCGGCCCTCCTTCGCTAAAGCTACGGAGGGCAGCCTCGCTCTAATCAAGCTACGGCAGGCTAACTGGCGTAAGCCAGCCGTAGCTCGAAGAGCGAAGGCTGGCGGAGAGGGAGGGATTCGAACCCCCGGAGGGCTATGAACCCTCAACGGTTTTCAAGACCGCCGCTTTCGACCACTCAGCCACCTCTCCGCGAGCGGTGTTTCCGGGCGCCTCTAATACCCCGTCGCCGGTGGCGCGCCAATAGGCTTGTTCGGGGCCGGACCGGCCGGCGGTCCACGTGGATGGCCGGGTCTGGGCCCGGCCATGACGCTTTGGCGGTGCACCAGTCAAACCCGTCATGCCCGTGCTTGACACGGGCATCCACGCCTGCCGGCACACTCCAACCGTCATGCCCCGCCTCCGTGCGGGGCATCCAGGAAATTCACCACAGAGGCACAGAGTTCACTGAGGAGGAATGATTAACTCCTCACTGTCTCACTGTCTCACTGTCTCTGTGGTTCAAGAATCGGAAATCTGGATACCCCGGACTGGCGCCGGGGTATGACGGAATAAGGGGTTCCAACAACCCGCGTCATGCCCCGGCCATGACGTTTGGCGGTCGGCCAGTGCGCCGCAACCCGGTCTCACGGAATAGTGGATTGCGTAAATCCCGAACCGGTACGATGATGGGGCCGGAGCACGGAAATCCGGGCATTCGGGAGTGAAGCACATGAAACGCCTCGCGGCCTCCGTTGCCGCCGCCGCACTCGTCGCCGGCCTCGCCGCCGGTCTCGGCGCCCAGCCCGTCGGCGCGCAATCCCTGGCACAATCCCTGGCGCAGGCCCAGCCCAACGCGGAGCGCGGCGCGGCCCCGTGCGGCCTGGGGTTCGTCCGGCATGAGCGGGGCCTGCCGGGCCTGCTGCATCGCGCCACAGCGTCCGGGGGGGCGTCCGGGGGGGCGCCGGCGGGCCATGTCAAACTGACCTTTTCCGGTCATTCGACGTTCCTCATCGAGACCGCGCAGGGCGTGAAGGCGGTGACGGATTACAACGATTTCGTCCGGCCCGACGTGCTGCCGGACCTGATCACCATGAATACCGGGCATTCCACCCATTCCACCGACAATGTGGATCCGGCGATCAAGCATGTGCTTCGCGGCTGGAATCCGTCGGGCGTGGGCGTGGTCCGCCATAACGTCCGGGAGAAGGATCTCAGGGTCTTCAACCTGCCGACGAATATCGATGCCGGATATTTCGGCTCATCGTCGATCTTCGTCTTCGAGGCGGCAGGGGTGTGCATCGCCCATTTCGGCAATATCCGCCACGCGCTGGACGATGACCGGGTGCGGCGCATGGGCCGGATCGACATCATGCTGGTGCCGGTCGACCGCTGGATCACCGCGAGCTTCGACGAGATCCTGTTCAACATCGACAAGCTGAAGCCGCGCTACGTGATCCCCATGCACTACAACTTCATGGACCGGCCGCTGGAGTTCGCCGAACGGGTCAAGGGCATGTACAAGACGCGGCTCAACAACAGCCCGTCGATCACAGTCAGCCGCGCCAGCATGCCGGTCGATACGGAAGTCCTGGTATTGCCGCTGCCGGGCTGGGGCGGCTAGGCGGCGGTTCAGCCCGCGCGGTTGAGGAAGGCGTTCCGGATGACGCTCTTCATGGCGCCGTCGAGGACGCTGTTGGTTTCCCCCTGTTGAACCTGCTCCCCCTTGGCCTTGGGTTTCCGCCTCGCGGCAGGTTTCTTGGATTTCGGTTTGGCTGCCTTCTTCGCCATCGTTGCCTCGTTGTCGACGTCTCTCCCGTATCGGAATAAGGCCAGCGCGGCAAAATATCAATCCCCAAGGCCCCGCGCCCCGGCGTTGGGGGGGAGGGGGGCGGAAGGTTTCAGCATAACAATTTTGCTATCGAATACCGTTCGACAATGCGTTTCAAAAGCCGTCGGTGTTTCCCTAACATCGTCCGCCGTAGCCACCAGGATGGGGAGTGGGTTAATGGAGTCGGCTTCCCGCCCTGGACATCGAGGCTGCAGACGCCGTTGCCGGTTACGGCCCCCGACCATGCCACGGCGGGGCCGGTCCGGCGGCGGCGCACCGGGCGGTTCCCTTCGACATCTTCTGTAGCGCGCGGCCGACGCCACGGTCCGCGCATGTTTCGCCCGGCGGGAGCGCCGGCCCCGCCTGACGCCCGCCGTCTCCGCCATCCGGCAAGCGGCGCCCCCTCACCCTGTCCCTCTCCCACACCGTTTTATCCCCTCCCCCTCGAAGGGGGAGGTCGGTCATTTCCCACAGGGAATTGACCAGGGTGGGGGGGAGCAAAGCCCAATTCGTCATACCCCGGCGCACGTCCGGGGGGCCGGATTTCAAATTTTGAACCACAGAGCACACAGAGACCACGGAGCAGATTTGAATGTAGATACTCTGTGTCCTCGGTGTTCTCTGTGGTGAATTTTCTGGATGCCCCGCACGGAGGCGGGGCATGACGATCTGGTTTGT
>JAPPFK010000099.1 GCA_028823885.1 Rhodospirillales bacterium | reverse complement strand
AGGAAGAGTTAATCATTCGTCCTCTGTGATCTCTGTGTCTCTGTGGTGAAATCTTATTCCCCCTCACCCAGCTTCGGCTAAGGCTCGCAAGCTCGCCAAGCCTTCGCAACCCTCTCCCCCATGAATGGGGGCGAGGGAACACGATGGGGAGAGGGTAGGTAAAGGGGGAGAGGCCGCGGTTCGCGAATTCACTATCGCCGCGCGCTTTCCTTGACCCGGCGATGGGACTATATTCGTAAACGCTGGCTTGCCGGCTATGGCGATAAACGCCTTGTGGAATAAGCGTAGCGGACCCGGGGGCAGTGCCCGGCGCCTCCACCAATTCCCGTTTTCTCCGGACCCGGTCCGGAGCCCATATGGGGGCGAAACAGGATCGACGCGCGTGGTAAAGGCTTGGTTTTCGCCCGGCATGGTACCGCCGTTATCGGGCCGATTTACAGATGCCAACGATAACGAGGCATTTGCTGTAGCCGCCTAAGGCTGCAACGGGGTCCGGGGGGCACCTGGCAACAGAAGCCCCTCACTTATTCGTTCCGCCCGTGCAGCGGCCGGGACAATCCAGCGGTCCCGCCATGGAAACAAGGTGTCGGGACAAACGACAGGGCGGCGAAGCGCGCGCGATGACCGAACCGAGTTATCCCTATCAGCAATGGGTCGAGGAGGCCCTGACGGGGATTCTCAAGCGCGCGCTCCGGCAGGCGGAGGAACAGGGCCTCGCCGGCGAGCACCACTACTACATCAATTTCAAGACCCGGGCGGACGGCGTCGACATGCCGCCCTTCCTCCGCGCCCAGTACCCGGAGGAGATCACCATCGTCCTCCAGCACCAGTTCGAGGATTTGCACGTCGAGGAGGACGGCTTCCGCGTCGCGCTCTATTTCTCGGGCCGCCGCCAGGCCCTGTTCGTGCCCTTCTCGGCGGTGGTGTCGTTCGCCGACCCGGCGGTCGATTTCGGCATCCAGGTGGCGCAGCTCGCCCCCGACATCGCGGGCGCCGACGCCGAAGAGGCGGCGCCGGGCGACGGGCCGGCCGAAAGGGAAGACGCGGCGGACGGGGACTACGTCCAGCCCAACGCCGAGACGGCCATCCTGCCGGACGCGGACGAGGGCGGCGGCGAAGATGAGGCCGAAGAGGCGGACGAGGCGGACGCCGCCGAAGAAGAAGCGGCGGAAGCCGCCGAAGGCGCCGAGGTCATCGCGCTGGATAAGTTTCGCAACAAGAGCTGAACAGTCGGTCCCTCTCCCCTGGAGGGAGAGGGTTGCGAAGATAAGGTCATTCCCCTCCGGGGATTGACCGACTTGGCGAGGCGAACGCCAAGCCTAGCCGAAGCTGGGTGAGGGGGATCAGTTCACCCCCATCCCACTCTCATTGGCCCCCTGCCGCACCTCCGATATTCAACTGCTTGTTCCGCTCAGCCCTGATAAATTGAAGCAATGACAGAGACTTTCACGCCGGACCAGGTCCGTCACGCGCAAGAGGTCGTCGACTACACGTTCAATCGAATGGCCCGGCTATGCGCGACATCCGGCTGGGACGATTCGCGCGGCGGGACCAGAGAGCGCTTGTTGGCTGACCTGACGCCCGCGCCGCTGGGCTACCGGCGCGGAATGGTCGTCGGACGGCAGCTGTTCTTTTTCTCTCACGCCTACCGCCTGACCGCCGATCCGGTCTACCGGAATTGCGCACAATGCTTGTTCGAGGACCTGGCCGAAAATTTCTGGGATTCCGAAAACGGCGGCTGGTACTTCAGCTTGGGCGCCGACGGCGGCCCCGCCGATACGACCAAGGACCTCTATGGCCACGCCTTCATCATGTTCGGATTGGCGCACTACCTGGCGATTTTCGGCGGCGACGAAGCCCTGAACTGGATCGGCCGGACCAACGAGATTGTCTTCGAACATTTCGAGTTGCCGGAAGGCTGGTTCGCGCCGGCTACGACCCGCGATTGGAGCCACGTCGGCGCCAACCTCGAACAAAATCCGCACATGCACCTGCTGGAGGCCTATCTCTCCATTTACCGGGCGACCGATGACGACGCGTACCTGGAATGCGCCGCGCGGATCATGTCCATCTACACGGATTTTCTGAGAACGTCCGACCTCAAAAAGGTTCTCGAACACCTGGATGAGAGCGGCCGGCCGTCCGGCGAAAAGGGAACCTTCATCCAGCCCGGCCATTTGTACGAGTGGTATTGGCTGGTCGGCGAATATGCCGACATCGCCGGACAACCGGCGCTCAAAACGGAGAGCGCCCCGATGATCGAATGGGCCGACCAACACTGCCTGGACACGGACGCGGGCGGCATGTTCGATCTGGTCGACATTTCGGCCCATGTCCTGAGTGATCGAAAGCGGAATTGGCCGATGACGGAACGGATCAAGGCGCTGGCGACGCTGGTCCGGGACGAGCCGGCTGCGGAAAGGCGCAAGGCGCTGACCGGATCGATCACCTTCTTCCTGGAGAAGTACTGCCGCGCGGATGGTTCCTGGCATGAATATCTGACACGGGACCTCCGGCCGGATTGCGGCTACCTGCCCCTCAGCACGCCGTATCACGTCGCCATGGCGGCGCTGGAGGTGGAACGGCTGTTCGGCGGCCCAGGCGCATTCGGGATGACGAACGGACAATCGCCGGAATTTCGGTAGGCTGGTACGTCACGGGCCGATCGGGCGGCGACCGTTATCCAAGCAGTTTGCCATCGCCAATCCCCGGCGCGCCGAAAAATGTGGCCTGCTCGACCGGGAACGGGCCACCGAGGAAAGACGGGGATTACCTCGAGGGTAGCTCGGGAAAACAACTCCGGTCAGAAGCTGTACCGGATGCCTGCCTTCACCACATGGCTGTCTAGATGGCTTTCGGTGTCCACCCGCTGATACCGCCACGATCCCGTGAAGGCCACGTTGCCGGATACGTGATAGGCCACGCCCGCCTCCGCGAAGGCCGTGAGATCGGTGCCGTCCTCTTTCTCGTTCAAATCAACACCGGCCAAAGTGTCGACTATCGTCTCCCATCTCGCGATGCCGAGACCGCCGCCGAAATAGGGCCTGAACGGCCCATCCGAAAGGTCGGCGTAGCCGGCGAGGGTGAAGCTGAGCGTCGAGAGTTCTCCGCTGAAGTCAATGGGGATGCGGACGCCGCCGGCGCCGGAAACGGTCAATTCGCCGGCATCGGCATTCATGTATCCGATCTCGCCTTCGATGCGAAACGAATTGCTCATGTACTTTCCGATTCCGATTGCGCCCATGCGGCCCCTATCGAACCCCACCGTCATGCCGAGACCGGCGACGCCGAGATCTTGGCTGATATCCTGGACGAACGCCGCCCCCAGATCGGCTTTGACGTATAGCCCATCCGCCTTCATGTCCTCGGCCTTTGCCGCGGCGGAAAAACACAAGGCGGACAGCGCGGCCGCCAATACGTTCCTTGTGCGCATCGGTATCTCCTTGTCCGCTTGCCGTCGTGCTCCCGGCCGGCGCCGGGCCTTGCAAGCGTCACAGGAAATCGCGTGAATCCCCCGTCTATTCACCCGGGCCGAGGGATCTGCCCCCCAGCCGCGTACAGGCTCTTGTATCCGGCGGGAAACCCGGCAATGCGGGATTTCCCGAGCGCCTGCACGGGCAACATCCGATGAAAATGTGAATGCGTCAACGAATTATGGGTAGAATCGCAGATAATCCCCAAGATTCTTGAACCACGGAGACGGTGGGGAGCATACCGCCAGAGCGTCATGGCCGGGCCCCAGACCCGGCCATCCACGTGTAGCGCCGACCGCCAAGCGTGGATGCCCCGGACAAGCCGGGGCATGACGGCTGGCGTGTGCCCCAAGTCCCCTAAACCCCGTAGAGGGGGAGAGGGGTGCGAACTGTCTATTTTAAACATATGACGCTGCCG
>JAPPFK010000172.1:1033-4028 GCA_028823885.1 Rhodospirillales bacterium | reverse complement strand
CGCTGAGTCCCATGCCCGGTGTGTCGGGGGCGAACAGGCGATAGTCGTTTGCCAAAGCCAACATGAGATCCTCATACATTGCCGACGTGCTCGGTGTCTGGTGCAGCAGCACCAGCACCGGCCGGCGCGCCGTACCGGCGTAGCGGTAGTGAATCTGGCCGAACGAAACCGCCGCGTAGCCGCGCGACACCTTCACGCCACGCCACCCTTGCCGACGGCGCGGATGCCGGTCCGGCCGGCGGTCACGCCCGCCAGGCCGCCGGTTTTCTTCTGGCTCATACCGCTCCCGGACGCGATGTGGCGCGAACATTGAAAGCCATATCATTATGCGATTGCGTCTTGCGATATGGCGGCCATGGGTCGCCCGCTCACCTTCCCGCGAACAATTCCCTTAGTGCGTCACCGCTGGCCATGGACTGACTTCGCCGGGCGCGCGGATCCATCCCTTGCGCGCGTCGTCGGCGACGAGCGGGCCAGGGATGGCCATTGGCGAGGAGCCGTCGATGCGAGCCCCGCCAGGGATGGACCCGCGCGCCCGGCGCCACGACGTCAAGCTCAAGTGTGTCGCCGGCCCGGGTGGGCGGTCTTGTCGAACAGGTGATCGTCGTTGGCGATCACGTCGCCGCTTGAACCGACGATCAGGGGATCCGGCTTGCCCACACTGGCGCCGTCCCTGGCCGGATAGGGCAGCTGAGAGAGGAAATGCCGCATGCAGCCCAGGCGGGCGCGCTTCTTGTCGTCCGACTTGATGATGGTCCAGGGCGCATCGGCGGTGTCCGTGTAGAAGAACATCGCCTCCTTGGCGTCCGTGTAATCATCCCACTTCTTGAGCGACTGCCTGTCGATCGGCGAAATCTTCCACTTCTTGAGCGCCTCGGTCTCCCGCGATTCGAAGCGCCTGATCTGCTCGTCGCTGGTCACCGAGAACCAGTACTTGAACAGGATGATGCCGCTGCGCACCAACATCCTTTCAAACTCGGGCGCCTGGCGCATGAACTCCAGATACTCGTTCGGCGTGCAAAACCCCATGACCCGCTCCACGCCGGCGCGGTTGTACCAGGAACGGTCGAAGAAGACGATCTCGCCGGCCGCCGGCAGGTGCCGGACATAGCGCTGGAAGTACCACTGGGAGCGCTCCCGTTCGGTGGGCTTGTCCAGCGCCACGACGCGGGCCCCCCGGGGATTCAGGTGCTCGGCAAACCTCTTGATGGTGCCGCCCTTGCCCGCCGCGTCCCGGCCCTCGAACAGGATGACGATTTGCCGGCCGTCGGCCTTGACCCACTCCTGCACCTTCAGCAGTTCGATCTGCAGCTCCTTCTTCTGCCGCTCGTAGGACTTGCGGCCGATCTTCCGCTTGTAGGGGTATTGCCCGGTTTCGAAGAAACGGCGGATCGAGTCGCGGTCCCTGCCGATGGCCGCCCGCCCGGCCGGGGTTGGCCGCTCCGGCCCGGCGGCGGCCCCGTGCGTTGCGGCCCCATCCTCCGGGCCACCCTCGCCGGACTCCGGGACATCCCCCGGATCCGCGATTTCGAGCCGTTCCCCGTTCCCGGCGGCATCGGATTTGACAGGCATTTCCCGGCACCTCGAAGAAGATGGGCGCACAATGATACCCTATCGGCCGTTGCCCCGGCACTGACGCCCGTCCGCGCTATTGGCGGACAAACAGGGCGATGAGGCTGTCGGCGGTATTGTCGTCCGAGATCCCGAACAACAGGCCGACGTTGTTTGCGCCGCCGCTTGGAACATCGAGAATAGCGCCGTCGTCAATCTCCAAGTCAATGTAGCCGTCCGCGTCGTCGAGCCAGGCAAACCCGGTGTAGCGGCCGTGAAAAACGACCTCCCCTTCATCCAGCTCGCACGATTCGAGGATGACTTCCAGGCCATACAGGTTCCGGCCGGCGTCAATGATGGACAGGCTTCCCGACAAGACACACCCCAGCAGGGCCGGCGTAAACTGGCCCAGTAAAATGCCCCCGGCGTCGGCCGTAAAGGTCGCCAGCGACACGCCTCCGACGGACAACACCCATGTTCCTTCCCACTGGGACAGGGACGACGGGCGGTCGTAGTGAGCGCCGTACTCCATGGAGAGCCGATTTTCGAGGCCGTCCCAGTCCGTCAGCACGAGATCCAGGGATTCTCCCACGGCGACAGCGCCGGAAACGGTTTTCATGTAAAGGAGGTCGTCTTCGCCACCGCGCCGGCCGCCGCTCGCCGATATCCGTTCGCCGTCCACGGCGTACATCGCGGGAAGGAGCCATGAGTAAGGGGGTTGGCCGTATCGGCTGAGTTCCCTCCCGGAGTCATCCGTTTCGACGACTTCCCTGCCCGGCAGCTCGATCTGGCCAAGCAGCGCCCCATCCCGCAGTATCGCCAGTCCGGCGGAAACCCAGCCATCCCCAGCCAGCCCTTCAGCTTGCCACGCCTCGTCGTTGGCGGCATCGGCTCGCAACAGATTTGGAAGAGAACCGTAGATTCCGTTGGCCACGACATCGTCATCGTTCACCGTGACCTGCACATCCGCGGCCGACGTGACCGAGCCGTAGCCGGTGACGGCATGCGAGATGCTCAGCGACTCATCGGCGGCGTCGGCATCGTTCTCCTCCGCCGCGGTCACCGTGACGGTCTGCGCCGTGCTCCAGTTGCCGACCGTGAATGTCAGGGGGCCGGAAACCGACACCGCATCCGGCGCGCCGCTCGCCGGAGTGACCGTTACGTCGCCGGCGGGCTCGGTGTCCAGCACGACCGTGTACGTTGCGTCGGAACCTTCCCCGACCGTCAGGCTCGCGAGCGAAATCGTCACTCCGGGCCGCGGCGGCGGCGCGGCAGCCGGCGAATCGCTTCCGCCACCGCAGCCAGCCACAAGCAACGCCGCGACTGCGGCGCATGCAATGAGGCCCCACCGGGGGGGGGGGGGGGGGGGTTAAATTTAAGAAAAAAAAAATAAAAAAGACGCCCACAAAAAAAAAAAAACGCCGAAAAAAAGGAAAAAAACCCC
>JAPPFK010000172.1:0-1023 GCA_028823885.1 Rhodospirillales bacterium | reverse complement strand
CCCCCCCCCCCCCCCCCCCCCCCCCCCGCGCCCCGGGCCCCGCCCCCGCCGCCCCGCCGCGCCGCGCGGCGCGGGGGCGGGGGGGGGTTGTTGGAAAGTCATGTCCATCGTCGCCACGAACAACTCCTCTTGCCGTCATTCAGGTCGCTTTCCCAGAGCCATCGGTGTCCTCGCCGTGAGTCGAAACGCATTAATATTATCAACTCCGCAGCCCACCAAGCGGACTTTTGCCACGGGCCGCTATCCCGCCAAGGTCCGCGGACCAAACTCTCATTCTTGAGTCGTCCGCATGCCCTGCCGCAATGTAACTGAAAAGAATTATGCCAGATACCGCATGTTTCGCGCACCTCGGCGCCGGCATCCTGGTCAAGCGTGCCGCCGATCCGGGTGGGCGGCGATACCTGACGTTTGCGGCAATTCAAGGCGCCCCCGGGCGCCTTCCCGTGAACGTCGATCTTGGGCCGGCGCTGTACCGGCAGACTCGCCCGGGTCCCCTGTGCGCGAGCCTCCTCTCTCGTCGGTCTGGGGCGGAGCCTCGCTAGATTTCCTTCAACACCTCATCCAGGCTCTCGCGAGCATCCCCGAACAGCATACACGTGTTCTCCTTGAAGAACAACGGATTCTGCACGCCCGCATACCCGGTGGCCATGCTCCGCTTCAGGACAATGGTGGTCCTGCCCTTCCAGACCTCCAGCACCGGCATCCCGGCGATGGGACTGTCGGGCTCCTCCTGGGCCGACGGATTGACGATGTCGTTGGCCCCGATGACGATCGACACGTCGATGTCGGGGAATTCCTCGTTGATCTCGTCCATCTCGAACACGATGTCGTAAGGCACCCGGGCCTCGGCCAGCAACACGTTCATGTGGCCGGGCATGCGCCCCGCCACCGGGTGGATGCCGAAACGCACGTTGATGCCCTTGTCCCTCAGGATCTTGGTGATTTCGCAGACGATGTGCTGGGCCTGGGCGACGGCCATGCCGTAGCCGGGCACGATCATGATTTCCTTCGAGCCCACCAGCA
>JAPPFK010000207.1 GCA_028823885.1 Rhodospirillales bacterium | reverse complement strand
GCCGCAGGCCGGCTGGCTGCCGGTGCATTCGGCCGGGGCGCGGGCCGCGCGGCGGGCTGGGCCGGTGGCGTTCGGCGCGCCTGACGTCGAGACGGCGGCGTCAGTGTAACTTGCGGACGCGGTTGTTCGACGACCGGCGCGCCGGTCGGCGGCCGCGGTGTCAGCAGCTTGGACCGAGGCGTGGCCGGCGGAGGCGGCAACAGTTCGCCGGTGGCGCCGCCGGTTACACTTTCATCAGCCAAAACATTGCCGCTGCCGCCCGAAGTCTTGAGTTGTGCCGAGGCTTCACCAGGAATCACGGCCGAGCCCAAACCGACGGCGCCAACAATCGCGAGCGCAACGATCCGGTCGACGGACCGGCGAAACGGGCATGTGACGTCAATCATCCCTGAGATCCTCTACATCAATTACTCTTTGTCCTTCGGCCCACAGGCCGGGAGGCGATCGGCTGGCCAACATCCCAAGATACCCAAGAGGGCGAATCCATACAACCGTCGGGCCGTCACAGGGCGCCGCACCAATCTTGGTAAATCGAATTTGTGTCGAAATTATGGCTCGCCGCGGCGAACCAGATTCCCCAACGTGCCGTGCAGGGCGGGTGTTGCCGCCAGGATGCTTCCGGACGACAGCATTCCGGAACCGCCATTCACCTCGGAAACCAGGCCTCCGGCCTCCCTGACCAGAACAATGCCGGCCGCGATATCCCAGGCTTGCAGGCCGTTCTCCCAATATCCCTCGTATCGGCCCGCGGCGACATAAGCGAGGTCGAGCGCCGCGGAGCCAAAACGCCGGATGCCGGCCGAATGGTTCATGACCGCTTCCATCGCCGGCAGGAAATTGTCCTGTCCCTTGCGCCCTTTGAAGGGAATGCCGGTGGCAAACAGGGACTCGGCAAGGCTCTGGCGGGCGGAGACGCGGATACGCCGGTCATTGAGCATGGCGCCGGCGCCTTTCTCGGCTGAAAACATCAGCTCGTTGATGGGGTCGAAGACGATGCCGGCCGTCAGTTCGCCGTCTTCTTCAAGGGCAATGGAAATGGCGAAATGCGCGATCCCGTGCACGAAGTTGGTCGTCCCGTCCACCGGGTCGACAATCCACCGCTTGGCAGCGTCGGAACCCGCTTCCTCGCCGCTCTCCTCCATCAGAAATCCGAAGTCGGGCCGCGCCCGGCCCAGTTCCTCGCGCAGGATCTTTTCGGTGCGAATGTCGGCGGCGGTGACGAAGTCGGCGGGGCCCTTCCGGGAGACCTGAAGCTGATCGACCTCGCCGTAGTCGCGCTTGAGGCGGACGGCGGCCTTGCGCGCCGCGCCCATCATCACGTTCATGTTTGCCGAGTAGCTGGCCATCGCCGCGCCCTCCGGTGGTGCGGCTAGTCCTTCGCCCGCTCCACGTAGCTGAGATCGGCCGTATTGATGACGATCCGGGTACCCATTTCGACGTGAGGCGGAACCATCACCCGGACACCGTTTTCCAGCACCGCGGGCTTGTAGGAGGCGGCGGCGGTTTGGCCCTTGATGACGGCGTCGGCCTCGGTGACCTCGAGGGTCACGGTCTCCGGCAACTGGACGCTGATCGGCTCGTTCTCGAAGCTCTCCACCTGGACATTCATTCCGTCCTGGAGAAATGCCAGCTGGTCCTCGCCGATGAGGTCCTTGTTGAGCGAAACCTGATCATAGGTCTCGGTATCCATGAAGGTGAACATATCCCCGTCACCGTAGAGGAACTGAAACTCTTTCTGATCCAACCGAACCCGCTCGACATTTTCCGATGACCGGAACCGTTCATTGAGCTTGGTGCCGTCGCGGATGTCCTTCAACTCCACCTGCAGATACGCGCCCCCCTTGCCGGGCTGGGTATGCTGGATTTTTACCGCGCGCCATAGGCGGCCCTGGTGTTCGATGACCATCCCCGGGCGGACGGCGTTGCCGTTGATTCTCATGGCTTGGGCTCTGATCTCACGTCTTAGGATTATGGCTGCCGGGTCGCCCCCGGCGAGTGGCGCGGAACCTATCACCGGGGGGCCGGGCAGGCAACGGCGGACCACTTTAGGCCATGACGGATTCGGCGATCACGCGGCTGAACGCCTCGACCCCCGCGCCGGGGCCGTCCGGGTGAGTCCAGACCGCCGAAACAACGGCAAGAAAATCGGCGCCGGCGCGGATCAGCGGCGGGCAGTTCTCCGGGGTAATGCCGCCAATGGCGACACAGGGTACGGTCGTGGTTTCGGACCAGTCGGCAAGCAGTTCCGGCTCCGCCGCGGTTTTGGCATCCTTGGTGGCGGTCGGAAAGAACGCGCCGAACGCGACATAGTCGGCGCCTGCGTCGGCGGCGGTCATCGCCAGATGTTTCGAGTTGTGACAGGTCACGCCGACGATGGCGTCCGTCCCCAGCAGACCGCGCGCCTCCTCATAGCTCGCATCGTCCTGGCCGACATGGACCCCGTCGCATCCCGTCTCGGCGGCAAGGTCGGGCCGATCGTTGATGATGAGCGCCACGTCCCGCGACTGGGCGATCGGCGCCAGCGCTTCCGCGGCCTGGCGCACGTCGTCGTCGCCCGCGTCCTTCAGGCGGAGCTGAACGCACCCCACATCGCCGGCGTCGAGGGCCGCCTCGAGGTCATCGGCGAAGCGGGAAAGCTCGAATTTCGGCGGCGTTATCAGGTAGAGCCGGCAGGTATCTGATATAGTCTCCTGGTTCATAGGGGGACAGATACCCCCCGCATGGCGGCCGCGCAATCGCTGGATTGCTTGCACTTGCCTCTCCGCGCGCTACATGTTGAACCAATGGAGGAGAGTCTGATGATCGACATAGAGCAGGTGGACCATATCGGAATTCGGGTGAAGGATCTCGACCGTGCGCTGGACTTTTACAAGATCTTCGGTTTCGAGGAGACCGCGCGGGCGGGCAATGACCCGGTGGTCGTGATCAAGAACGCGCAACAGGTGGAACTCAACCTCATCTACAATTCCACCACCGAGAATGACGGCGACAATATTCTGATGGATGTGGCCGAAAAGTATTCGGGCTTCACCCACGTGGCGCTCACGATTTCATCGGTGCTCGACACCTTGAAGGGCCTGGAAGAGAATAATATCCGGATTACCCAGGGGCCGGTGTCGATTGGCCGCGACGGCCACGTTTCGATTTTCGTCCGCGATCCCGACCGCAACGTGCTGGAACTCCGGGGCCGGGCCGAGAACTATGACGAAATCCCCGGCCTGACCATCTACGAGAACGAGAATTAGGGTCCGGCTCCGATCGAGCCGCCATGGGAATGTCGCGGCGATGAGAACGGCGCTGGGTGAGGGGGTCGTAAGAGGCGATGGCGATACGGAAATACCCCCTCACCCAGCTTCGGCTAGGGCTCGCCTGGGCAGTCCCGGTCAATTCGCAGAATTGACCTTTGCGTTCGCTTTGTGCCCTAGCTCGCCAAGCCTCCGCATCCCTCTCCCCCTTTCAGGGGGCGAGGGAGCGCTCCCCCCTCAGCCAGTCGCGGAGTGCCGCGTCGGTTGACGTGGAGAACTCCAGCGCCGCGTCGTTGCTCTCGTCCAGGCGGGCGCCCGATTTCGCCGCCATGTCCCGGACCCGGTCGAGAACGTCGTCCGGCGCATCCAGCCGGAGCCGGGCGATCCCCTCGGCCAGCGCGGCCATGGCATAGCCCGCCGCGCCGCCGCAATCCAAAATCCCTTCGAAGTCCGCCGCGGGCCGGGCCTCGGCGGCCGCGGCCCAGAGTTCGCGGAAGTAGGCCGCGCCGTGAGTCGCCCCGGCATCGGGCGGGCTCATGAGGATCACCGGGACGCCAAGCTCGGCGGCCGCGGCCAAAACGGCCTCGGCCTCGGCCAGGTCGCGGGCGACGACGCGCGGCGCCCGGTTCACCGGCTCAACGCCGTCCGAAGGCGCAATTGAGTCTCGCCGGGAAGCTTGCGGCTTGCTTCCTTGAACGACAGGGCGGAGAGGCCCGAGCCCAGTTCGAGAATCAGTCTTTCCGCCTGCGCCGGGTCCCGGTCGGCGATTTCCCGGATCACCCAGCCGATCGCCTTGCGAATGAAAAATTCCGTCTCATGGAGGAGCGCTTGGCAGCTATCGGTCAACTGGGCTTCGCGCAAACCCGCCGCGCGGATCGAGGGGATGTGCGCCAAAAGCGATGCGCGCCGCCGCCACATCCACGGATCACGGGTCCAGGCGGCGATCGCCGGCCAGCTCTCGGCGTCGTCGAGCGCCACCCGGCCGATGACGAAGATGGAGAGCGCGTCCACCGTGTCCCAGTTGGAGAGTTCGCCGAGCCAGCCGTGAAACACATCCGTCAGATGGGCATGGCGGAAACCGCCGGCAAACTGCTGGGCGATGAAGATGGCAAGCAGCCGGTCATCGTGACACGGCGACGACCGAAGCGCCGCCAGACCGCCGATGAGCAACGCAGCGTCCGCTTCGGGAACCCTGCGCTTGACCGATCTCGCGGCGCGGCGCACATCAGGCACGCCGCAGCCCAGGACCTCGAGCCGGGATTTCAGATACCGCTTTCGCCCCTCGGCCTTGACGGGATCGCCCCGCCGCCGCAGGTCCGCCTGCGCGGCCTCGATCGCCTCGGTGAGCGGGCCGTCCATCGCCTCAGATCTTGCGGCCGATCTCCGTCGCCGTATCGACCATGCGGTTGGAGAAGCCCCATTCGTTGTCATACCAGGAGAGCACCCGGACGAACTCGCCCTCGATGACCTGGGTTTCCGGGAGGTCGAACACCGAACTCGCCGGGTTGTGGTTGAAGTCGGCGGAGACCAGCGGCGCCTCGTTGGTGGTGAGGATGCCTTCCAGCGGTCCGGACGAGGCGGCCGTCCGGATGGCGTCGTTGACCTCGTCCACCGAGGTGGACCTGGAGGGCACGAACTTGAAATCGATCACCGACACGTTGGCGGTCGGCACCCGGATCGAGGTGCCGTCGAGCTTGCCGTTCAACTCCGGCAGCACGAGGCCGACGGCGCGGGCCGCCCCGGTCGACGTCGGAATCAGCGAGGACGCCGCGGCGCGGGCCCGCCGGAGATCCTTGTGCAACGTATCGACGGTCCGCTGATCGCCGGTATAGGAGTGGATGGTGGTCATGAAGCCGCGCTCGATGCCGATGGCGTCGTTCAGCACCTTGGCGACCGGCGCCAGGCAGTTGGTGGTGCACGACGCGTTGGAGACCACCTGATGGTCGGGGGTGAGCTGCTCGTGGTTGACGCCGAAGACTACGGTGAGGTCGGCGCCGGATGCCGGGGCCGAGACCAGCACCCGCTTGGCGCCCGCATCCAGATGCTGGGCGGCGGCGTCGCGGTCGGCGAATATGCCGGTGCATTCGAGGGCGATGTCGACGCCCATATCGCCCCAGGGCAGCGCCTTGGGATCCCGCTCCGCGGTCACTTTGATCGGGCCGGTACCGGCGTCGATGGTGTCCCCGTCGACCGAGACGTCGCCGGGCAGGGTACCGTGGACCGTATCGTATTTGAGCAGGTGGGCGTTGGACTCCGGATCGCCCAAATCGTTGATGCAGACCACCTCCATGTCGTTGCGCTGGGATTCGATCAAGGAGCGGAAGACCAGCCGGCCGATGCGGCCGAACCCGTTAATCGCAACACGTAATGCCATCAATACCTCCGTTTGGCGGAATGGATTCGGGGGTGGTTCGCGGGCGCAAGATCGTTTGTTCGGGAGCCGCCGTCAACCGGCAATTTGAGGGTCTTATGTGGATAAATTCGCAAATTGATTCAGTTGACGGCGAAGCGGCCCTGCGCGTAATCTCCAGCCGGTTTTTCAACCCCGCACGGAAGGTCACCCCCGTCCTTGGCCGACGACGCCCCCCCCTCCGCCCCCCCCCCCGAAGACGCCCGGAACCGTATCGAGCGCGCACTCGCCCGGCTGGAAGCGGCCATCGACGGCAAGCTCGCCGAAGGCGCGAAGCCGGCCGGGGCCGACCCCGAAATCGCCGAGAAGCTGGCTGCCGCGCACCGGGAGATCGCCGGGCTCAAGGACCGCAACCGTCAGGTCTCCGACAAGCTCGACAAGGCCATCGGCCGCATGAAATCCGTGTTGGGTGAATAGGAGCCGGCGTTCGTCATGGCCCAGGTCACCGTCATCATCAACAACCGCCGCTACGACATCGCCTGCGACGATGGCGAGGAAGCGCACCTGACGCGCCTCGCCCAAGATCTCGACAAGCGGGTGAACGAGCTGACCCGGGCGGTCGGTCAGATCGGTGATTCGCTCCTGCTGGTGATGGCGAGCCTGCTGGTCGCCGATGAGCTCTCCGAGGCCAATACGGAGTTGGATGCGCTCCGCGGCGACGGCAAGGGGACCGCGGCCGACCAGGCCGTCCCCGAGCTCGAGCGCCTCGCCGACCGGATCGAGGCGATTGCCGAGAAGCTGGAACAAAGCTGACTTTCGGCCTATTTTAGGCCCGGACGTGGCGCTGCAGGACGCGTTAGCAGACACGGATCCCCGGGGCCAATACACGACTATCGGGAGCTGTCCCTGGCGGACTCTTGGGTCCGGCACACGGCGCCCACCTGGACCTTTGGGCCTAGGTGGATTCATTTCTCGACGGTCCCTGCGGCGTCACGTCCAACCGAACAAGCCGGGTCTGACATGACAGCGACCCCGTCCGAAAAAATGCGCCTCCGCGAGCAGTACCGCGCCGCCCGCCACGCCGTTTCCGCCGATGACGCGGCGAACGCGGCGCTGGCCATCCGCGATCACTTCCTGGGCGGCATCGAGATGACCGCCAAGTGCGCCGTCGCCGGCACCCTGCCGCTGCCCGGCGAGGTCGATCCCATCCCGTTGATGCGGGCCCTCCACGAAAACGGCCACCCGCTGTGCCTCCCCGCCATGCCGAAACAGACGGGAGGCCCCGGCAAGCCGTTGGCCTTCCGCGCCTATGCGCCGGGCGACCCCCTCGCCGTCGCCGCCTTCGGCGTCCGGGAGCCGGGGCCCGAGATGGAAATCCTCACCCCGGCCATCGTGCTCACCCCGCTGATCGCCGTCGATCAGGCCGGCAACCGGCTGGGGCAGGGGGGCGGGTTTTACGACCGCACCATGGGCGTCTTCCGCGCCGCCCTGCATCCGCCCCGTTTCATCGGCCTCGCCTACGCCGCCCAGGTTGTTGACAGTCTGCCCCACGACCGGTTTGATCAGCCTCTCGACGGGGTGGTGACCGAGGAAGGCGTCACCCTTTTTTCGTAGACCCGAATTGGGCCAGCCCCCCTTGGACCGGATAGGAGGCCGGTGATGCGCATCCTCTATTGCGGCGACGTGGTCGGCCGCGCGGGCCGCGACGCGTTGGCCCGGGAGCTTCCCGGCCTGATCGGGGACCGCGAGATCGACCTGGTGATCGTCAACGGCGAGAACGCGGCCCACGGCTTCGGCCTCACCGAGAAGATCTGCCGCGGCTTCTACGACCTCGGCGCCGACGTCATCACCACCGGCAATCACGCCTGGGACCAGCGGGAGATGCTGTCCTATATCGACGGCGATCCCAAGGTCCTCCGCCCGCTGAACTACCCGCCCGGCACGCCGGGGCGCGGCGCCGGCATTTTCGAAGCCCGGAGCGGCGCGAGCGTGCTGGTCGCCCAGGTGATGGGCCGGCTGTTCATGGACCCCCTCGACGATCCGTTCCAGGCCATCGACGCGGCCCTGGCCGGCTGCGTGCTCGGCGAGACCGTGGATGCCATCGTCGTCGACGTCCATGCCGAGGCATCGTCCGAGAAGGCGGCCATGGGCGTCCACCTCGACGGCCGGGTGAGCCTGGTCGCCGGCACCCATTCCCACGTGCCGACGGCGGACGCCCGGCTGCTGCCCGGCGGCACCGCCTACCAGACCGATCTCGGCATGTGCGGCGACTACGATTCGGTGATCGGCATGAAGAAGGAGGCCGCCACCGCCCGCTTCGTCACCAAGCTCCCCACCGAGCGCCTGGAGCCGGCGGAAGGGGAGGGGACGGTCTGCGGCGTCCTGCTCGAGACCGGCCCGGACGGACTGGCCGCGTCCCTCGATCCGGTGCGCCTCGGCCCGCATATTCCCAACACCTGAGCCGCATTTCCCGATGGGGTCATGGTCTGCGCGGCGCGGTAAAGGCCGGGCGTAAAAAAGCCGCCGGAAACGGCGGCTGCGGTTCAGATGAATGGACCGGCGCGCACGGCTCCCGATCCTGAGAAAAAACCATACCATATCTGTCGCATGTGTCGCAAGCTTTTTTTGAATTATTTTCGTGATATCGAAGATTTTGCGCCCAACCGTGGATAACCGCGCGGCAAACAACCTCGAAATATGGCTAAAAATGGCTAAAAATAGGCACTTTTCTCCCTTGTGACAAAAAAGCCTCATACTTTGAAAATATTTATAATATAAGGGCAAGCGAGCCACACGCGACGGCGTTGAGTTTCGAGTTCAGGCCGCCCTTGGTGCGGCCGCCTCAGTCGATGTATCGGAAGACCGCGTCGCCCAGCACCCGGCGGTGCTTCTCGACCAGCGGGGCGACGGCGTCGGCGAACCGCTTGCGCTCGTCCTGGGTGAGTTGGTGGACGTCGTTCTGGTCCGGGCTGAGATTCGCCAGCACCTCCTCGTCCTCGGCCTGGGCGAATTCCCGCTGGGCCTCGGTGGCTTTCGGGACCGCGGCGTCCAGGGCCTGGCGGACATCCGTGTCCAGCGCCTCGTATTGCGCGGCGTTGATCAGCACCAGTGAGATGCCGAAGAAGTGGCCGGTCAGCGTGATGTATCTGTGGTGGCGGTAGGTGCCGAAGCGGTAGGTGTTGGTCAGCGGATTTTCCTGCACGTCGATGCGGCCCGACCTGGCGGCCTCCACCAGATCGGCGACGTCGACGAAGGCCGGCTCCATGCCGAGGAGCCGGAAGGTCTCCTGGTGAAGTTCGGAGTTCATCGTCCGCACCTTGAGGCCGGCGCAATCGGCGGGCGAGTTCAATTGCCGCACGCCGTTGGAGAAGTGGCGAAAGCCGTTGTCCCAGAAGGCCAGCACCCGAAAGCCGGTATTGTCGAGGAACTTCTTCCTGATGGTCCCGCCCAGGCCCCCGTCCAGCAGCCCGTAGGCCTTCTCCCGGCTCTCGATGACGAACGGCAAATCGAAGATGCCCACCTCGGGCACCCGGCCGGCCAGGTAGCTGCCGGCGAAATAGCACATGGTGAGCTCGCCGCCCTCCACCAGATCCAGCAGGTCGATCGCCTTGATGCCGTGGCTTTCGGGCATGTTGCCCTGCAGGACGAATTCGACTCCGCCGCCGAGTTGCCGGGCAAGCTCTCCGCCCAGGATGGCGGCGGCGCGATTGTGGACGCTGGCCGGCGGCTGATAGCCGCCCATGGTGATGCGGGCGCTCATGAATTCGTTCCCCGGGTTCCGGTCCTATATAAGAGCTGAAAGGCGGGCCATGATATAGGGCCTCATATAGGGCCCCATATATGGCCATGGGGATTGATTCGTAAAGCCCGAAGGGGCAATTCACGGCACGTTGCTTTTGGGGCCCGGGGGCGGTCCGCCGCAGCGCCGCAATCGGCCCCATTCTTGCCACATTGTGCTGTTAACCGAAACAAGGCTCGCGTGTGCTAATTCACAAAATGTGGTATGCAACCGGTGCCTACCTTACTATGACTAGCTTGTTTACAGGCAGGACCCGCCTTTTGACATCCACCCGCAGATAGACCGCGAGCCCGACGAACCGAGATCAGGGGACCATGGCCGGCCATTCACAGTTCAAGAACATCATGCACCGCAAGGGCGCGCAGGACGCCAAGCGGGCGAAAATCTTCGCCAAACTCATCCGCGAGGTGGCCGTCGCGGCCAAGCTCGGCGGGCCCGATCCGGACGCCAATCCGCGCCTGCGCTCGGCCGTCGCCGCGTGCCGGCAGGCCAACATGCCGAAGGACAATATCGACCGGGCGGTGAAGAAGGCGTCGGGCGGCGACGACGGCGAGAACTACGAGGAGGTCCGCTACGAGGGCTATGGGCCCGGCGGCGTCGCGGTGATCGTCGAGGCGCTGACCGACAACCGCAACCGGACGGCCTCGGACGTGCGGGCCGCGTTCTCCAAGCACGGCGGGACGCTGGCCGAGACCGGGGCGGTGAGTTTCATGTTCGACCGGGTCGGCATGATCCACTATCCGGCGGGCGCGGGGGATTCCGACGCGATGTTCGAGGCGGCCCTCGAAGCCGGCGCCGAGGACGTGGAGTCCGGGGACGAAGGTCACGACATCTATTGTTTGCCGGACGACTTCAACACCGTCCGCGAGGCCCTGGAAGGGGGGCTCGGCGAAGCGGAAACCGCGCGCCTCGACTGGCGGCCGCAAAATACCGTGGATGTGGACGAAGGACAGGCGCAGACCCTTTTGAAGCTGTTGGATGTCCTGGAGGATTCCGACGACGTCCAGCGCGTCGCCGCCAACTTCGAGATTTCCGACGACGTCATGGAACGCCTGAGCGCCTAGCCGGAGGGGATGGATTTGGCGGCTGACGGACACACGCGGATATTGGGGATCGACCCCGGCCTCGCCGCGACCGGCTGGGGTCTGATCGAAGTCCGGGACAACCGCTTGAGCTTCGTCGCCGACGGGACGCTCAGGTCCAACAGCCGCGCGGCGCTCGCCGATCGTCTCGCCGCCCTGTTCGACGGCATTTCCGAACTGATCGAAGCCTATGCGCCGGACGAGGTGGCGGTGGAGGAGACGTTCGTCAACGCCAACCCGAAATCCACGTTGAAACTCGGCCAGGCGAGGGGCGTCGCGCTGTTGGCGCCGGCCAAGGCCGGCCTGCCGGTGGCCGAGTATCCGCCCAATCTGGTGAAGAAGAGCGTCGTCGGCGCCGGTCACGCGGCCAAGGAGCAGATCCAGATGATGGTCCGCACCCTGTTGCCCGGCTGCACCGTCGAGACGGCGGATGCGGCGGACGCGCTGGCGGTCGCCATCTGCCACGCCCACCACCGCCAGACCCGATCCCTGGCCGAGGCCGCTCAATGATCGCCCGGCTCACAGGGGTGTTGGATTCGTCGGGACCCGACTGGCTGATCGTCGATGTCAACGGGGTCGGCTACATGGTGTTCGCCTCGTCGCGCACCATCGCCCGGGCCATCGCCTCCGGCGGCACCATCAGCCTGATGATCGAGACCCATGTGCGGGAGGACCACATTCATCTCTACGGGTTTGCCGAGGAAGCCGAGCGTGATTGGTTCCGGCTGCTGACCACGGTTCAGGGTGTCGGCGCCAAGGTGGGCCTCGCCCTGCAGTCGGCGTTGTCGCCGGACGAGATGGCGGCGGCCGTCGCCGCCGGCGACGAAGCGCCGTTCACCCAGGCAAGCGGCGTCGGCAGGAAGCTCGCCACCCGGATCGTCACCGAACTCAAGGACAAGATCGGCGATATCGCCATCGCCTTCCGGCCGGCGGCGGCATCGTCCGGAACGCCGGCCGAGACCGGCGCGCCCCGGGACAATACGGGGGCCGAAGCGGTCTCGGCACTGGTCAATCTGGGTTACGGCCGCACCGAGGCGTTCACCGCCGTGTCGCAGGCGGCCCGCAAACTGGGTGACGGGGCGGCGCTCGAGGATCTGATCCGCGACGGCCTTGCCGAACTCGCGGGCGCCGAAGCGGGCTGAGGGGAGCACGGAGATGAATGACCGGGTAATCGCCGCCGACGCCGCCCCCGAAGATACGGGGGACGCTTCGACCCGGCCGCAAAGCCTCGAGGAATTCGTCGGCCAGCCCCAGGTCTGCGACAATCTGAAGGTGTTCGTCGATGCGGCCAGGGGCCGCGGCGAGGCCATGGATCATGTGCTGCTCCATGGGCCCCCGGGTCTCGGCAAGACCACGCTGGCGCAGATCGTCTCCCGGGAGCTCGGCGTCGGATTTCGCGCCACGTCGGGACCGGTCATCGCCCGGGCGGGGGATTTGGCCGCCATCCTCACCAATCTCCAGCCCCGGGACGTGTTGTTCATCGACGAGATTCACCGGCTCCACCCGGCGGTGGAGGAGATACTCTATCCGGCGGTGGAGGATTTCCAGCTCGACCTGATCATCGGCGAGGGCCCGGCGGCGCGCAGCGTCCGCATCGACCTCAACCCGTTCACCCTGGTCGGCGCGACCACCCGCTCGGGCCTCATCTCGACACCGCTCCGCGAGCGTTTCGGCATCCCGCTCCGGGTCCAGTATTACGGCGCGGCGGACCTGCAGAAGATCATTTCACGGGCCGCCAAGATTCTCGGCACGGGCATTTCGGACGAGGGCGCGGCGGAGATCGCCAAGCGCTCCCGGGGCACGCCCCGCGTCGCCGGCCGTCTGCTCCGCCGGGTACGGGATTTCGCCGAGGTGTCCGGCGCGGCCGGGATCGATGCGGCGTCCGCCGACGCGGCCCTCAACCGCCTCGACGTGGACGGCAAGGGTCTCGACTCCCTCGACCGGAAATACCTGATGTGCATCGCCGAGAATTACGGCGGCGGTCCGGTGGGCGCCGAGACCCTGTCGGCGGCCTTGTCGGAGGAGCGGGACACCATCGAAGAAGTGGTCGAGCCGTTTCTCATTCAGCAGGGACTGCTGATGCGGACCCCCCGGGGGCGGGTGCTGGCCGAAGGCGCCTATCGTCACCTCGGGATAAATGTGCCCTCGAACATCAAGCAGCTCGAACTGCTGGCCACCGGAGAGGATGACGCCGATGAATGAGGCCTCGCCGGGACAGCCGGCCGCGCTCACTCACGTCTTCCCGATCCGCGTCTATTACGAGGATACGGATGCGGCGGGCGTGGTCTATTACGCCAACTACCTGCGGTTCGCCGAGCGGGCGCGGACCGAATTCCTGCGCGAAATCGGCTTCGGACAGGCCCAAGCCCTTGAGGAATTCGGGGTGGTGTTCGCCGTCCGCCGCTGCACCGCCGACTACGCCAAGCCGGCGTTTCTCGACCAGGCGCTGGAGATGCATACCCGCATCGTCGAGATAGCCGGCGCGTCGTTCGGGATGGAGCAGACCGTCTTCCGGGACGGAGAGCTACTGGTAAGCATGGATTTACGCTTGGTCTGTATGACAGAGGCCGGCAAGGCGGCGCGGATACCGGAACCGATCCGCGCCAAAATGGCCGGCTATCTGGTTGAAACTTCGTGAGGTAGGTCAATGGAAGGAAACGCGGTCGAAGCCGCACAGGTAGCGGGGGCCATCGCCGCCACCGATTTTTCGCTGGTGGCGCTGTTCCTGAAAGCCGACATCGTGGTCAAGTCGGTGATGATCATTCTTGTCATCGCCTCGATCTGGTGCTGGGCAATCATCATCGACAAGGTCATGCGTCTTCGGCGCCTGAACCGGGCCGCGGACGAATTCGAAGACACGTTCTGGTCGGGCGGTTCCCTTGATGAGCTTTATGAAAAAGCAGGCGTCAATCCCCGCGAGCCGATGGCGGCGGTTTTCGGCGCGGCGATGCGCGAGTGGCGGCGCTCGGCCGAATCCTCGCGCGATACCGGCAAGAGCATGATCGACCGGGTGGACCGGGTGATGGATGTTACGGTGACCCGCGAGGTCGAACGGATCGAACGGCAGCTGACCATCCTCGCCACCACCGGCTCCACGGCGCCCTTCATCGGCTTGTTCGGCACCGTCTGGGGGATCATGAACAGCTTCCAGGCCATCGCCGTCACCAAGAACACCAGCCTTGCGGTGGTGGCGCCGGGCATTGCGGAGGCCTTGTTCGCTACGGCGCTCGGACTGCTTGCCGCGATCCCCGCGGTCGTCGCCTACAACAAAATCTCCAAGGATATGGACCGCTACAGCGACCGCCTGGATACCTTCTCCGGCGAGTTCTCCGCCATCATCTCGCGTCAGTCGGAGAGCTAGGCCGGATGGCGATTGCAGCCCAACAGCAGCGGGGAGGCCGCAAGCGGCGCGGCCGCCACGCGGCGATGAGCGAGATCAACGTGACGCCGTTCGTCGACGTCATGCTGGTGCTACTGATCATCTTCATGATCACCGCACCGCTCCTGACCGTGGGGGTCCAAGTCGATCTGCCCAAGACCCAGGCGTCGGTGCTCCAGGACCCGGATGAGCCGCTGGCGGTCTCGGTGGACGCCGAAGGCAAGATTTTCATTCAGGACACCGAGATCGAGGATACGGCGCTCGCGCCCCGGCTGATCGCCATCACCGGGGCCAATCCGGATATCCGGATTTTCGTCCGGGGGGACAGGGCGATCGACTATGGCCGGGTCATGCAGGTGATGGGGCTGATCAACGCCGCCGGCTTCAACAGGGTGGCGCTGATCGCCGAATTGCCGCTGTCGGGAGGGACGCGTTAGTTCATGCGCTATCCGGTGCTGGCATCCCTCGTCTTTCACGCGGTGATCGTGGCGGTCGGCTTCGTCGGTCTGCCGGCGTTGCGCAACCCGCCGCCAGCGCCGGAAATTCCCATCGTCGTCGAACTGGTGGATTTGGGGCCGATCACCAACCTGCCGACCGCGCGGGAGTTGAAAAAGGAAGAACCAAAGCCGGAACCGCCCAAAGCCGTGGAGACGCCCAAACCGCCCCCGCCTCCGCCGCCGAAAGTGAAGGCGCCGCCCCCGCCGCCGCCTCCGCCGGCCCCGGCGCAGGAGGAGGTGGCCGCCGTGCCGCCGCCGCCGAAACCGAAACCGGCGCCGAAGAAGGAACCCAAACCGGAGCCGAAGCCCGAGCCCAAGAAAGAAGTGAAGAAGCCCAAGCCCAAAACGCCGGTGCGCCTCGCCAAGGCCAAGCCGCGCCGCAAGCCGCCGCCGCCCGATCCCCTGGCCGGTGTGCTCAAGACGCTGGAGCGGCTCAAGGACCAGCCGCCGCCCAAGAAGGATGAGAAAAAGAAGGCCAAGGCGCCTGAAAAAAAGAAGGACGATTTTCAAACCCAGATCGCCAAGGCCTTGTCCCGGCGGCCGACGGCTCATGACCCGAACCGGCGGATTTCCATCAGCGAGCGGGACGCCCTGATCAGCGCCATCCGCGATCAGGTCGCCAAATGCTGGTCCCTGCCGGCCGGGGCCAAGGGCGCCGAGGACATGATCATCGAGATCAAGGTCGCGGTGAACCAGGACGGCCGTGTGCGGGAAGCCCGCATTGCAGATTCGGGCCGTATGTTCTCGGACCCGTTTTTCCGGGCCATGGCGGAGAGCGCGCTGCGGGCGGTGAAAAACCCGCGCTGCAGCCCGTTTAAGTTGCCGGGAGACCGATACGAGGTTTGGAAAGACCTGACACTGGTGTTTAATCCCAAGGAAATGTTCGGGGGATAGAAAAGGCTACAGGGAACGTCCATGAATACGATCAAACCTATCCTCATATTCTTTCTCTTGACCGTTGCCGCGCTGCCGGCGCGGGCCGAGCTTCGGATCGATATCACCCGCGGCACGGTGGAGCCGCTCCCTATCGCGGTGACCGATTTTCTCGGCGAAACGGGCGAGGAGGAATTGCTCGGCCGGCAGATCGCGGCTGTGATCAAGGCCAACCTGGAACGCTCCGGCCTGTTCAGGCCCGCCGACCCCAGGGCCTTCATCGAGGTCGAGAAATCCATCGAGACAGCGCCAAAATATGCCAACTGGCGGGTCATAGGGTCCCAGGCGTTGACTCAGGGCCGCGTGACGGTCGCGGGACAGGAACTGCGGGTTAAATTCCGGCTCTGGGATGTGGTCGCCGAGCAGCAAATGCTCGGTCAACAATATTCAACCATCGCCACCAATTGGCGCCGCATCGCCCACATCATCGCCGACGCCATCTACAAGAGAATCACCGGCGAGGAGGGCTACTTCGATACCCGCATCGTCTACATCGCCGAGAAGGGACGCCAGGACCGCCGCGTCAAGCGTCTGGCGATCATGGACCAGGACGGGGAGAACCATCACTTCCTGACCGACGGGAAGGACCTGGTTCTGACGCCGCGGTTCTCGCCGAGCCAGCAGGAAATTACCTACATGTCCTATTTCGGGGGCGTGCCCAGGGTTTATTTGTTCAATATCGATACCGGCCGGCAGGAAGTGCTGGGTGACTTTCCCGGCATGACATTCGCGCCACGGTTCTCGCCGGACGGCAAGAAGGTGATCATGAGCATGGCCCGGGACGGCAATACCGAGATCTATACAATGGATCTCCGGACCCGGGTGGTGGGGCGCCTGACCAACCATTCGGCGATCGATACCGGCCCCTACTATTCTCCGGACGGCAAGCGCATCGTTTTCGAATCCGACCGCAGCGGCACCCAGCAGCTCTACGTGATGAATACCGATGGGCGCGGTGTGAAGCGAATCAGCTTCGGCCGCGGGCGCTACGCGACGCCGGTCTGGTCGCCCCGCGGCGACCTCATCGCTTTCACGAAAATCCAGGGCGGCAAGTTCTTTATCGGCGTAATGAAGAACGACGGCACCGCAGAGCGCCTGCTCACCGACGGGTTCCTGGTCGAATCGCCGACCTGGGCGCCCAACGGCCGGGTGATCATGTTCTTCCGGGAAACCCCCGGCACCACGGACGGGCAAAAACAGTCGAAGCTCTACTCCATTGATTTAACGGGATTTAATGAGCGCGAGGTGGTCACGCCGATGGATGCGTCCGACCCCGCGTGGTCGCCCTTGATTCCATGAGAATCGTTCCGTATATTCCCAAAAGTGTCGGTGATATAAGGATTATTCCGCCTCATCGTTTCCCACGCGCCCCTGTTGCCGAGGAAATGAGGTTTCGTACGACTCCCTGGGACGCCCACCCAGCGTTCCTCCCACATTCCCGATCAAGGGGACAAAATCAATGCGTTTCAAGTCTTTAGCTTATGTTTTCGGGGCGCTCTTCATCTTGGCGGCATGCGAGTCGCCGACGATGGAAGCCGGTGATGCCGACTCCAAGGGTATGGCCAAAGAAGCAAAACCCCCCGCCCCCGCGCCAAAAAGCCGTCCGCGGCCTCCGACCGGCGCCTCCATCACCCCCGGCTCCGTCCAGGACCTGGTGGTCAACGTCGGCGATCGGGTCTTCTTCGACTTCGACCGGTCCGACCTGAAGCCGGATGCGCGGGCGACGCTCGAGAAGCAGGCCGCGTGGCTCAAGAAATTCCCGGCTATTCGCGTGACGCTCGAAGGTCATGCGGATGAGCGCGGCACCCGCGAGTACAACCTCGCCCTTGGTGAGCGCCGGGCCAATTCGGCCAAGGATTTCCTGGTCGCGCTGGGTATCAACCCGAACCGGCTCCAGACCATCTCCTTCGGTAAGGAGCGCCCGGTTGCGCTCGGCAGCAACGAAGCTTCGTGGGCCCAGAACCGCCGTGCGGTGATGGTGGTGCTCTCCGGCGCCGGCAGCTAACCGGTAACGAATTTCAAGACGCGCCCGCGGTTCCTTGATTGGGGCCGCGGGCGCCTTGTTTTTGCCATCTTTGGTTTGCAGACTGGCTGCCCTAAACTGGCGTGAGGCGAATCGGCCCGGGGGATGGGGCGTACTATGAGCAAATTCACGTATGGATTGATGTCGGTTTCGGCGGCGCTGGTGGTGGGGCTGCCGATCGTCCTGAGCGGCGCGGCGGTTGCGCAGGATCCGGCGGTGGATGCCCTGGTCAAACAACTCGAACGGATGCAGCGCGACATCAACGCCCTCAGCCGCCAGGTCTATCGCGGGGAGGGCCCACCGCCATCGGCCGCCCCCGGGCCGGCCGGCCGCACGCCGCCGCCTGCCGGCGCCGGCGCCTCGACCGCCTATGCCGCCCGGGTGCAGGCCAAGATCACCCAATTCGAGGCCGAACTCCGCGACCTTACCGGGCAGGTGGAAGGGTTTGGCAACACGCTCCGCCGGATCAACGAGCGTCTCGACAAACTGATCGGTGACGTGGACTTCCGCTTGTCGAGCCTCGAGGCCGCCCGCACCGCCGCACCGGCCGGCGTGGCGCCGGGTCAGGCGGCCCTGCAACCGCAGCCGGCGGCGCCGGACGCGCCGCCGGAGCTCGGCCGCGTTCCTCAGAGTGCCCCTGTCAGCGCGGGCGCCGCCCAAGGCGGACCGATCACCGGGAGCGGCGCGCCGCAATCCCTCGGCACCATCACCGGTGCGGACCTCGCGCGCATTCCGCGGGCCCCGGGTTCCCCGGCGCCGGCATCGGCATCGGCACCGGCGGGCACACCGGCATCCCAGGCGCCGCCGGCGCAACCCGCCGCCGTGGCGCCTGCCCCCCAGCAGGCGGCGGCGCCGGCGGGGATTCTTCCCCCGGGGACACCGCGCGCCCGGTACCGGTTCGCGTCTTCGCTTCTCAGGCAAGGGGATTACGAAAAAGCGGCGATGGCCTTCGAGGAATTCCTGGGCGCCCATTCAAGCGACAAATTGGCGTCCAATGCCCGCTATTGGCTGGGCGAGACCCACTATGTTCGAGGCGACTACCGCACGGCGGCCAACGAGTTCCTGACCGGGTACCGGAAGAATCCGACAGGGTCGAAGGCGCCCGATTCGCTCCTGAAGCTCGGCATGTCGCTGATCGGCCTTAATCACAATAAGGACGCCTGCGCCACCTTCGATAAGTTGAGCGCCGAATTTCCGGAACTGCCCGGATACATCCAAAAGGGTCTGACCCGTGAGCGCGCCCGCGCCGAGTGCGGATAGCCTCGCGCCTCCCCGCCACCCTTCTCCGTCCGACCTCGCACGTCCGCTGACGGCGGCCGAATTCGACGCGGCCATGGCGGGGCTCGGCCCTTGGGAAGACCGGCCGCGGTTGGCGGCCGCCGTCTCCGGCGGACCGGACAGCCTGTGCCTGACCCTGCTGGCGAACGAATGGGCCACGGCCCGGGGCGGCGAGGTCATTGGGCTGACGGTGGATCACGGGCTTCGGCCCGACTCGGCGGCCGAGGCAGGCCGGGTGGGCGAATGGCTCGGCGCGCGAGGGATCCGGCATCAAATTCTGAACTGGCGCGGCGCCAAGCCGGATACCGGCATCCAGGCCGCGGCACGTCACGCCCGTTACCGATTGTTGAACCGATGGGTGCGGGAACATGGCTGCCTCCATCTGTTGTTGGCGCACACGCGCGACGATCAGGCGGAAACCTTCGTTATGCGGTTGGGGCGGGGAAGCGGTCTGAGGGGGCTGGCGGCCATGCCGGCGGTCTCCTATGGCGCCGATGCGCGTTTACTCCGCCCGTTGCTGGGTATTCGCAAGTCCCGGCTCATGGCGACGCTGCGGGACAGGGGCCAACACTGGATCGACGATCCGTCCAACGACGATATCCGGTTTGAACGGGTGCGAACCCGCGGCTTTCTGGCGCGACTCGAAAACGGCGGATTTCCCGCCCATCGGCTGAGCGATGCCGCAACAGCCGCGGGCAGGATCCGCATGCACCTGGATCGTCATTGCGCGCGCGCCCTGGCGCATACCGTGGCGATGAGGGGCCGGGAACACGCCCTCGTCGATCGGGAGCGCTTTGCGCGCCTGCCGGAGGAAATCCAAAGACAGGTGATCGGGCGGCTTCTGGCCGCCGTCGGCGGTGCGCCGTATGAGCCCCGCGGCGGGAAGCTGAAGCGGTTGTTGACCGGTCTTCGACGGCCGGATTGGCGGGGCGCGACTCTCGGCGGCTGCCGATTGTCCCCTGACGGGCCCGGTATCCGCGTCACCCCCGAAGGTCGACGGAAAACGGCGGGCCGGGACCAAAATTCCCCTATTTCCGGCACCCGCGATCCGGGGTATAACCCCGGACGATCTGGGAAAGTCCGACGCAACACGGTGGCCGTGAGTACAACCGGCCCGAGACCACTGGCAACACCCTTGTGTGAGACCAGGCTTTACCTTGCCAGCCGCGATTCCTAGACTATTTGTAAGGCGGTGGAATATGCGGGCATTTTTGAGGGCCCAGGCGGAGATAACGGCGCGGCGCCCGAGGACCGATCGGACCGCGGAGCGGCTGCGGACAGAAAAGGAATGAAACGTTGAACTTCAGGAAAAACATGGCGGTGTGGGTCATCATCGGGCTGCTCGTCTTCGTCCTGTTCAATCTGTTCCAAAGCGCGCCGACATCCGGACCGCAGCAGCAGATGCCGTATTCGGATTTCGTGGCCGCGGTCGAGCAGGGCCAGGTTTCCGAGGTTACCATTCAGGGCAACAACATTTCCGGCCGGTTCGAGAACAATCAGGCCTTCCGGACCTACGCGCCGGACGACCCCAACCTGATCAGCAACCTGTCGGCCAAGGGCGTTCGCATCGAGGCGCGGGCGCCGGAAAACGAAGGTCATTCCCTGATCAACATCCTGATTTCCTGGTTCCCGATGCTGCTGTTGATCGGCGTCTGGATCTTCTTCATGCGCCAGATGCAGTCCGGCGGCGGCAAGGCCATGGGCTTCGGCAAATCCCGAGCCCGGATGCTCACCGAAAAGACCGGCCGGGTGACTTTCGCCGACGTGGCCGGTATCGACGAGGCCAAGACCGAGCTCGAGGAAATCGTCGAGTTCCTGAAGGATCCGGCCAAGTTCCAGCGTCTCGGCGGCAAGATCCCGAAGGGCTGCCTGCTGGTCGGCCCCCCCGGCACCGGTAAGACCCTGCTGGCCCGCGCCATCGCGGGCGAGGCCAACGTGCCGTTCTTCACCATTTCCGGTTCCGACTTCGTCGAGATGTTCGTCGGCGTCGGCGCGAGCCGGGTCCGCGACATGTTCGAGCAGGGCAAGAAGAACGCGCCGTGCATCATCTTCATCGACGAATTGGACGCGGTCGGCCGCCATCGCGGCGCCGGTCTCGGCGGCGGCAACGACGAGCGGGAGCAGACCCTCAACCAGCTGCTGGTCGAGATGGACGGTTTCGAGAGCAACGAAGGCGTGATCCTGATCGCCGCGACCAACCGTCCCGACGTCCTCGACCCGGCGCTGCTGCGCCCCGGCCGGTTCGACCGTCAGGTGGTGGTGCCCAACCCGGACATCCTGGGCCGAGAAAAGATTCTCAAGGTGCACATGCGCAAGGTGCCCCTGGCGCCCGATGTGGACGCAAAGGTCATTGCGCGGGGCACGCCCGGCTTCTCCGGCGCCGATCTCGCCAACCTGGTCAATGAAGCCGCGCTGCTGGCGGCGCGGGCGGGCAACCGCATGGTGACCATGTCCGAGTTCGAGTCCGCCAAGGACAAGGTGCTGATGGGCACCGAACGCCGGTCCATGGTGATGACCGAGGACGAGAAGAAGCTCACCGCCTACCACGAGGCCGGTCATGCCGTCGTGACGCTGAACGTTCCCAAGGCGGACCCGCTGCACAAGGTGACCATTATTCCGCGCGGCCGCGCCCTGGGCGTCACCATGTCGCTGCCGGAACGGGACCGCTATGCCTATTCCAAGGTCGAGCTGGAATCCCTGCTGGCCATCATGTTCGGCGGCCGGATCGCGGAGGAACTGATCTTCGGCGAGGAGAACGTCACCACCGGCGCCGGCAACGATATCCAGCAGGCGACCGAACGGGCGCGCCGGATGGTCACCGAATGGGGTTTCTCCGACAAGCTCGGTCCGCTGCGCTACACCGACAACGAGGAAGAAGTGTTCCTCGGCCACTCGGTGGCGCGCCAGCAGAACATCTCCGATGAAACCGCCGCGATGATCGATTCCGAAGTGCGGCGCCTCATCGATGAGGCCGAAAGCGTGGCCCGCAAGGTCCTCACCGAAAAGGGCGATGATCTGGAGGTGCTGGCGCAGGCCCTGCTCGAATATGAGACACTGTCCGGCGAGGAGGTCGACGCGTTGCTCCGCGGCGAGCCCGTCTTCCGGCCCGATGCGTCGGACGACGAGCCGACCGGCTCGGAAGGGGCCCGGAGCTCCGTCCCGTCCAGCGGCGCGGCGCCGAAGAAGGACAAGGGCAATCCCGGCGACCTCAACCCGGAGCCGCAACCCGGCACTTGACCGGCCCTCAAACACTGCCGAGAGAATTCGCGGGCGCGGCCATGGCGGCGCCCGTTCTCATGGGCATCGTCAACGTCACCCCCGACAGCTTCTCCGACGGCGGCGAAACCGCGGGCGCCGAGGCGGCCGTTGCCCGCGGGCTGGAGCTCGTGGCGCAAGGGGCGGCGATCATCGACGTCGGCGGCGAGTCGACCCGCCCGGGCGCCGGGCCGGTGGCCGTCGAAGAAGAGCTCCGGCGGGTCACGCCGGTGATCGATGCGCTGGCGGCGGAGGGCATTTGCGTTTCCGTCGATACCCGGCATGCCCGGGTGATGGAGACGGCATTGGCCGCCGGCGCCCGGGTGATAAACGACGTGACCGCGCTCAGCGGCGACGGCCGCGCCATGCCGGTGGCGGCGGCGTCGGACGCCGGCATCGTATTGATGCACATGACAGGCGAGCCCGGCACCATGAACGTCCGGCCGGTCTATGGGGACGTGGTCGCCGAGGTCCGGGATTATCTGAGCGGACGCATCGAGGCGTGTCTGGCGGCCGGCATTTCGGAAAAGCGATTGGCCATCGATCCGGGCATTGGTTTCGGCAAGCACATGCCCGACAATTTCCGGCTGATCGAGAAGCTCGACGTATTGTGCGAGCTCGGCCTTCCGGTGCTGGTCGGCGTCTCGCGGAAGATCGGCAAGGCGCCGGACCCGCGGGACCGGCTTGCCGAGTCGCTCCACTGGGGCCGGATGGCGGTGGATAACGGCGCCGCCATCCTCCGGGTGCATGATGTGGCGGAAACGGCCGAAGCCCTTAGCGGACGGGCCTGAGCGGGCGGGCCTGGGCGGCCGGTAATGCTCTGAAAGATTTTGTTATCTGACCCGGCGCCTGCGATGTAATAGAACAAATACAGTGAATTCAGCCCGGCGAGGGCGGGACGGACTATTCATGAACAGACGCCTGTTCGGCACCGACGGCATCCGGGGGACCGCCAACAGCGAGCCGATGACCGCCGAAACCGCATTGGGGGTCGGCATGGCGGCGGGGCTGCATTTCAGCCGCGGCGCGCACCGGCACCGGGTGGTGATCGGCAAGGATACGCGGCTGTCGGGCTACATGATCGAGCCGGCCCTGACCGCCGGCTTTGTCGCCGCGGGAATGGATCCGATCCTGGTCGGGCCGATGCCGACGCCCGCCGTGGCCATGCTGACCCGGTCCTTGCGCGCCGATCTGGGCGTCATGATTTCGGCGTCGCACAATCCCTACCACGATAACGGCATCAAGCTGTTCGGCCCGGACGGGTTCAAACTCAATGACGGGACCGAGGCCGAGATCGAAGCCCGGATGGAAAACGGGGTGTCCGGCGGCCTCGCGAACCCGGAAGATCTGGGCCGCGCGCTGCGGCTCGACGACGCCCTCGGGCGCTATACGGAATTCGTCAAGCAGACCCTGCCCCGGGGTCAGACGCTGACCGGACTCAAGGTGGTGGTCGACTGCGCCAACGGCGCCGCCTACAAGGTCGCCCCGACGGTGCTGTGGGAGCTGGGGGCCGAGGTGGTGCCGGTCGCCGTCCAGCCCGACGGCTACAACATCAACAAGAATTGCGGCTCGACCCACCCGAGCCTGGTGTCGGAACAGGTGATCGCCCACGGCGCCGACATCGGCCTGGCTCTGGACGGCGACGCCGACCGGGTCCTGATCGCCGACGAAAACGGCGAACTCGTGGACGGCGACCAGCTGATGGGCCTGATCGCCCGGTCGTGGCAGCAGGCCGGCCGGCTGGCGGGAGGCGGCATCGTTGCGACGGTGATGTCGAATCTGGGGCTGGAACGCTACGTGACGAATCTCGGCATCGGCTTCGCCCGCACCCAGGTGGGCGACCGCTACGTGGTCGAGGAAATGCGGGCCATGGGCCGCAACCTCGGCGGTGAGCAGTCGGGCCACATCATCATGACCGACTACACCACCACCGGCGACGGTATCGTCGCGGCGCTTCAGGTCTTGAGCGTGCTGGTTCAGAACGATGCGCCCGCCAGCCGGGTCTGCCGGGTCTTCGAACCGCTGCCGCAGGTCCTCAAGAGCGTGCCCATCAACGGTGAAGATCCCATGGGCGCCGACAATGTGAAGGCGGCCATCGCCGAAGCCGAAGCCGCGCTTGAAAATACCGGGCGCCTGCTGATCCGGAAATCGGGCACCGAACCGCTGATCCGGGTGATGGCCGAGGGCGAAGATGCGGGCCTGGTCGGCAGGATCGTCGATGATCTTGCCCACCAAATTGCCGAGGCGGGCTGAGCGGCGTCCCATGCAGGGCAGGGTTCTGATCGTAGCCGGGTCGGACTCCGGCGGCGGCGCGGGCATCCAGGCCGACATCAAGGCGGTCACCGCGCTCGGCGGTTACGCGGCGACGGCCATTACCGCGCTCACCGCCCAGAACACCCAAGGCGTCTTTGGCATCCACGACGTGCCCGTCGAGTTCATCACCCGACAGATGGAACTGGTGCTCGATGATATCGGCGCCGACTGCATCAAGTTCGGCATGCTCAGCCAGCCGGAGGTCATCGAGGCGGCCGCGGGCGTCCTGGATGCAAAGGCCGCCGGCATTCCCGTGGTCCTCGATCCGGTGATGGTCGCCAAGGGCGGCGCGAAACTCCTGGCGCCGGAGGCGGTCGAGACATTGAAATCCGTCCTGGTGCCGCGCGCAGCGGTGGTCACGCCGAACCTGCCGGAAGCGGAGAGCCTCGCCGGACGCGCCGAAGGCGGTTTGGACGGCGCCGAGACGCTGGCGCGGGACTTGCTCGCCCTGGGCCCGAAGGCGGTGCTGCTGAAAGGCGGCCATCGGGACGGCGGCGAGGTCGTCGATCTGCTGGTCTCGGGCGACGGCGTGGCCCGTTTCGCCGGCCCGCGGATCGACACGCCCAACACCCATGGCACCGGCTGCACGCTTGCCTCGGCGATCGCCACGGGCATCGCGCAAGGGCTGGCCCTGGAGGCGGCCGTTGCCCGCGCCCGGGACTATGTCATCGAGGCGATCCGGACCGCACCCGGCTTCGGTTCCGGCCACGGCCCTCTCAATCACGGGCATACGGTAGGCGCCGGACAATAAAGGCATTGAAAACCGCCCTGGTGTCTTCGAAGGTACGGGCCCATGGATACCGCAAGCCTGAGCGAGCTGGAGGCGGCGCAGGAGACCGTCTACCGGTACATGAAACCGACGCCGGAACTTCATTGGCCGCTGCTGTCCGGGCGCGCCGGGTGCGAGGTCTGGGTCAAGCATGAGAACCACACGCCCATCGGCGCCTTCAAGGTGCGGGGCGGGCTGGTCTATCTCGACGACTTCGCCAGGCGCCACAACGGCGCCCGGGGAATCGTCTCGGCGACGCGCGGCAATCACGGGCAAAGCCTGGCCTACGCCTGCGGACATGCGGGGGTGCCGCTGACCATCCTGGTGCCCCACGGCAACAACCCGGAGAAGAACGCCGCCATGCGGGCGCTGGGCGCCGACCTCGTCGAGGTCGGCAGCGACTTCCAGGAGGCCCGGGAGCACGCGGGCGATCTCGCGGGAGAACGGGACCTCCACATGATCGGCCCGTTCCATCCGCTGCTGATGCGGGGCGTCGGCACGTACTCGCTGGAATTCCTCCGCGCCCGCGACGATCTGGATACGGTCTATGTGCCCATCGGCATGGGTTCCGGAATCTGCGGCATGATTTCGGCCCGCGATGCGCTGGGCCTCAAAACCAGGATCGTCGGGGTGGTGGCGGAGAACGCGCCGTCCTATGCCCTGTCCTTCGATCGGGAGAAGCCGGTCTCGACCAATTCAGCCGACACCATCGCCGACGGGCTCGCCTGCCGGGTCCCGGACGGGACGGCGCTCGGGATCATCCTGGCCGGGGCGGAGCGGGTGGTGACCGTATCCGAGGATGAAATCCGGGCGGCGATGAGGATCTATTTCACCGACACCCATAATCTGGCCGAAGGGGCCGCCGCCGCGCCGCTGGCCGCGCTGCTGAAGGAAAAAGACGGGATGGCCGGCCGGAAAGTGGGGCTGGTGCACTCCGGCGGCAATGTTGACGCGGAACTGTTAAAGTCCGTGCTGGCGTGAGGAAACCGACATGACCGATGAACTCTTCCGAAGCGATTCCTACCTCAAATCGTGCGAGGCCGCCGTGACCGGCGTGTCCGACCGGGGTGTGGTGCTCGACCGCACGGTCTTCTACCCCGTCGGGGGCGGGCAGCCCGGCGACCGGGGGACCCTCACCCTGGCCGACGGGTCGGCGCTGGCGGTCGTGGATACCTACAAGGACCGGGAGACGGGGGACCACGTTCATGTCCTGGCCGAAGGCGTTTCGGCGCCGGACGTCGGCGCTGCGCTCACCGCCGAGATCGACTGGGACCGGCGGCACCGGCTGATGCGCATGCACACCGCGCTCCACCTGCTCTGCGCCGTGGTCGACGGCGGCGTCACCGGCGGTCAGGTCGGCGAGGAGAAGAGCCGGCTCGATTTCGACCTGCCCGACACATCCCTCGACAAGGAGCGCATCGAGGCCGAACTCAACCGTCTGATCGGCGAAAACCACGCCGTCGGCTTCTCGTCCGTCACCGATGACGAACTCGATGCCCAGCCCGAACTGGTCCGCACCATGTCGGTCAAGCCGCCGAGCGGCCAGGGGAGCGTCCGGGTGATCGACATCGACGGGGTTGACCTGCAGCCCTGCGGCGGTACCCATGTACGGGAGACGGGCGAAATCGGCCGGGTGCGGGTCGGCAAGATCGAAAACAAGGGCAAGCACAACCGGCGGATCAACGTCCATCTCGACGACGGGACCTGACCTACGCGGGGGCAGATGGCTGCGTACAAGATCGCCGTGATTCCCGGCGACGGGATCGGCGCCGAGGTAATGCCCGAGGGAATCCGGGTGCTGGAAGCCGTGGGACGCGCCCACGGCGTCGAGTTTTCGTGGGACGAACTCGACTGGAGCTGCGAGCGCTACCACAAGACCGGCGCCATGATGCCCGGCGACGGGCTCGCCTCGATCCGCGAACATGACGCGGTTTACCTCGGCGCCGTCGGGTTTCCGGGCGTGCCCGATCATGTTTCCCTTTGGGGCCTGCTGATCCCCATCCGCCGCGACTTCCAACAGTACGTCAATTTGCGTCCGGTGCGGCTGTTCGAAGGGGTGCCGTCGCCCCTTGCCGGCCGCTCGGCGGGCGACATCGACATGATGGTGGTGCGCGAGAACAACGAGGGGGAATATTCGGAGATCGGCGGCAGGCTCTATGCCGATACCGACGACGAGACGGTGACCCAGTTGACCGTGTTCACCCGCCGCGGCGTCGACCGTATTCTCGAATTCGCCTTCGAGCTGGCCTCCCGCCGGCCCGCCAGACACCTGACGTCGGCCACCAAGTCCAACGGCATCATCCACACCATGCCCTATTGGGACGAGCGGGTGGAGGCCATGGCCGGCAACTATCCCGATATCGAAGTGGACAAGTTCCATATCGATATCCTGACCGCCCATTTCGTCCGCAATCCCCATTGGTTCGACGTGGTGGCGGGCTCCAACCTGTTCGGTGATATCCTTTCCGATCTCGGTCCGGCGACGACGGGCACCATCGGCATCGCGCCGTCGGCCAACCTGAACCCGGAGAAGGAGTTTCCGTCCATGTTCGAGCCCGTCCACGGATCGGCCCCCGACATCGCCGGACGGAACATCGCAAATCCCATCGGCATGATCTGGTCCGGCGCGATGATGCTCGATCACCTGGGCCATGAAGACGCCGGCCGGGCCGTGGTCGGAGCGATCGAGAAGGTGCTTGCGGACGGCTCCTGCCTGACCCCGGATATGGGCGGCTCGGCGAGCACCCGGGAGCTTGGCCGCGCGGTGGAGGAGGCGCTCTAGCCGTGGAAGCGGGCGCCGCGGCCTCCGGCACCCTCTCCATGTGGGTGACCTTCGCCCTCATTGCGGCGGCGCTCACCCTCTACGCCATCGAGAAGATCGCCATCGAGGTGACGTCCATCGGGCTGTTGGCGGTGATCGCCGTTTATTTCCAGTTCTTCCCCATCGTCGGGGCCGACGGCGCCAACGTGCTCGATGCCGAACGGGTGATCCAGGGCTTCTCCAACTCGGCCCTGATCACCGTGCTGGCGCTGCTGGTGGTGGGGCAGGGGATGGTGCGGGCCGGGGTCCTCGACCGGGGCGCGCAACTGGTGATGTCCCTGGGCGGCGGCCTCAAATGGCCGACCATCGTTGTCACGCTGCTGGTGGTGCTCCTGGTCTCCGGTTTCCTGAACAACATCCCCGTGGTGGTGATCTGCATCCCGATCATGGAAGCGGTGGCCGGCCGGTTCGCGGTATCGCCCTCCAAGGTCATGATGCCGCTGTCATTCGCCGCGGTGCTCGGCGGCATGACCACGCTGATCGGGTCGGGGACCAACCTTCTGGTCTCCGGCGCCATGGACGAGCTCGGCGAAACCCCGTTCTCCTTCTTCCAATTCACCGTGCCGGGTTTGGTGCTCGCCGCCGCCGGTCTGGTTTTCGTCGTGCTGGTGGTGCCGCGGCTGCTCCCGGACCGAACGTCCTACGCCAGCCAGCTGGTCGAGGGCGAGGGGCGTCAGTTCCTCGCCGAGCTGACCATCGCCGAGGGTTCCGAGTTGGTCGGGCTCAAGTCCCGCGGCGGCATCTTCGGGGCCTATGGAGACATGACGCTCCGCATGATCCAGCGGGACGAAGAGGCGATCATGCCGCCCTTCGAAGACGTCACCCTGCGGGTGGGCGATGTGCTGATGGTGGCGGCGACCCGCAAGGCGCTCGAAGAGGCGGTGGCGCACGACCCGTATCTGCTGATTCCCGACCTCAAGGACGGCCGGGAGACGGAGGGCGCGCCCTGGACCATGGGCGACCGGGTGCTCGCCGAGGTGATGGTGGCGCCAGCCTCGCGAATGAACGGCTATACCCTGCGCCAGATCGGTTTCCGGCACAAATACCGGACGGTGGTCTTGGCCATCCAGCGCCAGGCCCGGATGCTGCGCACGCCCGTCACCGAAATCCGCCTCGAAGAGGGCGACGTGTTGCTGGTGCAGGGACAGCCCGAGGATATCGGGCGGCTCCGGGCCAACCGGGACGTGGTGCTCCTCGAATGGTCGCAAGCCGAACTGCCGGCGCTGGATCACGCCCGCCGGGCCACCCTGATCTTCGCCGGGGTCGTATTTTGCGCGGCGACGGGCCTGTTGCCGGTGGTCATCGCGGCGTTGGGGGGCGCCGTCGCCATGGTGGCGCTGGGCGTCCTCTCGATTCAGCACGCGGTGCGGTCGCTGGATACCAAGATCTTCACCATGATCCCGGCGGCGCTGGCCATGGGGCTCGCCATGCAGGAGACGGGCGGCGCGGCCTACCTCGCGCAAAACATGATCGATGCCCTGTTCGGCGCGCCGCCCTGGGTGGTGCTGTCGGCCTTCTTCCTTCTCGTGGCGGCGCTGTCCAACGTCATTTCCGCCAAGGCGGCGGCGGTGCTGTTTACGCCCATCGCCGTCGGTGTCGCGCGGGAACTGGGCGTGCCCGTCGAGGCCTTCGCCGTCGCCGTGGTGTTCGCCGCCAACTGCGCCGTCGCGACGCCCATCGGTTACCAGACCAGTCTGCTGGTGATGGGGCCCGGGCACTATACCTTCGCCGATTTCGCCCGCGCCGGCGTGCCGCTGGTCGTCGTTTTGTGGCTTGCATTCACCCTGTTCGCGCCGTGGTATTACGGCATCTGATCTTCACCCGGGAAGGAACGGATCGTGGAACACCCGCTCGACAATCTGGACGGTCTGACCGCCCATCAGGTGACCATGGAAATCGGCGAGCATCGGGGCGCGGCGGCGCTCAGGGTGCAGAAGCTCAAGGAGATCACGGCGGCCGACGAGCCGACCTTCGTCATGCTGGACGGACTTGCGTTCCGCGACGGCACCATCGACGTGGAGGTGGCGGGCGACGTGCTGCCCGATGCCGAAGGCGGCGCCCGCGGGTTCATCGGCGTCGCGTTCCGGATCGCGCCGGACTGCTCGCGGTTCGAGAGCATGTATATTCGCCCGGCCAACGGCCGCGCCGAGGTGCAGCTCCGGCGCAACCGGGCCACCCAGTACTTTTCCTATCCCGACTACAAATTCGACCGGCTGCGCGCCGAGGCCGCGGGCGAGTACGAGGCCTATGTGGATTTGGCGCCGGCCGAATGGACGTCGCTGAGGGTGGCCGTGTCGGGCGCGACCGCCAAGCTGTACGTCCACGGCGCCGATCAGCCGACCTTGTGGATAAATGATCTGAAGCTCGGGGGCGATGCGTCGGGCGCGGTGGGGCTCTACGTCGACAACGGAACCGACGGGTTCTTTCGCAACCTCGAGGTCACGCCGGCTTAACCGCCGACAGGACATAGCGGCGGCCCGAGCGGCCGTGCTTCATCGCCGGTCCGTGGTCCTCGAACCCGAGATACTCGGCGACGGCGACGGCGCGGGTGTTCTCCGGCCGCAGGAACGCCACCAGTTTGGGAATCCCGGCTTCCTTCATGGCGTAGTCGACCAGCGCCTCGCTGGCCTCCCGCGCATAGCCCTTGCCTTGCTGTTCGACGATAACGTCATAGAAGATCTCGCGAGCCGCCGGTTCCTCGACGATCGGGTTCAGTCCGCACGCCCCGACGAAGGCGTCGGTTTCCCTGTCGGCGATGGTCAGCGAAAAGATCGGTTCGGCGACTTCGTAGAGGTTCAGCGCCCGGCTGAATTGGGCGCGCGCCCCCGCCTCGGTACGCTCGCCCGCGGTCAGCAACAGAAAACGGGTCGCTTCCTCGTCGGTCATGAACGCGACGAAGGCGGCCTCGTCCTTCCGCTGATGACGCCTGAGGCGCAGCCGCGCCGTGTCGATGGCGTCGGGCACCCGCATGGGGCATGACCCTCCGTGTTTTTTCCATCCTTGCACCAACACGGAATCGGGACAAGAGGGAGGCGGTCGGATTGCGGAACGGCCGCGGAATCCATTTGAATGTCGGCCGGGAATACCGCCCGTCGCCGCATCCGCCGTCGGGAAAGACACCTGCATCCCGATAAATTCCTAGTTTCCCGAGACCCGGCGCAGGATTTCGGTCACGTCGCCAGGAGCCCGGTTTCCGCGCCAGGCCACGTGTTGATCGGGGCGTACCAGAACCAAATCGTACCCATAGAGTGCGCGGGCATGGCCGTCGCCGATGAAGACGGTGCGCAAAGGGACGCCCAAGGTCTCGGCTTCCGCCTCGAAGGCGCCGGCGGCGCCGTCCGATCCGAAATCCACCAGGGTGAACCAGATCCCGAAACGGCCGAAGATCGGCGTCCCGTCCCCGAGATAAATCCCCGGCGGCCGATAGCCGGGGGTGGTGGTGGGAACATAGACCAACGGATCATCCTGGGTTTCGTCGCCGTCCTCGTTGCAGACGATGGACGAGCCGGCGTAGCCGTAGCCAAGCTCGATTCCCAGGCTTTCGTTCTCGGCGTTGCCTATTTTCTGGATTCCATCGGCGAGTCCGGCGCGTAGCCGCTCGCCTTCGGGGCCCGCGGCCTCGATGCCGTCCGGCCAGATCTCGCCGATGGCGAGCCGGGCTTCGGCGTGGCGCTTCGATCCCTCCCGGTTGCGCAGGGCCACCGGCTGCCGTTCTTCCCGGACCGCGTCGAGCAGCCCGTCGCCGCCCCAGCCCTGGATCACGGCCGAGAGCTTCCAGCCGAGATCGAAGGCGTCGCCGACCCCGGTGTTCATGCCGTAACCGCCGGTCGGGATGTATTGATGGGCGGCGTCGCCGGCGAGCAGCACCCGGCGGTCCCGGTATCCCTCGGCGATCAGGAGGTTGTTCTGCCAGTTGAGGGCGCGGAGCGGCTCGAAGTGGAAATCGGCGCCGACGAAGGACCTGACCTTGTCGTAGGGGTTCACCGTCTCCGGGGTTTCGCCGTCCGCGAGGTAGGAATGGAGGGTGTAGCGCTCCTTCCCGTCCTGGCTCACCAGGGTGCCGTGGACCGGCGACTGATAGTGCCAGGCCGGCCCCCAGGGCTCGAACGCCGCCTGGTCCCTGGAGATGAAGTGGACGCTGTAGCGGGTGCGGATGTTGGCCTCGCCGGAGAGGCCGATGCCGAGTTGCCGGCGCACCCGGCTGTTGCCGCCGTCGCACCCGGCGAGATATCGGCTGCGGATTTCCCGGATTTCGCCGGTTTCGGCGATTTCAACCCGGGACGTGACGCCGTCCGCGTCCTGCTCGAAATCCAGGAACTCGGCGCCGTAACGGATGGTCACATGAGGGGAGGCCAGCGCCGCGTCGCGGAGCAGGGGTTCGACGACGATTTGCGATATCCGGACGTCCGGCTCCAGCGCCCGGGTGCCGTCGTTTCGCCGCCGGTAGGTCTCCCGAGCCTCCGCCGGGCCCGGATAGGCGAAGCGGTATATCTCGTGACCGGTGAGAGACGTCGCCCAGCTCACATCGTGGCAGATGTGATCCGGCACGGCGGCGGCGTGGATGGCATCCGCGACACCCAGCATCCGGAAGATCTCCATGGAGCGGCCGTTGGTGATGTCCATCTTGGGATGTTGGGTGGTGCCGGCGGCGCGCTCGACCGCCACGCAGCCGATCCCGAACCGGGCGAGGGTCAGGGACAGGGTGAGGCCCACCGGCCCGCCGCCGGCGATCAAAACCGATGTATCCACGCGACCCCCCTGATGGGCTATGCTGAGGGGTAGTGTTCCCTGTTCGGGCGGCAAAGAAAAGGAGGGCGCGATGCATATCGACGGCGGCTGCCATTGCGGCAGCATTACTTTCGAGGCGGAAATCGATCCCGAGCGGGCCGGAATCTGTCACTGCACCGACTGCCAGACGATGTCCGGCGCGCCCTACAATGCGGTGGTGCAGGTCCGTGAGACCGACTTCACCATGAAATCCGGAACGCCCAAGGTCTACGTGAAGACCGCCGAGAACGGCAACAGACGGAACCAGCTGTTCTGCCCCGATTGCGGCGCCCGCATCTATGCCACGTCCTACGACGATCCAACCGACGGCAAGCCTCGCCTGTTCAGCGTCCGCTTGGGAATCGTCAGACAAAAGGCCGAAATTCGGCCCAAATGGCAGGTCTGGACCCGCTCGGCCCAGCCGTGGGTCAAGGACCTCGACGCGATCCCCGCCCACGACACGCAGGCCGCCCCGCCGTCATAGCGCGGCGGCCCTTAAGGATAGGAGGAGAATATGGCCAGAATTCCACCGGTATCGCGGGACGAGATGGATGCCGAGCAGGCGCGGGTCTACGACGACGTCATGGCCACGACCGGCCGGGTCTCGGGGCCGTCGCTGGGCTACGTCTATTCACCGGGTCTCTGGGAGGCCACCAACAAGGTGAGCGACCATCTCGCCGATTGCGCCCTGACCCAGCCCCAGGTGCGCATGGTCGCGCTGATGACCGCACGGTTCTGGGACGCGCAGTTTCCCTGGTTCGCCCAGGTGGGCCTGGCGCGCAACGCGGGGCTGAGCGACGCCATCATTCACGCCGTCAACGACGGCCGCCGGCCCGACTTCGACAATGACGCGGACGCGGCGGTCTACGATCTCGCCAAGGAAACCCTTGAGCAAAAGAAAGCCGGCGACGCCACCTTCGAGCGCGCCGCCGATCTCATCGGCTACCCGGCCATGGTCGATGTCATCGGCGCCATCGGACATTTCTGCAAAGTGGGGCTCATGGCGGTGTTCGTCGGCGCGGAAGCGCCCGATGACGACCCCATCCCGCTGAAGGTCTGAGGGCCGGGTTACGGGTGAGACCGCCGCCAGGTTCGTTTCCGGCTTCGGCGACGCCGCGCTCGGTTTCGAATAGTCCGCTATGTATGCGACGCGGGGGAGACATGCGCAAAACGCACGTTGACCCCGTGAACACATATCTATAGAAGCATCGGCGGGCCACGGTCCCCCAACGGGAAACAGTCCCTACTGGGTGCTGTTTAAGGACGGAATTATCAAATATTCCATCATGGGAAACTCGCGGTCTAGCGAACCGATTACCTTGGGTGCGATCAAAGCTGCGTGCAATCGTTGAGGTAGCCAATCTCCCTCCAGTGTTGGATCTCAAAAGTCGCGTTGAATTAACTGCTCAACATCTAGTGGTGGAAGTGTTAGTTACGAATACAGCCAGTATTCTATGGTAAGTATTTGAATGGAAACTCCCCCACCTTTTCTGGAGGTCGTGGTCCACGAACTCGGGGCTGAGCCCGGCCTATCCGGATTGACCGCGGATTACGAGGACGGTAAGTGGCGAGCCGCGCGCTTATCCGAACATGTCACCGAATGGTTGCCGGAGTTTGCACTCACTTGGTCCGAGCGAGAAAGCATCAACTACGTTAATGCGGCTTCGTTTGTCCGGAAAGCAGCCAATCTCGTTTACAACTCCGATAAATATCAGGCTCGCGGAGAATTTGGTGAATTGCTTCTCCATATTTGCGTTCGACAACTGTTCAATACTATCCCGGCTGTGTCCAAGCTCTATTACAAGTCTTCAATCGACGACACCGTCAAAGGATTTGATGCGGTTCACGTAGTTTGTGCAGAGACATCTCTAGAGCTGTGGCTAGGGGAAGCCAAGTTTTATCGAGACATCTCTAGAGCGATTACTGACGCGGTCGCAGAGCTAAAGGCGCATACAAAGAGAAACTACGTTCGTGAAGAGCTTGTCCTGGTGTCGAATAAGATTGATCCGGCATGGCCGGAAGCCGAACGCCTCAAAAAATTGATCGATCAAAATACCTCATTGGATAATATTTTCGATTGTATATCTGTTCCCGTACTCTTAACGTACGAGAGTGGAACATTACAAGAACATTCAAAATGGACTGAAGAGTGTAAAGAGCAGCTGGTTCAGGAATTTTGGAAACACTATGAGACTTTTTCCAGCAAGGACGGACTTCCAACAAACGTAAAAATTCATCTGATTTTGATGCCTTTGGACAGCAAGGATGAGTTAATCGAAATGCTCGATAAGAGGTTAAAGGCATGGCAGACAATCTGATCTTCGAGGACCTAAGAGGACAAATTGGCAGTCCAGAATTTGTTGAGGGCAATGCACTTCAAATTCTATCAACGCTGGGAACTGCCATTGCCGATGAAGAACTCGAGACAGAGGCTAGAGAGCTAGTCATTCGACTGCTTGAGAACCGAAGGTCGTTAAATGGTTTGTCGCCCGTACTGGATGCGCTAGTCAGGCAAGTCGGCCTATTTCCGTACATTCAAGATACGAACAAATTGTCGGTAGGGGATCAGTTGGCGTTTGAAATTCATCGACCTTTGGAACTAGACGAGGACGATATTGTTTTCCATAGGTCGCAGGCCGCTGTTTACCGTGACCTAATGGATGGCAAGAGCGTCATATTGAGCGCACCAACAAGTTTCGGAAAAAGTCTGATCATTGATGCAGTAATTGCTGCCAAGTCAATGAACAATGTAGTCGTCATTGTACCGACTATTTCACTAATCGATGAGACGCGTCGACGGCTTACCAAGTTCTCAGATCGTTACAAGCTGATTACTCATCCAAATCAGGAACAGGCGGAGAGAAACATTTTTGTTCTGACGCAAGAGCGAGCGCTTGATCTTGAATTGGACGGGGTGATTGATTTTCTAGTGATCGACGAGTTTTACAAGCTCGATCCGCAAAGGGGGCGAGATGATATTCGATCGGCTGTATTGAACTATGTTGTTTATAAGCTTTCGAAAAACGCTCGCCAATTCTACATGCTTGGACCGAATATTCGAGGTGTTCCGCCGGGCTTTACAGATAATTTTCGGTGCGAGTTTGTACACACCACCGAGGCAACGGTGGTTAGTGAGGCGCATCGAGTTGATCCCGGCGAGAACAAGCTAGATGCACTCGTCGAACTTTGTAGAACCCTGGACGACAAAACTCTAATTTTCTGTCAGTCACCTGGGAGTTCACGGAAGGTGGCTGAGCGCCTTCTAGAGGACTTGGGTGTAGAAATAATGCCCGAGTTGGAAGAGGCGGCCAATTGGATCGGTTCGGAGTATCATCCGGATTGGGTGTTCGCAAAGTCATTTGCCCGAGGTATCGGCATTCACCACGGACAAATTGCACGGGCCTTAGCTCAGCATGTTGTTCGAGAATTCAACTCCGCGACTAGCCCGATGAATTTCCTCGTTTGTACCTCAACCCTGATCGAAGGAGTAAACACCGCCGCAAAAAATGTGATCATTTATGACAATCAGATCGCCAGGAACAAACTCGACTATTTCACCTTCAATAATATCGCTGGGCGGTCCGGACGAATGTTTAAACACTTCGTCGGGCGCGTATATCATTTCGAGGATCCACCAAAACCGGATTTTGGCGACATAGATATCCCAATGTTTTCGCAGGACGAGAATTCTTCAGATGGCCTTCTTGTGCAACTAGACGAAGGTGACTTAAACGATTTCGCCGTTGGTCGTGTAGAGCCGTATCGAACGAGTGGGATTTTGAGCTATGAAACCATCAGAGCAAACAAGTTCATAGACCCAGAAGCTCAGATTTCTCTTGCTCAAGAGTTATTGGAGAATCCTGATGAATATCACAGGCTAATGAGCTGGACCCAGTTTCCGAATTATCATGAGCTCCTGAAAGTTTGCGAACTGTTCTTTTCGCATCTTGGTGTCCAAACCAGAGCAAGCGCAAAATCTGCTCCTCAGTTGGCGTGGCGTCTACAACGACTAAGTCAGAATAACTCTATCCGTGATCTGATTATTTCAGAGGTGGAAAACCCACAAACAAGAGAAGACGCTAGTGAAGTGGTAGAAATTGTAATTGATTTTCTTCGATATTGGGCTTCGTTCCACGTACCAAGACTATTGCAGGCAGTTAACCTGATTCAGCGCGAGGTCTTTGCACGGCTGGGCTTAACTCCTGGCAACTACGACACTTACGCGGGCCAGGTTGAAAATCTGTTTTCGGACCCCGCCATCATCGCGCTGGATGAATATGGCATACCAATTCAGTTAGGACGGAAGTTGGAAGATTGGTTGGAGCCCGATGGCGATCTAGATGCTGTGTTGGTTCGTCTCGCCGCGATTGAGCCGGACAACTTGGACATCTCCCCTTTTGAGCGGATAATGTTGCGAGAAAGCATTGCGCATCTTTAGCACAAATTTTGTTGGACAATCTCTCCGGCAGTAGGGGACTTTCTTCATGTCAAAGAGGCTCCTAGAAAGACTGTTTGCTGAGCGCTGGTGTCCATTTCATGAGTTTATGGATCGTCGTGAAGAATTGGATTCTCCAGGAGTTTATGTGTTGGCCTACTCAGGCCGAGACCTGGATGGGCGAACGGTCCAGGCTGATGAAGTATTTTACGTAGGAATGTCCAGAGCGGTCGGTGGTCTCCGTAGCCGGCTCAAGCAGTTTCAGTCTGGAATTGAGAACGGCAAATCTCACAGCGCCGCCGGAAGATTTTTTAGAGACCATAGCCGCAGCCGCGGATACACGAAGTTGAGGTCAAATAAGAAGCTGTTCGCTGCCGCTCTATGCATCCCGTGCGAGGTCAAGAAAGATAGGCGTACTGCCAAGGATTTGAGATTGATGGGCCAAGTGGCACGGCTTGAATACGAAGTGTTAGCGCACATTAAAGAACTCACTGGCAAAGAGCCCGAGTTAAACAAGCAATAGGTATAGGTGGGTGGGTAGGGGGTGTCAGACGCCCAATACGACTCTCTGTTGCTGCGGCTAAGCCGGGCGAGAGAACTAAGGTGATATAGACTGGCAATGCTCGTGCAATGCTTCCCATAGATCGCTCCCTAGCTTGGGTGCTACAGCGTGTAACGCCTTTACTTCTAAAATCATAGGAATTGAGGCCCATTGACGCGCTACCTCAACATCTATAGAAGCATCGACGGGCCGTTACCCCCCAACGGGTAGCAAGCCCATCTGGTAACTCAGATGGCGATTACAAACTAGCTGCACGAAATTTTGGACGTATTTAATTCCATTATTTCAACAACTTAGTTTGTAGCTCTCCATCTGGAAGGATGGGAGTACAAAATGAACCTGCCAGCCAAACCGGCCACGCGGCCGGCAAATCCCAATTTTTCATCCGGACCTTGCGCCAAGCGGCCGGGATGGTCGCCGGAGGCGCTGAGCGATGCCGCCCTGGGGCGGTCCCACAGGTCTTCCCTCGGTAAAGCCAAATTGCAGGAGGTCATCGACCGCACCCGGGATGTCCTGGGCGTGCCCGACGACTACCGGATCGGCATCGTCGCCGCGTCGGATACGGGCGCCGTCGAGATGGCGCTCTGGTCGCTCCTGGGCGAGCGCGGCGTCGACGTCTTCCAGTGGGAGAGTTTCGGCAAGGGCTGGGTGACCGACGTCACCAGGCAGTTGAAGCTCGACGACGTCCGGGTCTTCGAGGCCGGATACGGCGAACTGCCCGACATGTCCCAGGCCGATTTCAGCCGCGACGTGGTGTTCACCTGGAACGGCACGACCTCCGGCGTGCGTGTGCCCGACGGCGACTGG
>JAPPFK010000179.1 GCA_028823885.1 Rhodospirillales bacterium | reverse complement strand
GTTCGGATGAACCTGGTGCCGCGCGGCGATCTCCTGAAGCGTCCGATCGCCCCGTAAAGCCTCCAAGGCAATCTTCGCCTTCAGATCCCCCGAAAACCTGCGTCGCTTGCTTATCTGCATTCCTCCGTCAAACGGTGGAATACACCTTAACAAACTGTCCGATTTTCCGGGGCCACCTCAATTGAGAGCTCGCTCAATATCGACTGGATGCGTGTCGTGACCCTCGATCAAATTGCTGTAGTAGCAGTTCATGGATCGCACCGGGTCGGCTAGGGCGGTGCGCACCCGGCGCACGGCGTGCCACGAGTCATACCAGGGCTCGGCCGGCCGTTCGGGCCTGGGCCTCGGCGAGGGATGGTAGAAAGCCGCGGGCGGCTGCTGGCCGAGCGCCCCATGGGGACGCTCACGCCGCAGCGCCACAATCGCCGCCGCGGTCTCCGGCGCCATCGAACGGCCGTGGCCGCGCGGCGCACGGGAGAGAAAACCCACTTCGACGGACGGGTTGATCACTGGGCTGCTGCCGATCAAGATGCGGCGTCCCATATGAGGCAAGAATATCATGCAAGGCGCTTGATTTAGGAACACTTTAACGATGGCCATCACACAACAAGCAACCCGCGAAATCATTGAAGACTTCGCTCGCGAAATACAAAAAAAGAAGATTACGGCATCACCAGCGGAGAGCACCCGCATTGATTTCAGGAATGGCATCGCAGAGAACCGAAAGGAAATTGTCTACAAGGTTCCATTGGACCTGCTGCGGTTCAGAAAGGAAAACGGGCGAATCAGTTCGTCAGTAAAGAGCTACGAGCGTACCGCGGGACCCCTTATTGGTACGGATCGCGATGCTCAGTTGCGCTTGCACCAATTTCTTCGTGAAAAGGACCCGGAAAAGACGGACGAGCTGAAACAGTTATTGCGGGCCGACGGTCAACGGGAACCTGGGATAATCACGGCAGACGGTTTCCTGATCAACGGTAACCGAAGAAAGGTCGCCTTAGACGAGCTTCAACAAGAGCATCCGGCGGAAGACGCGTTTCAGACAATGAAGGTGGTAATCTTGCCCGGAAGCGGCGATGAAGGAGGTCCACCTACACTCAAGGAAATCGAGCAAATTGAGAACCGCTATCAGCTCCAAACGGAAGGCAAAGCTGACTACTATGGCTTCGATGCTGCGCTTTCCATTAGGGATAAGATATCGAGCGGTTATACCCTGGAACAACAAATGCGGGATGACCCCCAATACAAACTCATGGAAGAGGCTGAGTTTCGCCGGGCCGTCAAGAAACGCCAAAAGGACCTCTTGGAACCGCTTGATTGCGTAGAAGAGTATCTTGATGCAATCGATCGACCCGGAGAATATTCGGCGGTTTCGCGAGGTCTTGGCGATCCCGAAGGCCGATGGCAAGCCTTTATAGACTTATCGAAAGCATTTTGGACGCGGGCGAAGACCCCTCGGGGGCTCGACAAGATGGGTATAGATGAGACGGAAGCAGGAGACATAATGCAGGCAGCCTATAGTGTAATTCGCCTGCGTACCGTGCCTGATTTTGGCAAGTTGCACGACATCATGCGAGACTTTCCGAAGTATGCGGAACACGGCAAAGCTCGGCTGCTCGAACTAGCTAAGAATACGAAGCACGATCTTCCCCTTGCGGAAACGGTAGACGCTGAAGGCAAGCAGCTATCTCGTGAAGCTATTGAGGAAAAATGGAAGAACAAGTATCGGACAGAGATTACAAGGCGTTTGGTCCAGGCCCGGGAGGCGAGTCAAACCGGCAGCGAAAAGAATGCGCCGCTTACTTTATTGAGTGATGCGCTAAAGAAGCTGACCCACGACAACATGATAGTGGAGAACATCCCTATAAACGATTTGAACGAGGCATTGGCGATAGCGAATGATCTGTGTTCCGAATCCGAAAACTTAAAGACCCAAATTTATCAAAAAGTGAAGACCGCTCAGAAAGTCGGTATGCTGAAACCCAGCGATCAGACATGACCGTATTCGTTCGGTCGGACGCCGACGCGGTCCACATAACGGACCCGCAGAGGAAGTTGTCTCCCGCAACCAAGAGCACGCTAAGGCTATACGGATTTCGGCAAGGCGGAGAAGGGCTTAGTGCCGAATCTCATGGACGCCGGGAGTTGGTGTTGAAGGTCGTAACGTTGCTGACCGAGACCGATGTCGCGCTAGACCTTGATCACCATACGATTGAAACTGTTCGACGCGCAAACGAGGCGGCCAAGGAGGTGGAAGTCAGTCGGGGCGTTGGCGGCGAAATCAAAAACGGCATTTTGACGCAGCACGAAACAAACGAATTCCTTGAATTTGTTCGGCTCGCGCTGAAGCGGCCATTGCTATCCCACCAAGTGAAGGCGGCTCTGCATTTGCTGCATGTAGCGCACAGTGCCAACTTTTCTACCCCCGGAGCCGGAAAAACCTCAGTGGTTTTGGCGGTGTATGAGTACCTTAGGAGTAAAGGGGCGATTAACTCTTTGTTCGTTGTCGGGCCCCGCTCATGTTTCGCACCCTGGCAGTCGGTGTTTGAGGTAACACTTGGAAGGACTGCTTCGGTAGAAATCCTTGCAGGTGGCGACGTGCGGGAACGGCATTCAAAGTACTATTCCCGCATTTCTCAGCCTATGGAACTGTACCTTACGACGTATCACACTTTGGCCAGGGACAGCCAGCAAGCGCAAGACTTGCTTCGTGAACCCGATAACCATGCGTTCTTCATTGTCGACGAAGCTCACTACATGAAGCAGGACGAAGGGGTATGGGCGCGGGCCGTGGCAGAAACAAGCAGGTTCGCGACAAAGCGCTGTATCATGACGGGAACACCGTTCCCGAAGAGTTACGGTGATGGCATCAATCAGTTCAATATACTATTTCCCGACGCACCAATTTTCGATGCGAAGAGTCGAGGACGAATCAGACAAGCATCTGAGGCGGGTCAACACCGTATCGCAAAGGAAACGATTGAGCCCAAGATCAAGAATTTGTTTTATCGGGTACGAAAGAGTGAGTTGGGTTTGTCGGAGCCTGTGTTTCTGCCCCCGGTGGAAGTCGACATGAACCCGGTTGAGCGTGAGCTGTACGAGTGCATTGAAGAGAGGATTGCCGAGCTGGCGCAAAGTTTAGGGGATCTTGATCTAGCGACAAGCCTGGACCTTAAAAAGGGGCGGCAGATTAGAAAACGGCAGGCGGTGTCATATGCAAGCCTTCTGCTTGGAGCCATCGAGAATTATTCCGAGGATTTGATAGACCCGGAGAATCATTATCTGATAAGCAAGATTCAGAACTACCGTCATCTGGAAACTCCCGCAAAAATGGAGACACTGAATGTAATGCTTCGTGATCTCCGCTCAAGAGGTGAAAAAGTTGTTGTATGGGCGAACTTTGTCGGTTCGCTCCAGCGGATTAAGCAAGAATGCGACGAACTTGGGTTTCAGAGTAGAGTCGTATACGGCGGAACGCCGACAGAAGTCGGGATGAATGAAGAGAGCCGGGAGGAGATCATTGAAGCGTTCAAGAGACGGAATAGTGGACTGGATATTCTGATCGCAAATCCTGCGGCGTGTTCCGAGTCAGTGTCGCTGCACCGAACTTGCTCAAATGCGATTTACTATGACTTGTCGTATAACTGCGCAGAGTACCTGCAATCTTTAGATCGCATTCACAGAGTAGGAGGATCAGAGGAGAAGATATCCTACTATCATTTTTTGAAGTATCGAGACACCTTTGAGAGCCAGATTCTCGACAATTTGAATGCGAAGACAGCACGAATGATGGAAGTTATCGATCAGGAATTTCCTTTGGCAGGCATAGAACTACCGGAATGGGAAATTTCGCCTGATGACCACCCATAGGAGCGACGAGGGTTCGCATTGGGAAGGTCTCACCCTGATATCTATAGAAGTTCTGGTGGACGTGTTGAGCGAGCCTATTCAGCTGGAGCGGCAGGTGGCTAGACGACGGTTTGGTGAACGCGCCCTCGGGTTCGATGAGGCATTGAGGTTCCTCGAGACGATGGGCGCGGTAGAGGTCGATGGTGGGTATATTGGTCGTGATCGGGTCTCGACGGGCATGGTCGCAGCGCTAGGCACCGGCAGGGAGGAGTTTTGCACCCATGTGATAAAGGCCGTCCTGGAATCGGACACCGGATATGGCAGGGAGCTGCGCACGGTTTGTCACGCATTTGTCCTAGAGGACGGGCGCTTCAGGATGAAGTGGGGGCGGATTGGCGAAGAGTACTACGCAGCGCGAAATGTCCTCTTGGAAGGGGGCGCAATTCAGCTCCAGCACTCGACGGGAATCTATTCGGTCAGCACTTGGTTTCACTCCGACTTCATTAGGGCGATACACAGCAGGGGACCATCACCGGAGCAATTGAAAGTTCGGAAGAGGAACCAAGCGGACATTGGCTTGGCTGCGGAGTTGGAGGTTGTCACGTTTGAACGATGCACAGTTGGCGACAGAGATGCCAACATGGTGATTCATATCGCGATGGAGAACTCAGCTGCAGGCTACGATATTGCAAGCGTTCGCAGGGACACCAGTACGGATGAGGTCAGAGTGCGGCTGATCGAAGTCAAGGCAGTTAGTCCGACGGACTGGGCATTTATCTTTACTCGAAACGAAGTACAGACTGCGACAGAAAACGGTAGTTCGTATTTTCTGTACTTGGTTCCTGTAAGGAACGGGAAACCGCAGGTTGGTGAAAAAAGGGTTATCGAGAACCCTGTGGAAGAACTGATAAAGGAGGATGCGTGGAGAATTGAACAAGGCGACTGGAACGTCAGTGAAAGAGAATGTCATGAGTAGTAAGCACAACACTGACCTATGTGACGATCAAGCAACCGTGCTCACGAGGCCCCAAATTGAACCGGTTTCGGTCGCAACGCCTGGCGCTTTCGGATACTACGGGTCAAAGCAAAGATTAGCCGGCAAAATCCTGGAGTTCATGCCCCCTCATAGTTGCTGGGTGGAATTGTTCGGCGGTGCACTTGCACTAACATTGGCAAAAGAGCCGGCGCAAATCGAGATCGTCAACGATCTTGACGATAATGTCGTAAATGCATTGAGGCAAATGCGAGACAATGGCGACAAGTTGGCTGAGCTGATTGAGCTAACGCCATATGCACGATCAGAACTTAAGAATGCACGACATTTAAACGGGAATGAGAGTGAACTGGAACGCGCAAGAAAATTTCTGGTTCAGGCGATGATGAGCGTGAATGGTGTCATTGCCGGAAAGCGTGGTGGATTTTCGGTATCTGATACATATGCAAGACAGGACCGAGAAGCACGAGTAAATCGATGGTACAATTACCCGGAAAGGGTAAAGAGCGTGAGTGAGAGATTGCGCGGTATTCGGATAGAAAATAAGGACGGGCTGGAGTTGTTGATACAGTACTCAAATAAGCCCGCGACACTAGTATACGTTGATCCGCCATATTTGGCCGATAGGGGCCACGGGTACAGCGTAGAGGCAAGCGATCAAAGATTTCACGAGCGGCTTCTCAGTCAGGCTCTTCTGTGCAAGTGCATGGTGATGATTAGTGGATATGAATCAAACGCATATGTTCGGCTATTGGAAACAAGAGGCGGATGGCACAGGGTGGAGCTAGGTGCGTCTACGCAGACTACGAACGGGGATCGGCTCGGCCGACAGGAATTGCTGTGGATGAACAAGCCGGCGGAGTTAGCTTGGCGATCTGGGAAGCCAAGCCTTGTATTGACGAAGAAGGAGCGAAGGGACGGTAAGGTCAATCCGTCACGCGGTCAGATTCGACGATTCCGTCGGGTATGGCGGGTAAGGTGACTGCCGGATGACTTGGCTTGCGCGACACAGGCTAGGCTCAGGACCCATGAAAAGTTTGTTGATGAGTTTTGCCGACGATGGTGTCTCGATTGGACAGACCCGTAGAACCGTCTACGAGCCCCCATTGCGACTCTACGAGGCGGAGCCCGCATCGACGATGGTAGCCGTCCTACTGCCACTGATATACCATGAGTTGATCGACGGCCCCGCATTCCAGCCATGGGTGCAGAAATAATTCCAACTATTGGTGCAGTCGACCCACAAATCCACCTTTTTCAGTTGGATATTAAAGGTCTCTTCCCCTTCCACCACATCGTCGCTGTATGTTTCCACTGAAATTGTAAAAGCAGATTGTATCTCGGCCTCCACATTGTCACTTGATGAATGAGCCGCCTCATAGTCCTCACCTCCCGTGGCGGTGCCATCTTTCGTCTCGTACCATACGCGTATTTTTTTCCCCGACACGCCTGCAATATACCAGCCATGGTCAAGGGTGATGGAGAAGTCCACCGTGTCACCTTCGGTCACGCTCTGCGCATGGGCAGACCCAGCAACCAAAGCCAAGGCCGCCACAAGTTTAAGTGTCTTCAAATATTTCATCATATATCTTCTCACGTTGTCCCACTTTGTGCAAGAATTTCCCACGAGTGCACTTCTCACGGACTCACGAAATTCCAGGTCCTGTTGACAGTTAACGGACTATTGATGGTTGTTGTGTTTCAAGCAAGACCGTTTCAACTGGAGGGATCGTGTCATGTAAGGTCATTTCGCAAAGCGAATTGACCGACTTCGCCGTGAATTGACGGATATGCAATGGGACCGGATCAAGGGTTTGGTTCCGGGCAAGGAGGCGGATCGCGGCTCGACGGGTCGGGACAACCGGCTGTTCGTTGACGCCGTGCTGTGGATCGCCCGGGCGGGTTCGCCGTGGCGCGATCTGCCGGACGCTTTTGGCAACTGGAGCAGCGTCTACGTGCGCTTTTCGCGATGGGCCAAGGCGGGGGTTTGGGAGGGTCTTTTCAGGGCCTTGGCGGCGGATCCCGACTTCGAATACCTGATCGTGGATTCGACCATCGTGCGGGCGCATCAACATGCCGCCGGTGCAAAAGGGGGGCTCAGGCTCAGGCCATCGGCCGCTCGCGCGGCGGCCTGACGAGCAAAATCCACATCGCCGTCGATGGCCTGGGCAATCCCTTGCGGTTCATCCTTACCGGCGGCCAGGTGGGCGACGTCACCCAGGCCGAGGGGCTGATCGCCGGGCTGCCGGGCGAGACCCTGATCGCCGACACCGCCTACGACGCGAACCGCTTCCGCGCCCGCCTCGGCAGCGCCGGGATGGCGGCGGTGATCCCCTCCAACCCGTCGCGGGCGCAAGCCCTGCCGTACGACCCCGAACTCTACAAGGAAAGGCACGTCGTCGAATGTTTCATCAACAAGATCAAACACTTCCGCCGCATCGCCACACGCTACGAAAAGACCGTCACCGCCTACATGGCCATGCTGTGCCTCGTCGGGGCGATCATTTGGATGCGATAACTGTCAACAGGACCTAGGCCGTCCAGCACCGTCAGCACCGGCCCGGTCAGCGGCACCATGCGCGAACCCATCTTCGAATCGCGGAGCCGGATGACTCGCGCCGCACGGTCGATGTCGTCCCATTGCAGGGTCAGGATCTCGTCCGAGCGGCAGCCGGTCAGCGTCAGGAGCCGGATCGTGGAGCGGCTACGGGATCTCGCCGCGATACTTGGTGCATCTGGTCGGGCCTCGCCCGGCGGCAAGAACGAGTTGCTGCGAAAATGCTTGGCGACGGGCGGCTTCGATCTGAAGGGCGTCTTGTTCGACGCTCGGACGGATACGCAGGGGTATGTGGCCGTGAGGCGACCTGAGGAAGGTCGTCCTGGAATGGCCATGCTGGCATTCCGCGGGACTCAGCAAATCAAAGATTGGATGACGAACCTGGATGCCGCCACCGTGCCGATCTGCAGCTCATGAGGTGGAAGAGCAGCTGCCCGCCTTGGCCGCTACGCCGGTACATGGCAAACCTTGCGCTACAACTCCGGCAAGGTTATATTTATGTATAATAATTGGAGAAGGATATGCACACCACGAACCTGCGCAAGGTAGGCGGGTCCATCATGTTGACCGTACCCCCAGCCCTTCTCGAACTCCTGAAACTCAGGGTCGGAGCCGCAGTGGATATCGGCGTTGAAAACGGTCGCCTCATCGTCCAGCCAAGAGTACGCCCAGTCTACACCCTCGACCAACTCTTGGCGCAGTGTGACCAGATCGATACTCCCTCCGATGAAGATCGTGCCTGGATCAACACCAAACCGGTCGGCGAAGAGCTCCTGTAGTGAAACGCGGAGATATCTGGCTCGTCACCCTTGATCCTACGGCAGGCCATGAACAGCAAGGTAGGCGGCCGGTACTGATCGTCTCCCCTGCTGCATTCAACGAAGTCACGAGGACCCCGGTTGTTCTGCCCATCACCACGGGCGGGAATTTCGCGCGCCGAAGAGGATTTGCCGTTCCTCTAGAGGAGGCAGGCATGCGGACTACCGGCGTCATCCGCTGCGACCAGCCCCGCGCTCTTGACCTCAAAGCCCGGAACGGCAGGCATCTCGAAACGGTCCCTGATCCCATCATGGACGACGTACTCGCTCGGCTCGCTACTATCTTGGCATAAACAACATGGTCAGCTGGAACACACTTTCCCGCGCGAAACCGGCCCACGCGCAACGTGCACCGCTGTTTCTTTTCTCACACACCGCTCTCTTCGCCGAAGCCCCAGCGTAGGCCAGAACACAGCTTCGCTGCGCCCTCCGACATTAGGAACGAAACGGAATTCGAGGACAAAATGGTTCAAAAGCTGCTTGTTGACACCTGCGTTTGGCTCGACCTTGCCAGAGACTACCGACAGGAGCCGGTCACCTGCCGGAAACGGGCGACCAAACTGCCGGCCGGGACTGCGTCCATGGCATCCATGCCGGAAAAGATAGGGGATGCGGAAGGCCCCGCAAGGAGGTTTAGAGCGTTTCCAATTTAACCGGGTTCATATCCTGCTGCCTTAAAGAAATTGAAGCATTCGAGCGCCGTGATGACCAAGAGGAAGAGAAAACATGTTGTAACTCAACGGCTTGGTCGTGCCGGTGATAGACCGGTGGCTGAGACGCCACCCCCTCAACGAGACTGCCATCCTGATTGTCGCTGGACTGCCAACTTGATTGTCGCGCTAGACTGCGACCTGAAATGTACCGGACGCGGGCCGTCGCTCGCGGGTCGGGCTACCACAGGACCTATGGCGAGATACAAGCGAAGCATGTGTCGGAAACCTCTTTACTTACAATTGAACCCTCAATGGCCCGACGGGGCGGAGGGATCGCGGACCGAGCCGGATGGTTTGCAAGCTGCCTTCTGGCGGGTGCGCGTAGCGCATCTGGAGACGGGTCAACCCTTCTATCCCGTGTCCCCAAGCCGCAAGGGGTAAAGCATGCCGCCTAAGGGTCTGAGGTTTGTCATCGGAACACGGGAAGGCGCCATGTCACTGCGTGGGTTGTATGACCCAAGGCCGGTTCGGGCCGGTACGTTCCGGACCGCGACGGGGACCGAAGGCTCCACCGATGGGCGACGACGGTGGTGGACACGTTTCCCGGCGTAAGCGTGTCGATCGTGCCACGCCAGCGGAAGCGCTCGCCGCCCGTGTGCCCTACTTGCCACGACGCGGTCGACCAGTGCCCTGTCTGCGGCGCCGACATGAGGGGGACCGAGGAGAAGGGTGTCGATGTGCGCATGGCGACCGACATGATCAGCCTCGCCTAGGCGGACAACTATGACATTGCGGTGCTGGTCTCATCAGACCAGGATTTCGTGCTGGCGGCCGAGTTCTTGGAGACGCGAGGTATCAAGGTGATCCACGGGGCGTTTCCGCCCAGAGGAGCGCAATTGACGGCGCGGTGCTGGGGAAGCGTGAATATCGCCCAGCTTCTCGAGGAATTTCGTTTCACCCGGCCCGTACACAACACTTGACTGCTCGCGGCAGACAGGGCGCCGACTACAAATCTCTTCGCAAATTCAGAAGGTTACAACGAATCAGATCGAGATTATCAGAGAATGTCGGTTTCGGTGGTTGCGGGCCCCCGCAACCAAAAAAACCCCGCTATTCCAATAGAATAGCGGGGTTGTCATTTTCGGAAGAGTTCTTCCGAATCCAAGTTCGGAATGCATTCGGAACGGATTCTGTGGGGTTGTGAGGGATCGCGGGGGCATGCTTGACCGTTGTCGTTCGATCACTCGGGGTGGGAGGACGATGTCGCAAGTCCCTGCGTTTGGTGTCCGGCACGGGCACGAAGCTCCTCCAGACATCGGCGATTTCAGCGAGGCCGCTGGTCGAAAGGGCACCCGCCTCCAAGAGGGACCGAACCAGTGTGACGCAGTCCGATAGCTGACATTTCGAAAAGAAACGGATGATCTTTCTCTGCCGGCATGCCTGAGCGGTCGCCGTCGCCGCGTTCTTGAGCCTCATCGGGATCTGGTGATCGAGCTGATCGAGCGGATGCCGCACCTGACGGTTCGGGGTCTTCGGGATATTCTACAGGACCGCGGGATCAGCGTGTCCCGCCACGCGGTTTGGCAGTTTTTGCGGCGCGAGGGACTGAGCTAAAAAAACCCCTGTTCGCTCTTGAACAAGCCCGGGCGACGGTTGCCCGGCGCCGGCAGCGATGGCGGTCCTGGCAGGCCGGGCTTGATCCCGAACGCCTGGTGTTCATCGACGAGACCTGGATAAGACCAACATGGTGCCGATCCGGGGCTGGGGGCCGAAGGGCCGGTGTCTGCACGGCTACGCGCCCCATGGCCACTGGCAGACCATGACATTCCTCGCGGCGCTGCGCTGCCACCAACTCACCGCGCCCATCATGGTAAGGATCTCCAAATTAACCAGTGCTTGCCGGCCATGACCGGGGAATCATAGATCGGCGACGTTCTTCAACATCTTCGATCCGTAGCAGACACTGCCGTCTGCCAACTCCCATTATTCTCGAAAACGGCCGAGATTCACTGACCGCCTGCGACCGGGATTCCCATATAGTCACAATAGCCGCGCCAAAATCCGCGCACGGGGCTTTCGGTCAGCATCGTGTTGACGTCGCCGCCGATATTGCGGCCCCCCATTTCGACCAGGGAGTTCCCCGCCATCAAGCGCTGTTGTACCAGTTCAAGGGCCTCCGCATCTTCCATCGCCACGTATCCGCCGGGCCCATACATGTTGGCCTGCTTGCGGCGTACGGCCAGCATCTCCTCATCGTCATCCTCGTAAACGAAGTAGGTGAAGACGGTCTCTACCTGGTCCGGCCCTTTGGGACGGATTTGCCGGATGGAATAGACGTTCGCGACCAAGGTGAACAAAGAACTTGGGAAGAGGGAGATAATTGTCATATTCATGCCGTCGTCGAATTCCAGCGGCCCCTGCGCCACACTAGAATCTTCCAACTGTAAGCTTTTGGACTGGCTGCCGGTTTGGCCCGCCGAGATTGCATCGGCATCGGCCCAGGTGGTTACCATGGAATGTACGCCGTCGCCTCCGAGATGCGAACTGGCCTTTTGTGTTGGTGCGGAGATACCGAATTTTGCAAGAAATCCGTGGAGCAGGGGGCCATGGTAAAGGTCTCGCGTGTTTTCGGCGAACAGCTTCCAATTGCAGCCGATGGTCTGGCGGTTATAGCCGGTGACGCGAATGGGGCGTTGAAAATAGCACTTCAGCCGCTCGCAAATGGCCTCGCCAATATAGTCTTCCAAGGGTGGCGTATCGGCACACAAGGTGCCAAAGACGATGCCGCAAAATGCTTTCAGCCGTACTTTCTCAAGACCATGCTCGTTCTTGTCGAAATCCTCGGGGTAGCCGCCCTCACCCTTATGGCCGCGTTCAAAGGGTACACCGATTAAATCGCCCGCAGGGCTGTAGCACCATTGATGATAGATGCATCTGTGGTCCTGCGAATTGCCTCGGAGACGCCGAACCACGGCGCCCCCCCGATGAGCACACCGGTTAACAAATGCATGGAGCCCACCGTCACGCGCCCGCGACAAGACGTAAGGAGTCTGCCCCACATAGCCGGTGATGAAATCTCCCGGCTGGGTCACTTCGCATTCCAGCCCCAAATAATGCCATGTGCGCCCCCGAAAAAGTTCTTCTTCCTCCCGGTCGAAAATTTCTTTGTCCCGGAAAATCTCGTAGGGCACGGCCGTAAAGTCGGCTTTCGGCCAGACAATCGCATTCAGGCGGTCATCGCTCATGGTGGGATAGTGCCACGGGGTGAAAAGAAGCGCCACCCAGGGACCGTGTCATACGAGGTTTCGCCATCTATACTATCGAATGCGTAGTTTCATAAGGATTTAGGGACTCGCATATCACATGGCTCGCACAGACGATTCCGACGCATACGATGCTGTCGAAACTGTCAGTAGAGATGAATTGGAGGCCCTACAAACCGAGCGGCTTCGTTGGTCGTTGGCCCATGCCTACAACAATGTCCCGTTTTATCGGGAAACATTCGATAAGGCGGGGGCGGTTCCTGCCGAAGTCAACAATCTAACGGATCTGGCGAAATTTCCACTCCTCAGCAAGCAGGACATGCGCGCATCCTATCCGTTCGGGCGTTGTAATCAGGCTGCTTTCGGGATGGGCGGCGGCATTGGTGCAAGGTTGGCGAGGCGTTTGAGGTTCGGTGCGATGGCAGCGGGCAAAAGTTAGGCGTCTGACTACCCAATTAAGCTGATTTTGGTTAGGCGATCAGGCCTGCCTCTCTACTGAAACGCCGGCATGACGGTTTCCCGGAATCGGGCCAGGGAGGCCATGGCGTCCTCGTGGGCCATGTCGCCGAAATAGAATTGGCAGATCATGTAGTTAATTCCCAGTTCTTCCACCTGCATGGCGATTTGGCCGCCGACCGAGTTCGCGTCGCCGACGATGTCCGAGCCCGCTTCCATGGCCAATTCCACATCGTCCACCATCATGCGGGAGAAGGCCGGGCCCTGGACACCGTTCTCCCGCCAGAGTTTGGTCAGGCTGTCGTGCCATTTCCTGTAGGCGGGCCGGGCGATGCGCATGGCGTCCCCATGGTCCTTGCCCACAATCACATGCCGGGACACGCCGATGGCCGTCCCGCCCTCAAAATCATCCGAGGCGATGTGGTGGGGGCCGTCGGTGGCGAAGTTTTCCTTGTATGCGGCGATACAGGCCTTGGCCGATTCCATCGCGCCCAGGGTGACGAAATGATACCCCCCCTTGCCCACATAGGCTGCGCTTTCCGGGCTGGAGGTCGGGTACCAGATGGGCGGAAACGGTTTCTGATAGGACTGCACTTCCATGGGCACGTCCTTGTAGTTGAAGTGCCTGCCTTCGTGTGTGAGGTGATCATGGGTGAGCCCGCTGATGACGGCATCCAGCGCCTCCAGGAACACTTCCCGGGAAGTTTCCGGATCGACTTTGTGGTAGTTGAGTTCGAAGGGCGAAACACCACGGCCGACACCCATGTCCAATCGGCCATGGCAGAGATTGTCGAGAATGCCGATCTCTTCGATCAATCGAAGCGGGGAGTATAGGGGGAGCAGGTAGCAAAGCGGACCAAGCCGGAGAGTCGTCGTCGCATTGGCGATGGCGCCCAGATACACCCCCGGCACCGGCACGAGATTGAGGGGCGTCGCATGGTGCTCGGCCACGTGATAGCTGTAGAACCCGGCTTCCTCGACCGCTTTCACATACTCGATGCGTTTGTCCAAAAGCTCCGATAGCGGAAGCCCGTTCGTGTCCACATGGTCGAAGATGCCGAATTTCATCTGGTCGCCCCATTCCATATGTTCTGTCGGATTAGTGACCCGATGCGGCGTCCGCGCCTGCCGCCGGATGGGCCCCGATGAGCACGAAGGCGATGCGGCAGGGCTCCGACCCCCGGTTGGACCAGGCGTGGTTGTTGCCCCGTTGCACCACCACATCACCGGCTTTGAGGAGCACCTCGTCCTCATCCACCAACATGTAGATCTCGCCGCTCATGATGACGGCATAGTCGATGGAATTGGTAATGTGCATACCGGGATGACGGCGCTCTTCCTGCTGAATGGCGCCCGCCCCGCCGATATAGGCGGCCCCCTCGGCGTCCCCCTGGCTGCCCTCCGGGGCGAACTCGACAATACGGAAAATGGAGCCCGTCTCGGGCGGCGGAATGCCGATCTGCCGGTCCGCGGCATCTTCCGTACCGTCATTGCTGGCGGGCGTATCGTCGGTGACCCAGAGAAGGGTGCTGGTGATCTCCTTGGTGGGGGTGCGGATATTGGTGGCTTCGCCATCGTAGAGGATGACCGCTTTGCCATCGTCATCGTGTCCCGCCACAACGCGTCTGGTGCTCATCTCAGTTCCTCCCTTTTGACAACCAGGCCTCGGCCAGCCAGCGGCCGACGGCGACGAGTCTTTCGTCTTTCCGGTGAAATCCCATCACCTGTACGCCCAGGGGCAGTCCCTCCGCGGCAAGGAGGGGCAGGTTCACCGCCGGCACGCCGGTGACGGAACACGCGTCCCCGTAAATGGGATTGCCCGTGGTGGCGACTTCGGGGGCCGGGCCCGCGGAGTTCAAGGTGATCAAGGCATCGCCGATTTCCGAGAGAGCGGCATGCCGGTCCCGGAGCGCCAGGGCGTCCGCGCGGGCGGTCCGGTAGTCCTCCAGCGTGATCGGCGGGAAGTCTTCCAGGCGCTTCCTTGTCCGGTTTCTCAATTGATCCGGATGAGAATCCAGGTAGGCATACATGGGGTAGCGGTTCTCCCATCCCCGGAGGGTGTCGGAGATGCGAACGGTGTCTTCCAAAGCCCGCTCGTAGGCGTCGACTATCTCGTTATTGTGGCGGTTGAGGACGGTTAGGTCCGAAGCGCGCAGGCGTTCGACATATTCTTCGAACGCGGTCCGCGAACTCTCCGGCGTCAACGACCAGCCCGGCGTTTCCAATTGAATGAGCGTCTTGGGTTTCCGCGCACCGGGCAACTCAGCCGGGCCGTCCAGCGGCAACTGGCCCGGCTCCCCACCCCCGGTTTGAGACAGGTGCCGGGTGGTGATCCAGCTGTCGGCCAGGCTGCCGGCCAGGATGCCCAGATGGTTGATCACCCTAGAAATGGGTGAGACCCCTTGCAGATTGATAGTGCCGAGGGACGGCTTGAAGGCGAAGATGCCGCAATAGGCGGCGGGCCGGAGAACCGAGCCCCTGACCTGGGTTCCGGTGGCCGCGGGCACCATGCGGGCGGCCACGGCGGCGGCGGAACCGCTCGATGACCCGCCCGGTGAACGGGATAGATCCCAGGGGTTGCGGGTCGGTCCCGGCGGATCGGCCGCGAATTCCGTGGTCACGGTTTTGCCCAGGATGACGGCGCCCGCCTTGCGCAGCCAATAGACGGGGGCGGCGTCCATGTCGGGCATGAAGCCCTTATAAATCTCGCTCCCGAATTCCGTCGGCATGTCGCCGGTTTCGATCACGTCCTTCATGCCCAGGGGCATGCCGTCGAGGGGGGAGAGGGGCTTGCCGTCCTTGTAGCGCTCGCCCGCCAAATCCGCGCCCCGGCGGGCGCCCTCCAGATCGATATGAACAAACGCTTGAAGCGCCTCGTCGTGTTCCAGACGGCCGATGCAGCGTTCCAGATACTCCCGGGGCGTGTCGCCGCCGTCCAAAAACGCGGGTCTCGCGGAAGCAAAATCGAGCAGTTCCGCCGTGTGCGGATCATAAGCGCCGAGGAGGCCGCCGGTTAACTCAGACATGGCTCTAGCCCACTCGATCATGCCCAAACACAAGTGAGTATATGTCCGGAAAACAGGCCCGAAAAGCCGCTTCGACATTGACCTGAAGAGGGTTGCGTGATGGAGTTTCACCGGCGGAATTGTCCCGCCGGAGGACGACGGATGGACGCGCAAGACATCAATGCAATGGTCATCGACAGGCCGGAAGAGGGCATCTTCAAGGTCCACGCGGACGTCTACCGGTCCCAGGAAGTTTTCGAGCTGGAGATGAAGCATATCTTCGAAGGCGGCTGGATGTTTCTGGGCGTTGACTGCCAGGTGCCAAACCCCCACGACTTTTTCACCACCTATATCGGCCGCCAATCGGTCATCGTTTCAAGGGACCGGGAGGGCATGATCCATGGCCTGATCAATGCCTGCCGCCACCGGGGTTCGCTGATCTGTCACACGGAAACCGGCAACAGCAAAGTTCACGTTTGCCCCTACCATGCCTGGACCTATGACAGCGCCGGGCGGAACGTGGGCCTGACGACCAAGGACCAGGGGGCTTACGGCGACGAGTTCGATTCGGAAGATCACGGCCTCCGCCCCATTCCGGCTTTCGAATCCTATCGCGGGTTCATGTTCGGCAGTCTCAATCCCGACGTACCGCCGCTGGCAGAGTTCCTCGGCGACACCAAAGTGTTCATCGATCTCTGCGTGGACCAGAGCGAGGACGGACTGGAGCTTGTCCCCGGCGTCGTGAACTACACCTATCACGGCAACTGGAAGCTTCAGATCGAGAATTCCGCCGATCTCTATCACTTCATGCCGACCCACCAGACCTTCGTCCAAATCCTGAACAGCCGCTCCGCCAACGACGCCCAGACGGATTCACCTTACCGGAACCGGGCGGAAGGCGATGTGATCCGGGGTTCCATGGTGTTCCCCAATGGCCACAACGTGATGTTCGGCGGCGGGGACAAAATCGAAGCCCGGCCTCTCTACCTGGAGATCGGCAAGCTGAAGGAACGCATCGGCGATCCGCACCTGAAGTGGATGTTCTATACGCGGAATGCCCTTTACTTCCCGAACATGCAGCTTTTGGAAAACGCGTCCCTGCAGATCAGGGTCAACCGCCCCATCAGCGCCAACCGGACCGACATCACCACCTATTGCATCGCGCCCAAAGGGGAATCCCAGGCGGCGCGGGAACTCCGCATCCGGCAGTACGAGGAGTTCTTCAACCCAAGCGGCTTGGCCACGCCCGACGACACCTCCATTTTCGAGGACATTCAGGACGGCCCCGGCGCCGACATGGTGGAATGGAACCAGGGGTATATGCGGGGCCTGACGGCGGTGAGCCATGAGCCCATCGAAGATGCGGCAGAACTGGGGCTCAATCCCATCAGCTCCATTGTCGGTTCCCTCGGCCTCGGCGACGAAACCATTTTGCACGGCCCGATCCGGGAATGGCGGGACCGGCTCATGGCGGCTCTTTCCAAAGAAGCAGGCGCGGAGAGGGCGGCGGCGGAATGAGCGGCCCGGAATCGGTGTCCGAAGCGACAGAGCTTCTCTACCGGGAGGCACTTTGCCTTGACGAACAGCGCTGGGACGACTGGCTCGACCTGATGACGGAGGACGTGGAGTACTGGGTGCCTGCCTGGAAGACGGAACACGAACCCACGGACGATCCGGCAGGTGAGATTTCGCTGATTTATCTGACATCCCGCGTCAGGCTGGAAGAGCGGGTGACGCGCATCCGGTCCGGCAAATCAGCCGCATCCCTGGTGCTGCCGCGAACGTCCCACGCCATTTCCAACGTGCTGGTGGAGGATGGGGCGCACGGGGACGAACTTCTGGTGAAGTGCGTTTGCGTCACCCACGTTTATGATCCGAAACGCCGGCGGGAAAACCAATCCAACTGCCGCTACACCGTGCGGCTGGTGCGGGAGATCAACGCCTGGAAGATCGCCGCCAAGAAGATCATCTTGTTGAACGACAATCTGCCCACGAAACTCGAATTTTATATGCTTTAGGCCGGCTCCCTCCAATACCGCCCTCCGGCGCACTGGCCGGCCCGCTCGGCCTACAACGGCTGGGCGCTCTTTCCGTCGGAACCAACCAGCACGGGATCGCTTGCCAGCCAGGCGCCCTCCTCGTCATGCCATGTCCGGTTCACGGAGACGATCTGCCCGGCGGCCGGCTTGACGATCGACTGAAGGGGCAGGGTGCCGATACAGGCTTCCAGTCCTATGGGCCCCGTGGAGAAATCCGGCAGGCCGCTTGCAACTGCCGAACCGGCCGCCGAGGTAATGTGGGCTTCCAGCTCATTGGCCCGGTCTTTCGGCCAGCGCTGATCGAAACTCCGGGCAAGACGCACCCAATGTCCCTTGTAGGCGACGGAAAGGCGTACGGCGTAGCGGTCCTTGAAGGCCGTCGGGCCGTCGAGGCGGCGGAACCGGCCGTCGGCAGCGAGGTCTTCGGCTACATCGATCAATATTTCCTCACACCCCGCCATTCGGGCGGCGCGTTCGATGGCCGAGAGGATATCCGCCTGGACGGGGGCATCGCCGGGCGTCGCCAACGCCAATGCCGTCCGGGCGATCTCCGTCGCCCGGCGGGACAGGGCAATTTCCGTCTCATCCGCCGTTGCCCGGAAGTCTTGATAAAGCGCGGTCGAGTCGGTGAGTTCGATGTCCGGATATTCGGCCTCGAGCGTGTTGATGACCGCGCCCGGCAGGCGATTTAGTTCCACTGCGCCGACACGGATGTGGCCGCCGCTCTTCAAACAGGCCGCCAGTTCCTTGCCCAGGTTCGGCGTATTGATGATTTCGGACACATGGGCCGTCTCCCTGATCCAGTTGGAGACGCGCTTGGAGAGGCTCACCGCCAGAACGGGCGCCCCTTCCGGCGGCACGATCAGCATCCCTTGCGACCAATAGGGGACAAAATGGGTGAGGTAGGAGACGGCGGCCGGGCGGGGAAAGTTGGTGTAGACCAGCAGGGCGTCCAATCCCTCATTCGCCATGCGCCCCCGAAGCCGGGCGAGCCGATCCTCCAGGACGGCGGGAGGAACCTCCGTCTCGGACCAGGAAAGCAGGCCGCGCCGCATGGGGCCGCCCTACCCGACCGTCGACAGAAGTTCGGTGGGGGTCGAACTGAAGGTCCGGTAGCCGTCTTTGGTGACCAGCGCCGCGTCGCCCAACACCATATAGCCGGCGACCGGATGGTATGTATTCGGGTGCACGATGCAGAACGCGCCTTCCTCCAGCACGGTCTCCACGTCCTCCAGTATGTGGGGTTTGGTATCCAGGAACAGCCCTAGGCCATGCCCCCGAACGCGGGTGTATTCGCTGGTGGTATATTCCTCGAGGCCGTAATCCCGGAACACGTCGTTCTCCGCCTTGGCCACTTTGCTCGCGGTGACACCCGCCTTGAGCACCGAGAACCCGGCGTTCATGGCGTCGATATAGACCTGGAAGGCGTCGTGCTGGGCCCGGCTCGGCTCGCCGATCACCAGGGTCCGGCAGATTTGCGAGAAATAGCCGTCCACGCAGGGGCTGAGTTCGGTCGTTACCAGGTCTCCTTCCCGGAGCCGCCGCTCGCCCGCCGGGTGCATGCCCCGCACTTCCTGTCCGCCCGATCCGATGATCATGAAATTTTCAGGCGACCCTGCTTCGCGGAAATAGCCTTCGATTTCCGCGACCAGTTCGAACTCCGCCACCCCCGGCTTGGCCGCGTCGCGAAACACCTGGTAGCCGGCGTCCGCCATTGCCGTCGCCCGGCGCATGGCGTCGATCTCGGCGGGCGACTTGGTCATGAGGAGCCGGTCCAGCAAATCCGTCCCGTCGGCTGCGGCCCGGTCGAGGTTTTCCGCCGACAGGCCATAGGGCAGCAGGGTCCGGGGTGCGGTGACGATTTGCCGGTTGCCCAGCTTGGCCAGATACCGGCGCGCCGCTTCAACCAGATCGTCGGCGGCCTCCACCGTCGCACCGGGGCATTTGGCGCGGGCCCGCCCTGCTTCCGTCTCTTCTTCGACAATTAAATGGAGGTCGCCGTCGCTCAGGATGATGGCGATGGCATCCCCCTCCAGCACCGAATAATCGGAGACATAGCGGAGGTAATCGCATTGCCATGCGTTCCCCCAGGACATCACCGCATCCACGCCTTCGCCGGCCATGGCGGCGAAGAGGCGCTCCTGGCGTTCCTGGTGGATCATATTCATGAGCCGGTGACCCCAACCCCGACAGAGAGGCCGTAATCCTGTTTGATTTTTTCAGCCGTCAGCAGGCCGGTCTCGTAGTCCGCCAGGATCGCGTCTTCGTCCCGCTCGCCGGGATCGCCAAATCCGCCGCCGCCGCCGGTGAAGAAACTCACGCGGTCTCCCGCCTGCAGGTGAATGTTGGTCTGCTTGAGCACCCGTTCCTCCCGGCCGTCCCTGAAATAGACCACCGCTTCGTTAACGGCGCCGGAGGCGCCCCCGTGCAGCCCCCACGGCGCATCGACCGACCGGTCGAAATTGATGTTGGCCGTCGTGTCCTGGATACAGCGGTAGCGTATCTCGACGCCGAAGCCGCCCCGGTACTTGCCGCTTCCGGCGCTGTCGGGGCGGTATTTGTGGCATTCGATGACAAAGGGATAGGTCGTCTCCTGAACCTCCACCGGCACGTTGCGGACGTCGCTTTGGCAGACGGACATGGCCGCGCTTTCGCCGTCCCGGTCCGGCCGGCCGCCCCAGCCGCCGCCCATGATGTTCATGAGCAGGAATCGGCTGCCGTCGTCTTCCCGGTAGCCATAAAAGGAACAGCCGCCCATGTCCCCCTTGTGGGCGGCGGGGATGACATCGGGGAGCGCCGGGGCCAAGGCTTTCAATATAAGGTCAATAACCGTCGGGAGGGCGATGCTCCAGAGGCCGATGGCGGCGGGGGGCTTGGCGTTCAGAATGGTGCCCTCCGGCGAGATCAGATCGAGGGGTCTGAAACAGCCTTCGTTCACCGGCGCGTTCGGCAGGGTCAGGCTTTTGAAGGCAATTCGCGCCGCCGCCAGACCGCCGGAGCCGGAATTTAGAGGTGACCGGACCTGCGGGTGGGTGCCCGTATAGTCGATGGTCATCTGGCTGCCCTTGATGGTCACTTTGACCTTGATGACCAGGGGCGTGTCGAGTTTTACCCCGTCATTATCGAGACAGCCTTCCGCCTCATAGGTGCCGTCGGCAATGCCGGCGATCACCTCCCGCGCAGCGGCCTCGGACTGTTCCCAGGTGGTTTCGATGCAGGCCCGAATGGTTTCCGCATCGTAACGATCGTAGAGTTCGGCCAGGCGGCGCTCGGCGATGTTGCATGACGCGATCTGGGCCCTGAGGTCGCCCAAGGAGGATTCCGGGAAGCGGAGATTGTCCTCGATGATCTGCCAGATGGCGTCGTTACGCTTGCCGGCGTCATAGATCTTGAGGGAACGAAACTGCAAGCCTTCCTGAAAAATCTCGTACGACTCGTACGACCCGAAGCCGACCCTTGTGCCGCCCACATCCACCCAGTGGGCCCGGTTGGCGGCGAAGGCAACGACCTCGCCGTCGTGGAAGCAAGGCGTGTAGATGACGATGTTGTTGAGGTGCTGGCCGCACACCTCGGCGTGGTTCATGATGATCACATCGCCGGGGGAAAATCCGTCCAGTCCATAGCGGTCAATTCCGTCTTTCACGGCGACGCCAAGGTCCGCCAGAAAGATGGGCAGCCCGCCCGCGTTCTGACTGATGAGGTCGCCGTCGGTGTCCACCAGTCCGCAGCAGAAGTCCCGCACCTCGTAAATCATGAGGTTGTGGGCCGAGCGGCAAAGGGCCGTCGCCATTTCCTCCGAATAGGCGACAAAGGCGCTGCGCACCACCTCCAGCGTGATCGGATGAACGTTACGGGTCATGGCCTATGGCCCTCCCACGGAAACGATGAGATGACCGTGCTCGCTTACTTTCGCCATATCTCCGGGAAAGAGCAAGGTCGTGGAATTCGGTTCTTCGATTACCGCCGGCCCGGCAATCTCGGTTCCGGGCGCCAATCCTGGCCGCCAGACGATCCGGGCCCGGGCCGCGTCCGTCTCTTGGGCGAAATAGACCGGGCGCTCCTGGTCCGGGCGGGCATCTTCGGGCCGATAGGGCGTCGACAGCCATTGTTTCGCGGCTTCCGTGTCGCCTTCCACCGTCACCGTAAGACGGATTTTGGCCACCTGAATTCTTTCACCGGGCGCCGCATGGCCGTACTGGTCGAGGTGGCGTTTCTCGAAGTCCGCGCGGAGCTGCGCCGATCCGCCATCTCTCAGATCGCTGGAATCCTTGAACGGAACGGGAATGGCATGCTCCTGGCCCATGTATCGCAGATCGGCGGCGTAGCCGAAACCGGCCTCGCTTGCCGACAACCCTTCGTCTTCCAGCAACGCCGTTCCCTGGCCCATCAAATCTTCCATGAGGCCTTGAACCGCCGTTGGATCGACGTCGCTCAACGGCGCGACGAAGGTGCGCAGAAAGTCCTGCCGCCAGGGCGCCATCAGCATCCCGAACGCCGAGAAATTTCCGGGAAAGCGCGGGATCACCACGGTCGGAATGGAGATGTCCCGGGCGATGGAGAGCGCGTGGAGAGGACCAGCGCCGCCGAAAGCGATCATGGCGCAGTCCCGGGGGTCGCTCCCCCGCTCAACGGAGACCGAGCGGACAGCCAGGGACATGGCGGTGTCCGCGATCTTGGCAATGCCGAAAGCGGCCTCCACCAGGCCCAGCTCCAAGGGACCGCCGACGGCATCTGCAATGGCCTCCTCACCGGGGCCGGATTGCAACGCCATTCGTCCGGAGAGAAACCGGTCGCCGTTCAACCGGCCCAGCACAAGATCCGCATCCGTAATGGTCGCTTCCGTACCGCCATTGCCGTAGCAGGCCGGGCCCGGGTCCGCCCCGGCGCTTTGCGGCCCTATGTGGAGGCCGCCCTGCTGGTCGCACCAGGCGATGCTGCCCCCGCCGGCGCCGATCTCGACGATATCCACGACGGGGATTTGCATTGGCTGTCCCGTCGCATAGCCGCCGATGAAGTAATTTTCGTGTACGGTGGGCCGGCCATCCCGGAACATGCTGGCCTTCGCCGTCGTACCCCCCATGTCGAAGCCGATGCATTGTTCGTAGCCCAAATGTTTGGCCAGATGCCCCGCGCCGATCATGCCGGCGACCGGCCCGGATTCCATCATGGCCACCGGTTGCGCCCGCGCCTGATCCATGGACATGGAGCCGCCGTTGGAGCGCATGATATGTTTCTGGCCGGTGAAGCCGCCATCCGAGAGATAGGCATCGAGCCGGTCCAGATAGCGGCTCACCCGCGGCCCCACATAGGCGTTGAGGACCGTCGTGGAGGTGCGCTCGTATTCCCGGTACTCCCGCAAGATGTCGGATGACAGGGTGACGAAACAGCCGGGACAGGTTTCCCGGAGGATATCGCCCAACCAGACTTCATGGGCCGGATTGGCGTAGGAGTGCAAGAGGCAGACGGCGACGGCGTCGATGCCAAGCTCGTTCAGGCGTTCTCCCGTCCGGCGGACACCCGCTTCGTCCAGAGGCGTCAATTCCTCCCCCTTGGCGTTGAGCCGTTCCGTCACTTCGAATGACAGCTCCCGGGGAATCAGGGGCTTCGGCCGGGTGAAGGCCAGGTTGAACCCTTCGGGCCGGTTGCTGCGGCCGATGGCGTAAACGTCGCGGAACCCTTCCGTGGTGACGAGGGCCGTTTTGGCGCCTTTGCGTTCCAGGACCGTGTTGATGGCGATGGTGGAGCCGTGACGGAACTGATCGATTTCCGCAAGCGTCACACCGGCTTCCTGGATACAAGCCGCGACACCCTCCGTAGGATTGTCCTGCACGGTGCTAAATTTCTCGATATAGATGCCACCGTCCGAAATGCCGACCAGGTCGGTGAAAGTCCCACCGATGTCGACGCCGATGACATGGGAAGTCCGACCGGACATGCTCAAAGGCCTTTATTCATTCGAAACGCCCGCCCCGAACGAGGGCGTGGCGGCCACCGTCATTACGCACGAATTTGCCGTCCCGGCGCAACTCATCAAGTCCGGGAGGTCCGGTCCAGGCATTCCGTTTGGCGCCGGACGGGCCTCTAATATGGCCGGTCTCCCTTGAGCCCGACGCGGCGCAGCAGTCTGGCTTCCTCCGCCGGAAAGTCGTTGCGGGCATGCTGGACACTGCGATTGTCCCAAATCAGGACGTCACCCGGCCGCCACACGTGGGTGTAGCGCAGCCCCGGATCCTCCAGCCGCTCGAACAGATCAGCCAAAATCGCGTCACTCTCCTCGGCCGGTTTGCCGACGATCTCCTCCGTCATCAGCCGGTTCACATAGATAACTTTCCTGCCCGTTTCCGGGTGGGTACGGACGACGGGATGAACGGCAAAGGGTCCCGTCGTCCGATCATAGGCCGCCGTCTTTACCTGCGTGTAATAGTCGTAGGCGTTTACGGCCTCGAGGCCTCGCAGGCGCTCCTTCTGATCATCCGACAAAGTTTCGTATGCCTTCGCCGCACTGGCGAACAACGTCTCGCCTCCCCGGCTTGGAATTCGATCGCCATGGAGCATGGTCGCCATAAGGGGTTCCGCCAGGAAGGCGGAGTCGGAGTGAAACTGCAGTTCCCCGTCCGGCAGCGCCCCGATGGGCTCTCCGTTTTCCCGAATGTTGCTGATGAGGAGAACATGCGGGTCGCGCCCGGCTTCCGGCCCGGACACCGTGTTGGGCGCCACCGGCTCACCGAAGAGGCGGGCGGCGTCCACCAGTTGGGGATCGTCCAGGAATTGACCCCGGAACAGCATCACCCCATGCTCAAGCCACAAGGACCTGAGCGCCGACACCGTCTCCCCGCCCAAGGGCTTCGACAAATCGATGTCGGCGACCTCGATCCCGAGAGCGGGAGAAAGCGGTGTTGCATCCAGTGCCGTCATATCAGCGTTACGGAAAGGGGGCCGGTCTTCACGGACCGGCCCCGTCCCATTGTAGCACCTGAAGGCGGCTTACTTGATGTCCATGGCCATTTTTCTGGCCTTTTGGGCCGCGTCCGTCCACAGGCCCTGGCCTTTGTAGAACTTCACCGAGGCCTGGTGGTACGGCACCATCGGAAAGAGGGTCACGGCGTTCTTCTTGGCGAAGCCCCGGAAGATCGGGCTGGCCTTGGTGAAGGCGTCCGTGCCCTTCCACAGCGCTTCGGTGATTTTTTTCGCCGTGGCGTCGTCCAGGTCTTTGTGGGCCATGAGATAGGTGTCATAGGTGATCAGGTTCGTGGGGCCCATGATACCCAGCGGCGGAATGGGTTTCGGGAACTTGGAAAGCTGCAGTCCCGGAAACATCATTTGCCGCATTTTTGCCAGTTTGTCGGGCGAATCGTCGAAGCTCAGGAAACGTACTTTGTTCTTGGCGTGAATTTCACGAAGGATCGGCATGCCCATGGCGGCCCAGCTGGAATCCACACGGCCGGCGCCGAAAGTCTTGATGCCGTCGACCACGCCGGTGACCGGCACTTTCACTACGTCATCCCAGGTGAGACCGCCGTTTCCGAGACCCGTCGCGATGGAGAGCGGCAGGGTGGAGTGGCCGCCGAAGTCGGAGGTTAGCTTCTTGCCCTTAAGATCGGCGACCTGCTTGATCGGGGAGTCGTTGCTCACGACCAAACCCAAGCGCAGGACGTTCGGACCGGCCCGGAGAATCCGGAAGTTCCTGCGGACCTTTTTGGCCTTGTTGCCGCCGGTCACTTCCAGATAGACGGAACTGGCCGTCAACACGGAGAGCTTGATCTCACCCCGGTTGTGGGCATCCAGATAGGCGTCCGGTCCGGCGAAAGGCCGCACCACAAACCGCATGTCGGAATGGTCGGTCATGACCTTGGCCATGGCCGTGCCGACGCGGTTCATCAGGCTGCCCTGACGGTCCGTGGCGACCACCATGGTTTGCGCCTGGGCAACACCCGCCGCAAATGTCACCAGACCGGCGCCGATCGCCAGTCCTGCAAAGGTTCTTGATACTGAGTTAACCATCTTGAAGTTCTCCCTTATGGTTCAATGTTCTCCGAAGAGAATTAACGCGAAACGAAACTCGATTTCGGCAACATCGTCGCCGGCTGCTTTCGATCAGATGATCAAACGCATACTCTCAAAAAAACCTGCGCCGTTCGGGTCAGCCCTCCTGTCCGCTGAATAATGGCCGCTGCCGCCATTGCATCACTGAAATGGCGATCATAATGACCGCCGCCGTGCCGAGGAGCGGCCAGGAAAAGGCCATCCCAAAGGGCACCACCATAATCACCACCCCGCAGATCGCGGAAACGGCCTGCTCAGGCAGCGTCATGGATCTGAACATGTAACCGGCCATCCCGACGGCCAGGACGCCGACCCCGATGCCGGTCTTCATGGCGACCGTGAGTACTTCCATCGCCGTGCCGTGGAATATGAGGGCCGGCTGGAATACGAAGACGAACGGCACCACATAGGCGACGACGCCAAGGCGTACGCCCGCCCAACCGGTTTTCCAGAAATCCGTGTTGGCCACCGCGCAGGCCGCGAACGTCGCGATACAAATGGGCGGCGTGATCATGGAGAGCATGCCGAAATAGAAGATAAACAGATGCGCCGCCATCTTTGGAATGCCGATTTCCACCAGGGCCGGTGCGATCAGGAGCGCCAGCATGAGGTAGATGACGCCGGACGGCATGCCCATGCCGAGAATGATGCACACCACGGCGGTCATCAGGAGGAGGCTTAACGCGCTGTCCCCCGCCATCTGGGTCAGCAAGAGCGAGAAATTGAACCCGAGCGTCGAGATTTGAATGGCGCCAATGATCATGCCGGCGAGCGCCGTGATGATGACCAACTCGAGGACGGTCTGGCCCGTCTCCCGGATTGCGATCCAAAGCTGAATCAGCGTGGGCCGGGTGGCCTTGTTGAAGACGGCGACGGCGACGGTCGCCCCGACCGCCAACATGGCGGAACGGCCCGGCGCCCAGCCCTCGGCGATCAGCGTCCAGATCAGCAGGAAGATCGGGATTACGAAGATCCAGCCCCTGGCCATGATATTGCCGACGGAGGGCGCGTCGGAGGTATCGACACCGGTGAGCTTTTGTTTCGCCGCTTCCAGGTCCACCTGCATGAACAGCGCCAAGTAGTACATGAGCGCTGGCAGGAGCGCGGCGATAATCACCTCGCCATAGGATACCTGCAGAATGTCGATCATGAGGAAGGCGACAATGCCCATCACCGGCGGCATGATCTGACCGCCCGTCGACGCAACGGCTTCAATGGCCGCCGCCACGTGGCCCCGATATCCCGAGCGCCGCATCATGGGGATGGTGATGGGGCCGTCCATCACGACGTTGGAGACCGCGCTGCCGGAAATGGTGCCGAACAGGCTGGAGGCCACGACGGCGACCTTGGCCGGCCCGCCCCGGTACTTGCCCATGGTCGTCAGCGCAAAGTCGTTCAGGAACTTGTCGCCATTTGCGGCGAACAGCACCCTGCCGAACAATATGAAGGCCACGATGATGCTGGTCGTAACGTCGAGGGGTGTCCCAAAAAGAGAGTTATTGTCGAGATAGAGATATGTCGCGATCCGGTTCAGCGGCGTGCTCGGCACATTCAAGATACCAGGAGCAAAGTCGGATAATGCGGAATAGCCGATGAACACCGCGCCCAAGGCCACAAGGGCCCATCCGGTTGCCCGCCGTGTGGCTTCGAACACCAGAATGACCGCCGCATACCCGAGCACCACCCGTTCCGGCCGTAACTCTCCAATGGTCTCGACGATGTCCCGGTAGGTCGCGACAACAAAAAAGCCGCAGATCAAGCATAGGATTGCCAAAATCCAATCATGCACAGGCACCTCGTTCGAGGTGACCGATTTATTCACCTTCAGCCCGATAAAGATCGCCGCCATGGCGAGGGCGAAGATGAGGGCCAGGAACTGTTCCTTGAACACCGGAATGCCGACGATGTGGTGAAGATCGATAGACCACGCCGCACACAACAGGGTAATGGCCGCCAGGAACGTGTTTTGGATATAGAGCGGCCAGCCGCTCAGCTTACGCCACTTGGTGGTCCCTATCAGTTCCTGGGCGGGACTTTCCGTCCCTTGTGATGCCTGATCTGTCGCCATGCCGCTCCCTGTAAGCCGCTGCCGGGTTTCGAACCGGCACGAAGTTAAGTCCGCACGCTATTTTCAGACAGTCCGTTTTGCGCCCTCTTCTGCAGGCTGAGGGCTGGTTGGGGAGAAGATGCTAGTACGAAAATTTAGGGTGAAAAAGCGGCAAGTGGTCCCACTTGGTCCCGGCGTTTTGCCACCAATCGTCCGTCCCACTCCGTCCCACTCCTTTCCACTCCTTATGAGTGGGACGGGCACCGGGGGCTTTATCCCGGGGATCACGTTCCTTAAGCTTTGTGTGATAGTATCGGAATAGGGAGATTTCCATGGCCATCGACATGCACTCCCATTGGCGCCCGCCGGTCCTGGCGGATTTCCTGCGCGCCCGGACCAAGCCGCCCAGGATCGTGGAACGGGACGGTGTCGAGATGCTCGAGACGCCGCGCGGAACGTCCCCTGCGGACGGCGCCTTCGACGACATCGAAGAGCGGCTTCGGGAGATGGATGAAACCGGAATCACCACGGCGGTTCTGTCCACCTTTGGGGCTTTCCAGTGGGCGGAAAGGCTGCCCGCTGCGGACTCGCTCCCGTTGGTGCGGGCCATCAACAACGAGTTCCAGGCCTATGCCGAACGCTATCCCGGCCGGTTCGCCTTTTATGCCTCACTTCCCCTGGCGGATATGGAAGCCGCCGCCGACGAATTCCGCCGCGTCATGGCCCTCTCCGGCGCCATAGGAGTGATCCTTCCGGGGAACGCATTTGTAACCAGGGAAACGGCGGAAGCCTACCGGCCGCTTATGGAGGTCGCCAACGAGCAAAAGGCGGTGGTGATGGTCCACTGGAACCCGAGGCCGGAAGACGACTGGCCGCGGGTTGAACCAAATGACGACAATTTCGTCTATCGGCTGGGGACGTTGGACATGCAGGCCAGCCTGTCCTCCAACATGATGACGTTCTGCTTTACGAATTACCTGGACGATTTTCCCGATGCCCGCGTGCATGTGCATAATCTGGGGGGCAATATTCCCTATGAGATCGAGCGGCTGGATCACCGGAACTATCTGGATTCTCCGGACCGTCCCCTCCCTTCGAGCCGGCTTCGCCGCGACAACCTGTTCGTCGACTGCAACTCCTTCGGCGCTCGGGCCATCGAAGCCGGTGTCGCCGCCTACGGTGCGGACAAAATAGTCATGGGCACCGACGGCACCAAATTCGGCGCCGAATGGACCTTCAAGGCCCTGGAGGAAGCCAACCTCACCGAGGATCAGCGAGACATGATCCGCCATGACAATGCGTCCGGCTTGATTGGTGCGTTGGCGGATCTCTCTTAGGCGTCTGCTCGGAAAATTCCTTCGGCGGCTCCGGTTCTTGCCGAACCGGATGGCTTTGGCTTTCTCCGACAAACCCAGATCCGGGCCAAAGTTCACCGGGCCTACCGAACAATTCAACCGGGTGCCGGCCCAGGAGCAGGCCGAGATGCAACAGTCCAAATTTCACGCCGTCAATACAAAGCCCCCGTGCCGGGAAAAATAGGATAAGTTGGTATTCGGCGTCTGCGACCACTCCGATTGGCCGTCACACTGCTCGACTGATTGTAGGTGCTTGAGCAAATCCTGCCCCCGCAACCACCTTTACCGAACTCCTGTAACCATCAAGTTCCGGGCCTTGGTCCGGGAGGCTCAGCATGTTTGCGATCGCGCCGACCAGCTCGACCTGGAAGCCGTCTGGCAACGGCGAGACGACAACCCTTTCCACCAAGTTCCGTAGAACAGCAGGGGCCTCGTCCTTGATCGTCGGTTCATTCAACGAATCATGGAGCGAGATGACCTGGCGGCGACTGAGCTTTGGGAGGTTGGACTCTCAAGGACGCGGCGCTTGGTGCTCTTACGATTGGTGCACATACCAACAAGGGACGCCGAACGCCAAATCGCGAAAGCCCGCTTCGGTGCCGAATACGAACAAAAGGGTAAATGTCTGGGGCGATCCGCCTCTGACTCAAGGCGGAACCCGGCACCCGGTTCAGGAGACAAAGTCGGATCGTCGTTTGGCGTGCGCTCCGCGAATTGCAAACCTCCCGACAATGTAAAATCCCCGACATTCAATTCGGCCGGGCGCGGATAGTTTCCCACGTGCTGCATCGGCTGGAGCTTGGTGAGGCATTGTCCGGATTACCCGCCAGAGGAAAGATCAATGGCAGATGAGAAAAAAGCGACGTTCGACGCCGGCCTGATCGGCCTCGGCAATATGGGCCAGGGGCTCGGCAAGAATATTTTGGAGAACGGCTTTTCGCTGGTCGTGCAGGATCTGAAGCCATCTGCCGTGTCCCGGCTGGAAGAGCGCGGGGCGGTTGGCGCCATCGATCTGAAGAGCCTGATGAGCCAGACCGATATCGTGATGACCTGCCTTCCCAGCATGAGTTCCATCGAAGCTGTCTACGAGTCTCCGGACGGGATCATCGCCAATGTCCGGCCCGGCATGGTGATCGTCGACTTCTCCACCAGCAATCCGGAATTGACCCGACGGTACGGTGCGATGCTGGAAGAGAAGGGCGCCCAACTCATTGATACGCCCATGCTCCGAAATCCGCAGGCGGCTTTCGACGGGACACTGCAGCTTCTGGTCTCCGGTCCCGACGACGCGATTGAACGCGCGAAGCCCTTGCTCGAAGCCGTTTCCGAGGAATTGATCCCTTCCGGAGATCTGGGCAACGGCCACGCCATCAAGCTGATCAACAACGCGGTCACCATCGCGAACGGCGCGATTCTTTGCGAGACCTTTACCGTCGCTCGAAAGATGGGCATCGACCTGAACACCCTCAACCGGGTCATGGGCGTGAGCTTCGCCGCCAGCAAGAAGCTTCCCGATACGGCCCGGCGCCTGATCGAAGACGACCACAAGAATACCTTCTCGATCGACGTGTCGCTGAAGGATATCGATCTGTTCACCAAGCTCTCCTTGGAACTCGGCGCACTGACCCCGATTGCCGAAGCGACGCGCGATCTGTTCCGGATGGCTTCGCAGTTCGGCTACGGCGACGAGCACAATACCCGTGTGGGCAGCGTGCTCGCGAGGTTCGTCGGAACCGACTTCGGGGAGGAAGAGAGCAAGAAGGCCAGTTCCTGAGGAAGCCTAAGGGAGTCCGGCCCGGTTCGGCGGCCCGCCGGACCCGTCTCTAACGGAAATAGACGACCTCGCCGCCGGCGTGGGCCTCGAGCTTGTCGATGTCGGGAACATGGATGCGGCCGTACTCGACTTGGATCAGGTCCAGCGCTTCCAAATGTTTCAGATGTTTGTTCACGGTCGGCCGGGTCGACTTGATGATCCTTCCCAACTCTTCCTGGGTGATCTTCAGGTCGACGGCCTCGACACCGATGTGTTCGCGCTGGGCAAGCGCCATCGAGACGATCGTACGAATGAGCCGCGTCTCGATCGGGTTCAAGGCAAGGTTTTCTATGAGGGTGTATGCCTTGCGCAGCCGATAGCTCATAAGGCGGGCGACCATATCGTAGAGGTCGGGGAAGCGATCGAGCGCAGCCTTGAAATCGTTGCGATGGATCAACAGCAACTCGGTCTCTCCATAGGCATAGACCTCGTTGGGGTTATTCTCGCCATCCATGACCGACGTGATGCCCCAGATGTTTCCCTCCGTGAGGATGGAGAAGACATGCTCGACGCCCTCGACCGACGAACTCATGCTGCGGAGACCGCCGCGGACGATGGTCGCGAGGTGCGTGGGAATGTCATCCCGCGTCACGAAAAGCGTTCCGTCGGGGAGGATTTTGACCGTCGAGACATGGGCCAGATGGTCGATGACCCCGGCCGGTAGACCGGTAAACCAGTAATTGCCGGCGAGGAAGCTCTTCCGATTTTCCCGGCTATTCGGCACCGCTTGATCCATCGCTTTCCTGTTTGTCGGCTGCCCAACATTTCGTTTTCTGGATTTTGCCTAAAATTTCGGGGATTTGTAAGGGCCGGAGGAACTGGCGCCTGCGCCCTGGCGTCGAAGACCCTGACTCCGCAACCGGCCCCGGGCACCCGGGAGGGGAGATACAGGGGACATTTGGAGGCGAGAAGCATGTTTACAGCGCAGCAACTGATCGAAGCCGGCAATAAAACCGTCGAATGGGCATCCGGCCACCTCAACGAGGACGGCAGCTTTGGCGGTGTCGAGGAACGCATTCTTGCCTATTACAAGGCGCCCATGGCCTTCGCCCTGGCGGGCCGGGTCGGGGAAGCCGCCGCCGTGGCGAACCATCTCAAAAGCACCTTCTTCCGGAACGGCGATTTTCATGCGGTGACGGACGATCCGACTTCCGGCGGGTCGAAGAACTACCGCAATGCCTGGATCGGGCGCGGTCTCCACACCCTCGGCTTCTATGACCTTTCGGTTCCAACCGGCGATTTCCTGGAATCCGAAATGGACGCGGAGACCGGCGGCGTTTTGACGAATTCGTCGGTCGAAGGCCGGGACCGCGAAACGGACTGGGGAAACACCTGCTCCACGGCGATCGCGATGCTGGCGATGGGCCGGCGCGAAGCCGCCGTCCGCTGCGGCGACTTCCTCGCCCAAATGCTCGACGATCAGGACGGCGGCGGCGAAGCGCTTTATCTCCGGCGCGACGGCTCCGGCGAAATCATCACCGACATGACCGGCCGGCCGGCCAACCTCTATGCCGTGATGATCGGCGAGACGGGCCAGGTGTACTGGTATCTGGGGATGGCGATGGTCGCGTTTGCCGGCCTCTACCGGTGGACCGGCGACGAGAAGTGGAAGAAAGCCGGCGACCGGATCTACGACATCGTCTCCCGTTGCGACGATGAGGTCTACGCGATCATCACCAATGGGAAGGTCGCCTGGGGCGCCGGCGCCATGTTTGCCGCGACCGGCGACAAGAAGTTCGGCCGGCTCAGCGACAAAGTCTGGACGTGGGTGTGCGATACCCAGACACCCGAGGGGGTCTGGCTGCGGCCCGGGGCCGAGACCGTCGCGGATCAGGCCCTTGACGTCTCGCTCGACACGTCACTGGAGCGGGCTTCCTATATGTTTGATCTCGCCAAGACCCTGGCGGGCGGCGACTACTAACCCGGCGCGTCAGTTGAAGTCGGCCGGATCGGGCAGATAGAAGACGGAACCGCCAACGGTCTGGCGCTCGATCAAACTCCGGTGGGGCCGTAGAGGACGATAACTCAGGAACGGCAGGACGTGTTCGTCCATCATCCCGTCAACCACGTCCGCATGCTTCGGATCGTCCACGAGGTTGTTGTCTTCGAGGGGGTCGGTCTCGCTGTCGAACAATTGTGCCGGCGTGCGTTCGTCTTCGTAGACGACGAGCTTGTACCGGTCCGTCTTGAACATCCCCATGCCGTAGGATTCGCTGATCGCCACCTTGTGGTCCGGGGCCGCGCCTTCGCCCGTAACGGCGGGCAGCAGTGAACGGCCCTCGGACGTGGGCAGTTCGGCATCGGCGATATCCCGGATGGTTGCCGAGATATCCATGTGCTGAATTAGATCGTCGACTTGGCCGGCCTTCGTGCCCGCCGGTGGACGAATAATGAGCGGGACCTTCACCGCCTGATCGAAGAACACCATCTTCTTGATCATCCGGTGCTCGCCCATCATCTCCCCGTGATCGGAGGTATAGATTACCCAGGTGTTTTCCAGCCTGCCGGTCCGTTCGAGAGCGTCGACGATCTTTTTGATGGACCGGTCGATGATGCTCATATTCGCGTAGTAGGCGCGGCGCAGTTTGACGATCGCTTCGTCGGTCATGGTTTCCGAGTCGCAGTACCGCAAGAATGCCCTTAGGAAGATCGAGAGCGGGCCCGATTCCGGAACCTCCGGCCGCTTGAGGGACCCCGGCATCGGTATGTCGACGCCGTCGTACCAATCCACCGCCTCCTGCGGCGCATCCCAGGGGTCGTGAGGGCCCGGAAATCCGATCTGAACGAAGAACGGCTTGTCGCCGTCATAGTTTTCCAGCCACTCGGCCGTGAAGTCGCCGAGCCAGGCATCCTGATAGGCGTCCAGCGGCAGCGGGATGGGATCGGCCTGCCAGGCCCGGTAGGGCGGCACATCGGGAGCGGCCTTGCGCTTGTGCTTCTGTCTGGAGCCCAGGTAGTCGCGGTAGGTGTCCAGCAGGTCCCGGCTTTCGAGGAAATCGGTGTACTTGGTGTTCAGGAAGTAGGTCGCTTCCTTGCCGACCGTCTCCAGCACCTCGGTAAAGCCGTAGCCGTTGAGTTGGCCAATTCGCTCATCGGCGTGCTTCACCCGCGGCGGAATATGGCGCCAGAAGTGGGTCTTCCCGATGACGGCCGTGTGGTATCCGGCCTGCTGTAGCGCCTGCGCGTAGGTCGGAACGGCATCGTGGACCTCGGACATGTTCTCGAAGACACCGTGATCCCGCACGTAGCGTTCGGTGAGAAGGGATGCCCGCGCCGGCATGCAGAGGGGCCCCTGGACGTAGACATTGCTGAATTGGACGCCCTCACCCGCCAGCCGGTCCGTGCTCGGCGTCTTGGCTATGGGATCGCCCGCGGAGCCGAGCATATCCGCCCGCTGTTGGTCGGGCATGAGGAGAACGATGTTCGGTTTGTCGGGCACTTCGGCGGCTCCCGGTCAGATTGACGCTACCTGTTCGGTTCGGGTATTCCGGGATAGTGGAGGCGTCCACACGAAAAGAATGTAATCGATCCGACAAACTGGTCCGTGCATCGACGCCATGATAGCAAACTGATGCCCAGGCCACCCGGGAGATACTGGAATGAGTGAACAGCCCCTCGGCAGTAACCCCGGTGAGAAATGCGGGTTAAGCCCGCCGGCCGACGGAGCGCGATGCCATAGCTGTTGGGGGACCTGAAACCCTACGGGGCCGGCAGGCGGGTCACACCGTCGAGGGACATTGTTAAACGAGGAACATTTTGACCCAAGCGCTGGCCGTATTCTGGACGGATCAATCTTTGGATGAGAAGCGGCAAGGTCCGATTGCCGAATTCTCAATGAAACCAGCAAGGGAGGTCCGAGAACATGAGCATAACCTTGGACGAAAAACCGATCTTTGTCCTCGGGTGCCACCGTTCCGGCACCACCATGCTCATGCTGATGATCGGCGCGCATCCACGGATATCCGTGCCGGAGGTTGCCTGGTATTACCAGCGGTTTCGCCCGTATCTCTACAGCTATGGGGATCTGAACGACGAGGAGAATTTCAGAACCCTCGCCGACGAGATGGTTGGCGGCCTCATCCCGCCCTACTTCGGCATGGACGTAAATCCGGCGACCATCGTCGACGAGATCATGGCCGATGCGAAGGAGAGAAGTTTCGCCGGCATCTTCAATGCCGTCCTCGAGCGGCACGCCCGGGAGGATGGAAACAAACCGCGGTGGGCCGAGAAGTCCCCCAACAACAGCTTCTTTGTCAAACAGATAAAGGAGGACTTCCCCAACGCACAGTTCATCTACATCACCCGGGATGGTCGGGACAATTGCGCCGAAACCCTGCATTCCCGGCACGGCCTGTACAACATGGTGTCCGCCGCCGAACGCTGGAAGCTGTTTCTCGAAGCGGTGAAGCCCTGGCGGGAGACGCTGGACCCCTCGGAGTGGATGGACATCAAGTACGAAACCCTGGCTCGTGAGCCGGAGGCAACACTGCGCCGGATCTGTGAGTTCATCGGCGAGGAATACTCGCCGTCCATGCTCGATTTCCATCAATCCGAGGTCGCCCAGACCAGAGCCCGGGTGGTGAAGAACCCGGGGGGCGTCTCGCCCGCGCCGTTGGCCGAACCGGTGAGCGACCGCTTCATCGGCGTCTACAAGGAGCTTCTCAGCGTCAAGGATCAGCGGATATTCGCCGCCATCGCCGGGGATGTTCAGACGGAAAACGGCTACGAACTGGACTACGAGCCGGAGGAACTGTCCGAGGAGGCTCTCGAAAACTTCCGTGAGCAGAACGGCAGAATGCGGGCGGCCCTGTTGCATGCCCGAGGCCATATGCGGGACAGCTACATCGAATGGCTGGTGGATCAACGGGAAGCACGTAAACGGCAGGGCATCTGGACCGATGCCGATGTCCCCGACGAGTTCCCCATAGGCGATCCCAATGAGGACACCATCATGGGGCGGGGAGCGCCGAGGAAGTGGAAGACCGAGTTTGGAATTCCGAGGCGGTATTATTAGCGGGCCGTCCGCCGCCGGACCTGCTGAATTTCGGTTGGCGGTCGCCGGGAGGACGGGAGAGAGGAGCGTGGCGTGGCGATAACCCTGGATGAAGCGCCGATCTTTATCGGCGGGTATGAGCGCTCCGGCACCACCATGCTGATGCTGATGATCGGGTCCCACCCGCGCATCGCGGTTCCCGAGGTCACTTGGTACTACCCGCGGTTCAGGGCCTATCTGCACACCTATGGCGACATCTCGAAGGAGGAAAACTTTCGTGTCCTTCTTCATGAAATGATGTTCGGCCTTCTGGTTCCCTTCTTCGGGATCGAGGTGGACGAAGACACCATACTGGACGAGATCCTGATCCACGTGCCGGAGAGGACGTTTCCGGGCGCCTTCGCCGGCGTGATGAACTGGTTTGTATCAAAGAAAGGCAAGCCGAGATGGGTGGAAAAGTGTCCGCAGAATATCTTTCATGTGGCGTCGATCCTGGAGGATTTTCCCAACGCCCAGATCGTCTTTATCACCCGCGACGGCCGCGACAGCGGGGCGACCTACATGCAGTCCAAGTTCGGGCCGACCAACGTGTATGCGGCGGCGGAACTGTGGAAGAAGTTCCAGGCTGCGGCGCGTCACTGGCGCGCCCGGCTGGATGGCTCCCAATGGCTCGATGTCCGCTACGAGGATCTGGTCCGCGAGCCGGAGCAAACGCTCGAACGGATATGCGGTTTTCTCGGCGAGGACTACAGCCCGGACATGCTCGGGTTTCATGAAACCGCCTATGCCCGGAACCGGGGCAGGAATCCCGACCATGCCCCCATCGCCAGGCCGGTGACCGACGAACTGATCGGCGAATACAAGCAGTACCTGAGCATTCGGGAGCAGCGGATCTTTGCCGGTGTCGCGGGTGAGGAATTGGCGGAGAACAGCTACGAAATCGATGTCGATCCCATCGAGACCAGCGCCGAGGACGCGGCATTGTTGCTGGAAATGGACATGCGCACCCGCGCGGCGAATTTCGATTTGATGGGGCATCAGTACGCGTTCAGCCGGTTCAACGAGGGGCTCGTCGAACGCTGGGAGGAGCGCCGGCGGGAGGGAATCTGGAACGATGCCGACCGGCCCCGGGACCAGGACCCCAATGCCCGCCTTTGGATGGAGACCATTGCCGAGCAGGCCCGGTTGAAGACCAGATTCGGCACGCATCCCAAGGAGTGAACGGGGCGCAATTGGAGGATAGATGGACATGGAGATCGACCCCGCGACCCTTCGCGGCGATTGGAAATATCCGACAAGTGTGCGGTTTGGACCCGGCCGCATAGACGAGCTGCCCGGTGCCTGCCGGTCGCTGGGCATGACCCGCCCGCTGCTGGTCACCGACCCCGGCCTGCTCGAACTGCCGATGACGGCGGGCACGCTCGGGACAGTCCAATCGGCGGGGCTCGCCGCCACCGTCTATTCGGACGTCAAGGGAAACCCGGTCGCCCGCAATGTCATCGACGGCGTCGCCGTCTATCGCGAGAACGGCTGCAACGGCGTGATCGCATTCGGCGGCGGCAGCAGTATCGATGCCGCGAAGGCGATCGCGAACCTCGCCGGCCAAACCCGGCCGATCTGGGATTTCACCATCATCGGCGAGGACGTCGACGTTGACGATATCGCACCCCCAGCCCCGCTGATTGCCGTTCCCACGACCGCCGGAACCGGGTCCGAGGTCAGCCGGGGCGCGATCATTATCGACGAGGAGGCCCAGACGAAGCGGAACGTCTCCCACCCGGACGCGATGCCCAATCTCGCCATCATCGATCCCGAGCTGACCCTGGACTTGCCGGCGGACATCACCGCAGCGACCGGCATGGATGCGCTGTCGCACAATCTCGAAGCCTACTGCACCAGGCAGTTTCATCCGTTTTCCGAGAGCGTCGCCTTGGGGGGCATGCGGCTCATCAAGGAATGGCTCTCCGTTGCCGTGCGCGACGGCGGCAACCTTGCGGCGCGCACCTACATGATGGCGGCATCGAGTATGGGGGCGGTCGCGTTCCAGAAGGGGCTGGGGGGGATGCACGCCATGAGCCACCCGATCGGCGCCGTGCATGATGTCCATCACGGTCTCACCAACGGCGTGGTCATGCCCTACGTGCTTGCCTTCAATCGGCCGGCCATCGAGGAGCGGATGACGACACTGGCCCGCCACCTCGGCCTGCCCAACCCGTCGTTCGACGCGGTATTGGATTGGGTGGTGGCGTTGCGCCGGGACATCGGCATTCCGCATACTCTTTCGGACGTCGGTATTCGGGATGAACATGCCGGCCGGCTCGCGGCGATGACCGCCCGGGAACGGCCGGGCCGCAACAATCCGGTCCCTCTCGGCGAGACGGAGTCCCGGCGGCTGTACGCCATGGCGATCAACGGGGAGCTCGAGGCCTGACCGGCACGGACCCTTGGATTTCGAAAGTGGGGAAAAGCGATGAACACGACCAATGAAAACCCGGGCGCTTCACGTCCGAATATCCTCTTCATTCAGGTGGATCAGTTGGTGCCGGCCGCCTTGCCGGTCCATGGGCATCCGCTGGTCAAGACGCCGCACCTGGACGAGCTGGCCGCCAAAAGCGTCGTTTTCGAGAACGCCTACAGCAATTTCCCCCTGTGCTCGCCCTCGAGAGCGTCGATGCTCGCCGGCCGGCTGCCGTACAATATTTCCCAATGGGACAACGGGGCGGAATTTTTCGCCGAGATTCCGACGCTCGCCCATTACCTGAAGGCGCTCGGCTATTCGACGACGCTCTGCGGCAAGATGCATTTCATCGGCCCGGACCAATACCATGGCTACGAGGAACGGCTGACGACGGACATTTATCCGTCCGATTTCTCATGGACGCCCAACTGGGACCAGAACTTCAGGAAAGGCGGCGGCATACGGGTGCGGAACGTCATCGAGTCCGGGCGCTGCATCCGGGCCCTGCAAATGGATTTCGACGACGAGGTCGAATACCACGCGGTCCAGAAAATCTATGACCTGGTGCGGCACACCGACGACCGGCCGTTCTTCTTCACCGTTTCCCTGTCGCACCCGCACCCGCCCTACGTGATCTCGGACAAGTACTGGGACCGCTACCGGGACGAGGACATCGACCTGCCGCGGGTACCGGAGATTCCGTTCGAGGAATTGGATCCGTTCAGCCAGACGCGGGCCATCGCGATGGGGCACCAATATTACGACATCACCGACGATCACATCCGGACGGCGCGGCATGCCTATTACGGCATGATCTCGTACGTGGACGAGAAAATCGGGTCGGTTCTGGCGGCGCTGAAGGAAACCGGGCTCGACGAGAACACGGTCATCATCTTCACCGCCGATCACGGCGAAATGCTCGGCGAGCGCGGCATGTGGCTGAAGGACACGTTCTATGAG
>JAPPFK010000093.1 GCA_028823885.1 Rhodospirillales bacterium | reverse complement strand
AGGGTAGGACGTAGGATACGCCGCGCGAGCGGCGCAGGCGAAATTGGAGCACGAGGGGCCGCTTCCCGGAGGGGAGGCGGCCCCTCTTTCGTCATTTGGGGAAGGAGGAAGCCATGACCACGCAGGACGTCATGGTCGAGGACGTCTACGCCCGCCCGTCGGCCCGGTTCGCCGGGGACGGGGGACTGGAGGTGCGGGCATCGGCGGCCACGGGCTGCCGCAGGGGGCTCTGGTACGCGGCCACCGGCCACAGGGTCACGGACCCGCCCACCCCCGCGGCCCTGACGGTGCTGGAGGCGGGGAACGCCCTGGAGCCGGTGGTGCTGCGGGCCATGGAGCGGGCCGGGTGGCGGATCACCCCCGCCGAGCGGCTCATGCCGGTGGCCGTCACCGTGCGGTTCGGCGACGCCCTGGCGGTGTCGGGGCACGTGGACGCCGTGGGCGTCATGCCCGTCTTCGGCGGGGAGACGGTGGTGGAGGTCAAGACCCGGAACCCGGAGGCATTCCGCCGCTGGCAGACGCTGGGGGCGGAGCGAAGCCATCCGGGGGCGGTGGCCCAGGCCGCCGTCTACACCGCCGGACGCTACGGCGAGACGCGGGACGCCGTCATCGCCGCCATGGACACGGGGAGCCGCGCCTGGGACTTCGAGGTCATCCCATCCGGGCGGGTGGCGCAGGCCCTCGCGGGGGTGGAGGAGTGGCTCGCCCCCCTGACCGCCCACCACGCGGCCAACGGCCGCGACCCCGAGGCCCTGCCGGAGCGGGACTTCAGGGCCGGCAGCTGGCAGTGCGCCGCCTGCCCCTACGTCACCGCCTGCCGGCGGGACGCCGGGGAGACGGCGCCGGAGGATGCGGCGGACGACGCCGCGCCGGTCACGGAGGCCGAGGCCCTGGCGGCGGTGGCCGCCTACGCCGAGGCCCACGAGGCGCTGAAGGCCCCGGAGGGGGCCAAGCGCGAGGCCCTGGACACCCTGCAGGCGTGGATGGCCCAGCAGGGTTCGGGCAAGGAGGCCCTGGGGGGCCGCACGGTGAGCCTGGTGCGGAGCCGGCGGTACACCGTCGACTACAGGAGGCTGAACGCCGCCCTGCCGCCCGAGGTGCGGGCGGGAATCGTGACGGAGCAGGAGTCCCGCTACGTCCGCGTCACCTAGCGGCCTTGGGCCGCGCCACGGGCCGTCCTCACTCCCTATCGGAGGACGCGCCCGCAGGACCCCAACGCGCGCGGGAAGGACCGCGCGACACGCACAAGGAGGAACGACATGGCGAAGACGATCAACAAGGTGGAGCTCCTGGGCCGCGTCGGCACGGACCCGGAGATGCGGTACACGCCCGGCGGCACGGCCGTGACCCAGCTCCGGCTGGCCACGGACCGCCCCCGGCAGAACGGCGAGACCGAGACGGACTGGCACACGGTCACATGCTGGGCCGGGCTCGCCGAGGCCGTCCACCAGTACGTGAACAAGGGCGAGCGCATCTACGTCGCGGGACGCCTGGTGCAGAAGACCTACGAGACCGCCGAGGGCCAGCGGCGGCACTCGGCGGAGGTGCACGCCGGCGAGGTGGTCTTCCTCGACAACCGGAACGGCAACGGCGCCCACGCCGGGGACGAGGTCCCGGCCGGCGCGGAGGAGCGCTCCCCGTTCTAGCCCGGCGGTTCTCCGCCGAAACGCCGACCCACGGGGCCGTCCTTTGCCAGGGGGCGGCCCCGCTCATGCCTACGATACGACCCCGTGGAGGATGCCATGCCCGAAACCAAGACCCAGCCCGAAACAGCCCTCCTGCTGAAGGCCCTGCGCAGGAACAACTCCCTCCTGGGGGAGCTGGCCGTCCGCTACGAGGTGAGCCTCAAGCCCGCCCGCGGCGGCGGGCCGTCCCCCACCGTCGACTCCCCCGGCGACGTCCACGCCCTGGTGGGCGGGGAGATGGGGGCGCTGGCCCAGGAGCAGCTGCGGGTGCTGCTCCTGGACGCACGCAACCGCGTAACAGGGGTGCGGGTCATCTACCAGGGCAACGCCAACGCCTCGTCGGTCCGGGCGGCGGAGGTGCTCCGCCCCGCTGTGGTGGAGGCCGTCCCCAAGGTCATCGCCGTCCACAACCACCCCTCGGGGGACCCGGATCCCAGCCCCGAGGACGTCCGCATCACCCGTGACCTGGCCGCCGCCGCCAAGCTCCTGGGCATCGACCTGCTGGACCACGTGATCATCGGCGGCGGCCGATTCGTGAGCCTGAAGGACCGGGGTCTCATGCCCTGACGGGCGCGGCCCCGCCGACCGCCGGCCGAGGGCCGCGCGGCCCCCGCGCGGGCTTCCACCCGCCGCACCACCAATCCAACGGGAGACACGCAATGACCACACTGCAGGACATCGCCGACGCCGGCGCCCCGCCCGGCGCCGGGCCGGACCTCTACACCATCACCGCCGCGGGGTTCTCGGCCACCGCCGACGCCTACGCCCTGGACCCCGACACCGGCGGCCTCTGGTTCCTCTCCATGGTCGGTTCCCAGACCGCCCTCAAGGCCATCTGGGCCAGCCTGCTCAAGCAGCCCCCGGAGGTCGCCCACCTCATCCGGGGCGCCGACGGCATGGCGCTCTCGGGAAGTTTCCAGCGCTGCGTCATCCCCGGGGAGACCATCGGCACCTGGACGACCAAGATAGCCAAGCTGCCCGCGTCCCGGGGCTGGCACGCGCTGGTGTACACCAGGACGGCGGAGTTCGGCTTCGAGCGGGACTCCTTCCTGCTGCTCGCGCAGTCGGAGGAGGAGGCCCCCGCGCTGCACCACCGCTTCCTGGACAAGCGCAGCCCCCTGCCGCTGCACGGCTCCTGGGCCGGCTGGCTCTGGCAACGGGGCTTGGACACGGGGGAGCTCACACGGCCCGACGGCGCCCTGGATGTGGACGCCGCGGCCGCACGGCAGCACGAGGTCGAGCTGGCCTGCGCCCAGGCCCAGGAGTACGCGGCGGCCACGGGCCGCCTCGGGGAGGCGCTCCGGTGGACGCTCCGGCCCCGCTGAGGCTCGGCGCCCTGGCTGTCCGGCTCTTGCGGCGCCCGCCGTCGCTGCGGGAGCTGGTCACGCTGGTGGGCTACGCCGAGGACTACGCCTGGTTCGCGGGGCTGGTGCGCCGCCTCTTCCCGGAGGAGGCGGCGGCCACGTTGGCCGCCCCCGACGCACGCGAGCGGGTCGGCCGCTTCGCGCGGCTCTTCGCCGAGCGCCACTTCCCCCTCTACCTGCCCTACCTGGACTTCCTCGACGAGGACGACGAGCCGCCCTGGTGCTGGCTCCGGCGGGGCATCCCCTACGAGCTGATGGGCATCGGCTACGAGGGGCTCCACGAGATGTGGGAGGGGTACCGCGAGGGTCTCTCGGCCCTCGCCCTCCTGGCCGCGCCCCCGGAGGACCTGTGGATCGGGCCCGACGGGCTAAGGGTCGCGTGGCTGGAGGCCGCCGCCGCCCACATCCCGAGGGAGACCCTGGAGCGGATACCGGCGGGCGGCATTCCCCTGGACGCCCTCGACGCCGCCGCGGCGGGCACGGGCTACGAGGTGGCAGCGCAGGCAGCCCGCTGGGTCTGGGCGGAGACGGACGTCTTCTTCCTGGACGCCTGCTACGAAGACGGGATGTTCGACGGGTTCGCCGACCCCTGGGACGACGACCTGATCCGAGAGGGAACGGCGGAGTGGCGGCGGGCCGAGGCCCTCATGGACGCCGTGGGCCGCCTGACCGACTGGCTGGAGGAGGACCTGCCCGCGCGATTCGCCGCCCTGCTGGACGCCGTTCTCCCCCGGCTCCCCCGAAAACGCAAGAAGGAGGTACGCGACCGTGACGACGGAAACCGAGACGGCCCGGTGGTCCCTGCCGGGCATTGACGAGGCGCCCAGGGACATTCTCCGGCTGCAGATGGAGGTCTACGACGAGACCGTCCTCCTCCGGGGCTTCGACGCGGAGCTCTCCTGGGTGCGGACGGTGTCGGCCGACGGCATCGCCCACGCCGTGACCCGCCACCTGGGGTTCTCCTCCGGGCTCCTGCCCCGGGACGCCCTGTGGTGGCAGCAGGGCGAGACCGGGCAGGTGGTCGCCCTCTGGCGGCCGCCCCAGGTCTGGCCCGTGGCCCTGCAACGGGAGGCCTTCAAGCCCCCCGCGCGGCTCCGGCTTCCCATGCCGGGGCTGGTCTTCGTCTGCTCGCCGGGCCGGGCTCCCTGGGTGTACGCC
>JAPPFK010000013.1 GCA_028823885.1 Rhodospirillales bacterium | reverse complement strand
TCGAGTCCCCTCTCCCCCTTCTTCAGGGGGAGAGGGTCAGGGTGAGGGGGTCATAGGAAATGCGTGACGGTGAGGGCGTCGAGGGTGGGGGGGATAGGACCTACATCTCGTAGGGCAGTCCGACATATTGTTCGGCGAGCGCCGCCATGGCGTTTTCCGAGCGCGCCACGTAATCCAGTTCATCCTCGCGGGTCCGCTGATCGAACGGATTGTCGTCCGGGAACAGGTGCAGCAGCCGGGTCAGGTACCAGGACATCCGTTCGGCCCCCCACACGCGCCTGAGCGCGGTTTCCGAATATTTGTCGAGCAGATCGTCCGCATTGTCCTTGTAGTGGCGGATCAGGCCCCGCGACAGGTACCAGACATCACAAAAGGCGAGATTGAGCCCATTGTCGCCGGTGGGCGGCACGATATGCGCGGCGTCGCCGGCGGTGAACAGGCGCCCGTAGCGCATGGGCTCGGAGACGAAGCTGCGCAGCGGCGCGATGGACTTCTCGATCGACGGGCCGGTCTCGATGGCGTCCGCCATGTCCGCCGGGAAGCGCGCCTTCAATTCCTCCCAGAACCGGTCGTCCGGCCACTCCTCGACGGAATTGTCGAGCGGGCACTGAATGTAGTAGCGGCTCATCCGCTCCGAGCGTTGGGAGGCGAGGGCGAACCCCCGCTCGTGGTTGGCGTAGACGATATCCGGCAGCGGCCGGGTTTCCGCGAGAATGCCGAGCCAGCCGAAGGGGTAGCTCTTGTCGTAGTTCACCAGCGTGGACGACGGGATGCAGCGCCGGCTGACCCCGTGAAAGCCGTCGCAGCCGGCGACGAAATCACACTCGATGCGCTCCACCTTGCGGTCCTTCTCGAAGGTGACGAAGGGCTCCTCGGTGGTGAGGTCGTGGAGCGCCACGCTTTGGGCCTCATCGATGATTTGGCCGCCGTCCCGGTCGCGGGCGGCGTACAGGTCCTCGGTGATGGCGGTCTGGCCGTAGGCCATCATCTGCTTGCCGGTGTATTTGGCGGTGTCGATGAGGACCTTCTGCTCGCCCTTCCAGACGATATAGGCGCCGTCATGGGGGTGGCCTTCGGCGTCCATGCGCTCGCCGAGGCCGACATCGCGCAACAGCTGCACCGAGCCCGCTTCGAGGACGCCCGCCCGGATGCGCTGCAGCACGTGCTCCCTCGGGTGTTTCTCGACGACGATGCTGTCGATGCCGTCCAGGTGCAGCAGGTGCGAGAGCATCAGCCCCGCCGGGCCGCCGCCGATAATCGCCACTTGTGTGCGCATGATCTTCTCCCCGATTGATCCAGGCTTCTCGACGGGCCGCGCGGTATCGCCCCGCCGAAAGCGTGCCACATCTCAGGGGGGATCACACCGGTTTTCGTAGTTCTCGCGCCCGAGGGCGGATGAGCGAGGGGAGGGCCCCTACAGAACCGCCGTGCCGTCGACCTGGAACAGGCTGTCCTCGCCTTCGCAGGCCTGGAGTTGGATGAACGTGCTGGCGGGCGGATTGTCGAGCAGCGCCGGGGCGTGAGCTTCGTAGAACTCCGTCTCGACCCGCCGCATTACGGGGTAGTCCTCGAGCCGGGTCAGCATCATGGTCGTCTTGACCAGACCGTCGAGGCGTCCGCCGGCATTTTCTAGGGAGGCCTTGAGGCCGGTGAACGCCGCCTCGATCTGTGACTCGATCTGGGCCTCGATGCCGCCGCCGGCGCCGATGGCGGCGGAGAACAGCAACTGCCCGGCCCGGACGGCGCCCGGATAGAAGGCGACCGGCCAGCCGGGGAGCGCGCCGCCGGCGACCCCGAAGGCCTCCACCTCGACGAGGAATTCGGGCCGGGGCAGTTCCTCGACCACCATCAGGGTGCTGGCCGGCGGGTTGTCCGCCAGGGCGGGCGCGTGTTCGGCGAAATAGGCGCGCTCGATGTCCCGGTACTCGGAAATCCGCGCCGGGTCCTTGATGAACACCACCGTCTTGGCGGTGGTTTCGAGGGATCCGCCGGTTTCCTCCATGCCGGTCCGCACCTTGTCGAGGCAGATGCGGGTTTGTTCGGCGAAGTCCATGGTCTCGACCCGAACCGTGCCGTGGTCCAGGGCCTGACAGCCGGAGACGGCGACCAGGCCGCCGATGACCTGGGTGCGGGCGAACTTGGCGTGCTCCTTCGGCACGTGCGGGAACGCCAGCTCCCTGCCGCCCCAGAACTCCGGGTAATAGGTGACGCCCCATTCGGGGGCGGTCCGGTCCTTCGCCGCGATCACCTCGTATTCGAGCCGGTAGGCGGGGTTGGCGAGGCCGGGCACCACCATCAGGGTCGCGGACGGCGGCGTCTCGATCAGGGACGGCGCGTGACGCTCGTAATATTCGGTTTCGGTCTTTCTCACCTCGCCATAGTCGTCCAGGCTGCGGATCAGGAAGAACGTCTTGATGATGTTCTCCATGGAGCTGCCGGCTGCCTCCAGCGCCGCCCTCGTCTTGTCCAGCGCCGTCGTGACCTGGCCGGCGACGTCCGGCGGCGCCGGTGCGCCGGTCACGGTATCCTTGCCGCCGCACCCGGACACCAGGACGAGATTGCCGACGGTAACGCTCTCGGAGAACTTCGGGTGTTCCCTTGGCACGTCCGGATAGGCGAGTTTCGTGCCTTGCCAGAATGCCGGCCGGCGGCTGACGGACCAATCCATGGCGGAACCTCCCTGAAATCGAGGGGGAAGGATAACAGATGAATTGCGGGGCCGGGAGCCGGCGAAGAATTACCGCACCCGCCCGTCGCGGCGCTTCTTCTTGCCGTGAGCCTTGGATTTCCGTTTGCCGGCGGTGCGGGGCTGGACGCCCGCCCTGTCGGGCCTGAACGGAGATGGCCGGACCCCCGCCTCGGCCGCCGCGGCGGGTGAGACGCCGGCCTTGTCCAGCCCCAGGTCGATGGCTTCAAGGCGGCGGATTTCGTCCCGGAGCCGGGCCGCCTCCTCGAATTCCAGGTTGGCCGCCGCATCCAGCATGCGCTTGTTCATGTCCTTCAGGTGGGCCTGCAAATTGCCGCCCACCTTGTGGCTGCCTTCGCTCACCCCCAGATCGACGGTCACGTAGTCGGCCTCGTAGACCGACTGCAAGACGTCCGAGATCCCCTTCTTGACGCTTGCCGGAGTGATGCCGCGGGCCTCGTTGTAGGCCTGCTGCTTGGCGCGCCGCCGGTTGGTCTCGCCGATGGCGTAGTCCAGCGACTCGGTCTTGTTGTCGGCGTAGAGCAGCACCCGCCCATCGACGTTTCGCGCCGCCCGGCCGATGGTCTGGACGAGGGACGTCTTGGAGCGCAGGAAGCCCTCCTTGTCGGCATCCAGGATCGCGACCAGCGCGCATTCGGGAATGTCGAGACCCTCGCGGAGCAGGTTGATGCCCACCAGCACGTCGAACGCGCCCAGGCGCAGGTCGCGGATGATCTCGATCCGCTCCAGCGTGTCGATGTCCGAATGCAGGTAGCGGACCCGGAGGCCCGCCTCGTGCATGTACTCCGTCAGGTCCTCGGCCATGCGCTTGGTCAGGGTGGTGACCAGCACCCGTTCCCCGTTGGCGGCGGAGGCGCGGCACTCGGCCAGCAGATCGTCGACCTGGGCCTCCACCGGCCGGACGCTGCACTCCGGGTCCACCAGACCGGTCGGGCGGACCACCTGTTCGACGAACACGCCGCCGGTGGCTTCGAGCTCCCACGGGCCCGGGGTCGCCGAGACGAACACGGTCTGCGGCCGCATGGCCTCCCATTCCTCGAATTTCAGCGGCCGGTTGTCGATGCAGGACGGCAGCCGGAATCCGTATTCGGCGAGGGTCGATTTGCGGTTGAAATCGCCCCGGTACATGCCGCCCAGCTGGGGCACCGTGACATGGCTTTCGTCGACCACCAGAAGCGCGTTTTCGGGCAGATATTCGAACAGGGTCGGCGGCGGCTCGCCCGGCGCCCGGCCGGTCAGGTAGCGGGAGTAGTTCTCGATCCCCGCACAATGCCCGGTGGTCTCCAGCATTTCGAGATCGAAGGCGGTCCGTTCCTCCAGCCGCTGGGCCTCCAGCAGCTTGCCGTTCCTCTCGAACCAGGCCACCCGCTCCTTGAGCTCCTCCTTGATCTTGGGGATGGCCTGCTGGAGGGTCGGGCGGGGCGTGACGTAGTGGCTGGACGGATAGACGGTGACCTCTTCGAGCCGCGCCGTTTTCTCGCCGGTCAGGGGATCGATTTCCCAGATTCCCTCGATCTCGTCGCCGAACAGGCTGACCCGCCAGGCCCGGTCCTCCAGGTGGGAGGGAAAGATCTCGACCACGTCGCCGCGCACCCGGAAGGTGCCGCGGAAGAACGCCGAGTCGTTTCTCGTGTATTGAAGCTCCACCAGCTCCCTGAGCAGCGCCTTGCGGTCCATGGCCCCGCCGGCGGTCAGCCTGACCGTCATCTGGGCGTAGGTCTCCACCGCGCCGATACCGTAGATGCAGGACACCGAGGCGACGATCACCACATCGTTGCGCTCCAGCAGCGCGCGGGTCGCCGAATGCCGCATCCGGTCGATCTGCTCGTTGATCGACGCGTCCTTCTCGATATAGGTGTCCGAGCGAGGCACGTAGGCTTCGGGCTGGTAGTAGTCGTAGTAGGAGACGAAATACTCGACCGCGTTGTCGGGGAAGAACTCCTTCATTTCGCCGTAGAGCTGCGCCGCCAACGTCTTGTTCGGGGCCAGCACCAGGGTCGGCCGGTTCAGCGCCTGAATGACGTGGGCCATGGTGAAGGTCTTGCCCGATCCGGTAACCCCCAGCAGCACCTGATCCTTGTCGCCGCCGCGGATGCTGGCCGTCAATTCGCCGATGGCCTCGGGCTGGTCGCCGGCCGGCTCGAACTCCGAGACCACGCGCAGCGCCTCGCCGCCCTCGATGAGGGGGCGTTTTTCGGGGATGAAATCGATCCCGGTATGGTCAAGCAGCGGCATGAATTTTCCTTCGGGGCCGATTATATCACGCCCGATTGGCAGATCACTTGCGCCGATGGAATATGGGCGCCAGCAGCATCACCGCAAGCACGACGAAGGCGATGCCCGCGGCCAGAGTATAGGTCGAGGCAAATCCGGCGTCGAAGCCGTCCGCCGCCCGCCTTGTCCGGAACACCTCGAACATCAGGGTCGCGGCGCTGACGTTGCCCATGGTGCGGGTCATTTCCGCGAGACTGCCCGCGACGCCCCTGTCCTCGGGCGGCAGGGTGCCCGTGACCATGTAGAGAAACGTCGCCTGATACAGGCCGAGCCCGGCGCCGACAATTCCGATGCAGCCCGCGACGGCCCAAAGGCTGTTACCGGAGCCCAGTTGCGAAACCAGCCACAGACCCCCGCCGATCATCAAGGCGCTGAGCCGCATGAGCCGGGGCGCAACGTCGTCTTCGCCGCCCGGCGCCCCCAGCAATTGACCTGCGGTCCAGGCCGTAATGGCGACGCCGCCCGCATAGGCGGCGAGAACGTAACCGATGGTTCCGCCGTCCATGCCGGCGGCCCGGCCCAGATAGAACGGCACCACCATCATGACCGAGAAGGCCGCGAGGTTCAGGAGAACGTTGGAGACGGTCAGTCCGGAAAACCGCCAGGATGCGAAGTAGCCGAGGTCGATGAGCGGCGCCTCGCTTTTGAGTTGGTGCCGGATGAAATAGACGAATGTCCCGGCCCCCGCGGCACCGGCGATCGCCGCCGTCGCGCCCGATGCGGCAATGCTGTTCAATGAGGTGAAGATCAGCGCCATGGCGGAGCCCAGCAGGATGGCCCCGGCGACATCGAACCTGCGGCTTTTCCCGGCCGGCCGTTCGGCGATGAAGACCGATCCGATGAGCGCCGCGGCGGCCAAGGGCGCCCGGTACCAGAATACCGCCCGCCAATCCCATGTCTCGATGACCCACCCGCCGATGATCGGGCCCACGGCCATGGAACCGGCGAATATCATGGCATAGGCCCCGATGGCCTTGCCGCGATCGGCGTCGGGGAACAGTCCGATGACGAGTGCCGGTGCACAGGACAGCGTAAGCGCCACGCCGATACCCTGCCCGATGCGGGCCGCCAGCAGAAATTCGTAGCTCGGCGCCGCCGCATTCAGAAGCAGCGCGGCCACGCTGATGGCGAGACCCAGCCTGAAGATACGCCGGTATCCCCATATGTCGCCCATGCGCCCGGCGATCAGCAGCAGGGTCATTGCGCTCAAAATATAGGTGACCACGACCAACCGCAGAGCCGATGCAGGCAGATCGAACGCCTGCGCGATAAACGGAAACGCCACGTTCACCGAAGAATCGAGGGGCAGGATGACGATGCCGAGGCCGATGATCCAAAGGCGCGGATTGAGAAGCGGGGACATGGCGGGGCCTACTATCCAAGCACTTTCAGAGGCGCACAATCTGTTATTGCAGCGGCGCGGCGGCGGGCGTAGTTTGCCGCCGGTTTTTTTGACAGGTATTTGTGGCCGGTATTCGCGGCCCGAAGTCCGGGGAGTGCTCCAATATGTCCATCTTGGCATCCCGCCTCGATCGAATTCAGCCATCGCCCACCATGGCGGTGACCGCGCGGGCGCGCGCCCTCAAGGCGGAGGGCCGCGACGTTATCGGCCTGGGCGCCGGCGAGCCCGATTTCGATACCCCGGACCACGTCAAGGAGGCCGCGGCGAAGGCCATGGCCGACGGCTATACCAAATACACCGATGTGCCGGGCTCCATCGAGCTCCGCACCGCGGTGGCGGCGAAATTTCAACGGGAAAACGATCTGACATACGAGCCGGGCCAGATTCAGGTGGCCTGCGGCGGCAAGCAGAGCATCTACAACGGCATCATGGCGACGGTGGAGACGGGCGACGAGGTCATCATCCCGGCGCCCTATTGGGTGAGCTATCCGGACATCGTCCTCCTGGCCGAAGGCACGCCGGTGTTCGTCGACTGTCCGGCGGAGAACCGGTTCAAGATGACCCCGGATCAGTTGGAAGCCGCGATCACGCCCAAGACCAAATGGGTGATGCTCAATTCGCCCTCGAACCCGACGGGCGGGGCCTACACCCGGGCCGAATTGAAGGCGCTGGCCGACGTCCTGCTGCGCCACGAGCATGTCTGGGTGATGACCGACGATATCTACGAGCACGTCCTTTACGACGATTTCGAGTTTTCGACCATCGCCCAGGTGGAGCCGGGATTGTACGGCCGGACGCTGACCCTCAACGGCGTGTCCAAGGCCTATGCGATGACCGGCTGGCGGGTCGGCTATGCGGCCGGACCGCAGGACTTGATCTCGGCGATGAACAAGATCCAATCCCAGAGCACGTCCCATACCAGTTCCATCTCGCAGGCCGCGGCCATCGCCGCGCTGGAAGGACCGCAGGACTTTTCGGCCAACAACAAGATCTTCAAGGACCGCCGCGACATGGTGGTCTCCATGCTCAACCAGGCGACGGGCATCGATTGCCTGACGCCCGAGGGCGCCTTCTATGTCTACCCGTCCTGCGCCGCCAACATCGGCAAGACCGCTCCGGACGGGAAGACGATCGAAAGCGACGGCGATTTCTGCGCCTATCTGCTGGAAGCCGAAGGGGTCGCCGCGGTGCTCGGCACCGCCTTCGGTCTGGCGCCGCATTTCCGCATCTCGTACGCGACCGCCACCGAATTGCTGGAGGATGCCTGCCAGCGCATTCAGCGGGCCTGCGCCGCGCTGAGTTAAGCTCGATCCGTATCGTTTGGAGACCGGATTCTCCTTGAAGACTCCGGTTCCGGGCCGCTAACCTTTCCCCCAAGGGCGTGCCGCGGCGCCTCCACTCGGGTCGCGGCGAAAAGCGTCCGCCTGGAGCTTCAAAACGCCTAGACGGCTGGGAGGAACTACCCGTGGCAGACACATCTGAATTCGGTCCCCGTTGCGCGGCCCTTGTGGGTCCGTACCTGAGCGGCAAGACCTCGTTACTCGAAGCCATGCTGTTCAAGGCCGGTGCGACAAATCGCCTGGGCAGGATCACCGAAGGCAATACGGTCGGCGATTCATCTCCCGAGGCGCGCTCCCGGACCATGAGCGTCGAAATGAATGTCGCCAGCTTCGACTATCTCGGCGATTCGTGGACTCTCTTGGACTGTCCGGGTTCGGTCGAACTCATCCAGGACACGCTCAGCGCCTTGGCCGTATGTGATATCGCCGTGGTGGTGATCGAGCCCGGCGCGGACAAGGCCCTCGGCGCCGCGCGGCTGTTGCGCGGGCTCCACGAGCAAGGCGTGCCGCATATCATCTTCATCAACAAAATCCACGGCGCCGCGGCGAGCGTCGCCGAGAGCGTGGACGCGCTGCGCGGGGTCATAGACCAGCCGCTGGTCCTGCGCGAAATTCCCATCAGGACAGGCGATGAGATCACCGGATATGTCGATCTCGCGAGCAAGCGGGCCTTCGAGTACACCGAGGGCGATCCCAAGGAGATCGCGGACGTACCCGCCGACCTCAGCGACCGTCTGGAAATCGAACGGACGGTAATGCTGGAGGCGCTCTCCGATTTCGATGACGGCCTGCTGGAGAAGCTGCTGGAAGACGAGGTGCCCGAGGTCGGCGAGACCTACGACCACCTCGCGGCGGCGACCAGGGCGGGGAATCTCGTCCCGGTGTTTTTCGGCTCGGCCGAATCCGATCACGGCATTACGCGGTTGTTGAAGGTGCTGCGCCACGAGGCGCCCGGCATCGCGGCGACCCGCGAGCGGATCGGCATCGATGCCGACGGCGAGGCGGTTGCCCGGGTCTTCAAGACCTCTCACGGTTCGCAGACCGGCAAGCGGTCCATCGCCCGGATTCTGCGTGGCGACGTCGAGGACGGCGCGACGCTCGGCGGCTCCCGGGTGAGCGGTATCGTCAAGCTGAGGGGCGCCGACCAGGACAAGGTCGCCAAACTCGCCGAGGGCGAGGTGGGCGCGCTCGGCCGGATGGAGGAAGTGCGCTCGGGAGACCTGCTGTCGCCGTCGGGCAACGCCGAAGGTCCGGCGTGGCCGGCGCCGCCGAAGCCCGTCTACGCGCTGGCCATCCATGCGGGCAGGCGGGACGACGAGGTGAAGATGGCCGGCGCGCTGGCGCGGCTCATCGAAGAGGATCCGTCGCTGACCTACGGCCCGAATCCGGATACCGGCGAGTTCGTGCTGCGCGGCCAGGGCGAAACCCATCTCCGAATCGCGCTTGAGCGGATGCACAACCGAAACAAGCTCGAGGTCGATGGCGGCCTGCCTCAGGTGGCGTACAAGGAATCCATCAAGAAGCCCATCTCGCAACATGCGCGGCACAAAAAGCAGTCGGGAGGGCACGGCCAGTTCGGCGACGTTCATATCGAAATCAAACCGCTGCCGAGAGGTTCGGGGTTCCAGTTTACCGACTCGATCACCGGCGGCGTGGTGCCCAAGCAGTACATCCCGGCGGTCGAAAACGGGGTGAAGGAGTATCTCTCCCAGGGGCCGCTCGGATTTCCCGTGGTCGATGTCTCGGTCGAATTGACCGACGGACAGTTCCACGCCGTCGACAGTTCGGACCAGGCGTTCAAGACGGCCGGCAGCCTGGCCATGCGGGAAGGGATGCCGAAATGCGGCCCGGTCCTGCTGGAGCCGATTTTCTCGGTCACCATTTCCGTTCCGTCGGAATTCTTGTCGCGGGTTCAAAGCCTGGTTTCCGGGCGCCGCGGCCAAATCCTCGGGTTCGAGCCGAAGGAAGGCTGGAAGGGCTGGGACGAGGTGAACGCCCACATGCCGGAATCGGAAATTCTCGACCTGATCAACGAGTTGCGCTCGTCGACCCAGGGCGTGGGCACCTTTGAATTCGAGTTCGACCGGCTGCAGGAAATAACCGGCAAGGAAGCCGATCAGGTGGTGAAGGCCCGGCAATCGGAGCTCGGCATCGCCGCCGAATAAGGGCGTCAAAACACGACCCGATCTAGGAGCAAAAAAAGACCGGGAAAGTAAAACTTTCCCGGTGAGTTTAACAGGGAGGCTTCACGTCTGGGAGACGTAGGGTCCGAAGACCCTTGGAAATCCGGGCCGGGGGGGCCCGGAGAGCGCCAGCTGACGCCGTCGCTGTCAAGATATGTAGTTGTTGCAGTGCAAAATCGCCAGTGTGATTACCACACGTTTGCTATGCAAAATTTGCATAGCTCGTCGAATTCCTGCAAGGTTGGTAGTGTCTCATTTTGAAATTTGACGCTTGAATCGCGAAATTAACTCCTGCATTTCTTCAGTGGGAAGTAATTCCTTGAGTGCTTCGCCGTTCGGTATCGAGTCATTCACGTCCTCGGGTGACGGCAGCCATCGCCCGAGGCCGTCAAAAGATGGCACCCACCCGATGATTTCGTCCCAAGTCGGCAGAACTTCCCATGGCTGATCTTCCAATTGATCGCCACATTGGGGTATCCATTCACGAACTGCGTCGGGATGCGGCCTCATCGGTTCCGGGAGCTCTCGAAGGACTTCATCAACCAGTTCCGCGCCTGCCTCGCCTGTTTCGCAGGCATAGTCTGCGAACCCTCCTTCCGGGTTGTTTGTCTTCCAATTATTGAAATCCGCCACTTCGAAGGAACCGGCAATTGCCGGCCCTGCCAACATCCCGGCCATGGGAACTGCGGCCGCGCCGGCAACGGCAAACCGCCTGATCCGTGCCTTCGCCTTTTCCCTTGCCTTCGTCTTCGCGACGGCCTTCGCCTTGTCCTTGCGATGCGCTGAAGCGGCGACAGCCATGGCCTTTCGGTGGTTCGCCGCTGCTGCCGCCGCGTTCGTTGCCGCGAGTGTAAGTTTCGTAGTGAGCTGGATGCTGTGAATGGCAAGTCCTGCCACCGTCACTAACAGCGTGACGCACAACATCCCTAGAAAGAAAGTGTTTTTGGCGATGCGGAACAGCCTCAAGATTGTCTTGATCATAAGAAATCCCGTTCAAATATTGCGTTCATGGGCAAGCTACATAGCCCTTGCGGCACTGACCAGCTTGCCAAGCACATCGCTGACCTGGCGATTGGCGGGAAACTGGCGCTCCTGCCAGCGACAGGGCAAGGCTTGGTCGGCTGTGTGGAATGAGGGGTGGTCGCGCACGGGCGAATAGCCTTAGCGCTAAGCGGCGGTCAGAAATCGCCAGAAGACTTACAAGAAGCGAAATTCATAGTGACCCACTATCCAAAATTTCCCTGAACTGGGATTTCAGTCAGCGGGATTCCATGACCTTCCGGATCAGGAAATCGCGGAATACCGCGATTCTGGCCGACTGGCGCAGTTCCTCGGGATAGACGAAATAGGCCTCGGTCGCCGGGCTTTGCAATTCCGGCAGCACCCGGACCAGGTTGGCCGAGCCTTCATCGAAATAGTTGGGCAGGGCGCCCATGCCGAGGCCCGACAGGACCGCCCGGTAGATTCCGTAGATATTGTTCACCTGCAGCACCGGGCGGCGCGGCTTTTTGGGGTTTGCGCCGGCATCGAGGAGGAAATTGAGGGCCGGCAGCAGCTCCCGCTGATCGCCGACCTCCTGGCCGAAGGTGATGAGCTTGTGGCCGTCGAGATCCTCCGGCGTCTGCGGCATCCCGTGGGCCTTGAGGTAGTCGGGCGTCGCGTAAACGTAGTAGTTGATGGTCATCAGATGGCGCTGGATGAGCTCGGTGTGGGTCGGCGGCGTGAGCTCGATGGCCACGTCCGCTTCGCGCATGGAAAGATCGAATTCCGAGTAGGTCAGGACGATGCTGACCTCGATGTCCGGGTAGAGATCGACGAATTCCCGGATCCGCGGGGTCAGCCATACGGAGCCGAAGCCGATGGTCGTGGCGATTTTGAGCGTGCCCGCGGGCCGCTCCTGGGAGTCGGTCAGCCGGGCTTCCGACATGGCCAGCTTGTGGAACACGTCGTGGGCGGTCAGATAGAGATCCTCCCCCTGCTCGGTAAGGATCAGCCCCCGGGCGTGACGGTGGAACAGCGGCACGTTGAGGCCGCGTTCGAGGGTGCTGATGTGGCGGCTGATCGCCGATTGACTGAGATTGAGCGTTTCGGCGGCATTGGTGAAGCTGCCGGCTTCGGCCACCGCATGAAATATCCGCAGCTTGTCCCAGTCCATCGACATGGCGTTGGGCCCCGTCCCGAACGGTTGAGAATTGACGCTCAGGAATAGCGCTTATTCGGCGGCGTCGGCAACCGCTTCTTGTTCGGCGAGGAATTTCTCCGCCTCGAGGGCGGCCATGCAGCCCGTCCCGGCCGCGGTGACCGCCTGGCGATAGGTGTTGTCCTGCACGTCGCCGGCGGCGAACACGCCGGGGACGTTGGTCGCGGTCGAATCGGCCGCCGTAATCAGGTAGCCCTCGTCGTCCATGTCCAACTGGCCGCCGAACAGGTCGGTGTTCGGCTTGTGGCCGATGGCGATGAAGACGCCGTCGAGGGAAAGCTCGCTCACCTCCTCGGTCTTGACGTTCTTGACCTTCACCCCGGTGACTTCGGGCGCTATGCCGTCGGTGTTGCCGGTGATCTCGTCCAGTACCGTATCCCAGACGACCTCGATCTTGTCGTGGTTGAGCAGCCGGGCCTGGAGGATTTTCTCGGCGCGAAGCTCGTCGCGGCGGTGGATCAGGGTCACCTTGCCCGCCAGGTTGGCGAGATACAGCGCTTCCTCGACCGCGGTATTGCCGCCGCCGACCACCAGGACTTCCTTTTCCCTGAAGAAAAAGCCGTCGCAGGTCGCGCAGGCCGAGACGCCGAATCCCATGAACGACTGCTCGCTGTCGAGCCCGAGCCATTTGGCCTGGGCCCCGGTGGAGACGATCAGCGCGTCGCACGTATAGACGGTGCCGGAATCGCCGATCATGCGGAACGGCCGCCGGCCGAGATCGGCCTCGACGATCGTATCGGTGATCATCCGGGTGCCGACATTCTCCGCCTGGGCCTGCATCTGTTCCATCAGCCACGGGCCCTGGACGACATCGGCGAAGCCGGGATAGTTCTCCACATCGGTGGTGATGGTCATCTGACCGCCGGGCTGCATGCCGTGGATCAGCACCGGCTCCAGACTGGCCCGGGCGGTATAGATGGCCGCGGTCAGGCCGGCGGCGCCGGAGCCCAGGATCATGACTTTGTTGTGGATGTGTTCGGACATGGCGGTTCCAATCAAGCAGGGTTGTCCGGCGGCGAGGTTCCCCGCGGACCTGAATTCCGGCCCTAAAATAGAAAGCGCCCCACCCGTCCGCAAGGGAGCGCGCCGGTAAAATAGCGGCCGCCGGCGCACTGTCCGGTGTGTGGCCGGTATGCGGCCGCTCGAACCGGTGCGCCGACATTTTTGAAATATTATTGCGCCGGAGCCGTGTGGGTAATAAAATTACTCTCACGTCACCGAGCCAAGATTTCCAATGAATTCCTCGACGGTGACCAGGGAGCTGCAGTAGATGTCGCGGGTCAAGCTCGACCAGGTCGACCGCAAAATACTCGGCGATCTACAGGCCGACGGCCGCATGACCAACGTCGAGTTGGCCAAGCGGGTCGGGATTTCGGCGCCGCCGTGCCTACGCCGCGTCCGGGCCCTGGAGGAAGCGGGCTACATCCGGGGTTATCACGCGGAGTTGGAGCCGGCGCTGCTCGGCCTGAAGGAAATGTTCTTCGCCCTCGTCGGTCTCGACAGCCAGTCCCAGGACGTGCTGCGGGCGTTCGAGGAAATGACCGCCGGCTGGCCCGAAATCCGGGAGACCCACATGATCCGGGGCGGCGGCGATTTCCTGCTGAAGATCGTCGCCCGGGACAAGGAGCACCGGGACGACCTGACCATGCGGCTCACTTCCGCCGACCACGTCTCGACGGTCTCCACCTTCGAGACCATCCGCACCTCGAAGGACCTGCCGGGGGTGCCGGTTGAGGACGAAGCCGACGCGGCCGGGACCGCCAGCTAGGCGCTACTTATATTTGACCTCGAGAATTTCGTAGGACCTGGAGCCGCCGGGCGCGGTGACTTCCGCCGAATCGCCCAGGCTCTTGCCGATCAGGCCGCGCGCCAATGGCGAGGTGACCGACAGCCGGCCGGCGGACGCATCCGCCTCATGGGTGCCGACGATCTGAAAGGTCTGCTCCTCGTCGGTATCCTCGTCGACGATATGCACCGTGGCGCCGAAGCGCACTGTATCGCCGGAGAGGGTCGACGGGTCGATGACGTCGGCCCGCGCAATGACGTCTTCCAGTTCGGCCAGCCGGCCCTCGACGAAGCTCTGGCGCTCGCGGGCCGCGTGATATTCCGCGTTCTCCGACAGATCGCCGTGTTCCCGCGCCGCCTCGATCGCCTTGATGATCGCCGGGCGCTCCTCGGACCGAAGCCGCCTGAGTTCGCCTTCCAGCGCCTCCAGGCCGTCCTTGGTCATCGGTATCTTTTCCATCTTTCGTCTTCCGTCTCAACGCATCGAGGAGTCAAAACGCCTCTCTCCCCGCGGCCCCTCGCCACGGGCGGACATGATGAATGTCGGGAAGAAGCAACCATCAAGAATAGGATTGCAGGGGCGCGACTTCAAGCCCGCCCGGCTTGCTGTCTCCCTGGCCGTCTTCCCGGCTCGCCTCGATGGCGTCGACCGCCGCCGCGGCGCCGGTCATGGTGGTGTAGTGCGGGACGTTGCAGAGCAGGGATTCACGGCGGATCGAAAACGAATCCGCAATCGCCTGCGCCCCGGCGGTGGTGTTGATCACCAGCTGCACGTCGCCGTTCATGATCGCATCGACGCAGTGCGGCCTTCCCTGCAGCACCTTGTTGACGGCGGTGACCTCGAGCCCCGCCTCCGAGAGAAACTTCTGGGTGCCGCCGGTGGCGATGAGGTTGAAGCCGGCGGCCCGAAGCCGTTTCGCCAGGCCCAGGGTCGCCGGCTTGTCGGCATCCTTGACCGAAATGAAGACGGTTCCCTCCTGGGGCAGGCGGACGCCCGCGCCCAGTTGGGATTTGGCGAAGGCGCGGGGGAAGTCCTTGTCGATGCCCATCACTTCGCCGGTGGATTTCATCTCCGGGCCCAGCAGGATATCGACGCCGGGGAACCGGTCGAAGGGGAACACGGCCTCCTTGACCGCCACATGATCGAGGTCGAAATCCTCCGGCACGCCGAGGCCGTCCAGGGTCTCGCCGGCCATCACCCGCGCCGCGATCTTCGCGATGGGCAGCCCGGTCGCCTTGGCGACGAAGGGCACCGTCCGGCTGGCCCGCGGGTTGACTTCCAGCAGGTAGATGGCGCCGTTCTGAATGGCGAACTGAACGTTCATCAGGCCGATCACGTCGAGCGCCTCGGCCAGCGCCCGGGTCTGGCGCTCGAGCTCTTCGATGACGTCGCCGGAGAGCGAGTGCGGCGGCAGGGAGCAGGCGGAATCGCCCGAGTGAATTCCTGCCTCCTCGATGTGCTCCATGATGCCGGCGACGTAGACCCGCTCGCCGTCGCGGACCGCGTCCACGTCCACCTCGATGGCGTCCCGCAGGTAGTAGTCGATCAGCACCGGCGACGAGCCGGAGACCCGCACCGCCGTATCCATGTAGCGGTTGAGCTGTTCCTCGTCGTGGACGATCTCCATGGCCCGCCCGCCGAGGACGTAGGAGGGCCGGATGACCACGGGATACCCGATCTCCCGGGCCGCCTCCTGCGCCTGTTCCAGCGAGGTCGCGGTGCCGTTGGGCGGCTGCTTGAGGTCCAGTTCGGCGAGCAGTTTCTGGAACCGCTCCCGGTCCTCGGCGAGGTCGATGGCGTCGGGCGACGTGCCGAGGATGGGAATGCCCGCATCCTCCAGGGCCTGCGCCAGTTTGAGCGGCGTCTGGCCGCCGAACTGAACGATCACGCCCTTCACGTCGCCCCGCGCCTGCTCGCCCTGGATCAGTTCGATCACGTCCTCGGCGGTCAGCGGCTCGAAGTACAGCCGGTCCGAGGTGTCGTAGTCGGTCGACACGGTCTCCGGGTTGCAGTTCACCATGATGGATTCGTAGCCCGCCTCCCGCATGGCGAAGGCGGCATGGACGCAGCAATAGTCGAACTCGATGCCCTGGCCGATCCGGTTGGGTCCGCCGCCGAGGATCACCACCTTGGTCCGGTTCGAGGGTTCGCTTTCGTTCTCGCCCGGCTGGGCCGCGTTCCCCTCATAGGCCGAATACATGTAGGAGGTCTGCGAGGCGAACTCGGCGGCGCAGGTGTCCACCCGCTTGTAGACCGGCCGGACGCCGGTCTCCCGCCGGATATTCGACGCGTCGCGCTCGGTCGTGCCGGCGAGCGCCGCGAGGCGCGCATCCGCGAAGCCCATCTTCTTGAGTTTCAGCCAGCCGCCGCGATCCCTCGGCAGTCCCTGCTTCCGCACCTCTTCTTCCGCCGCGACGATGTCCTTGACCTGCTCCAGGAACCAGGGGTCGATCCTGCACGCCCGGTAAACCTCGTCGACGGTCAGCCCGGCGCGGAATGCCTGGGCCACCACCAGAATGCGGAACGGGCGGGGCTCCAGCAGCGCTGCCTGGATGGTCTGTTTCTCGGTCATGTCGAGCTCGACCTCGTCGAGCCCGGACAGGCCGGTTTCCATGGAGCGCAGGCCCTTCTGCAGGCTTTCGGCGAAGCAGCGTCCGATGGACATGGCTTCGCCCACCGACTTCATCGACGTGGTGAGGGTCGGCTCCGCATCCGGGAACTTCTCGAAGGTGAAGCGCGGGATCTTGGTGACCACGTAATCGATGGTCGGCTCGAAGCTCGCCGGCGTCACGCCGGTGATGTCGTTGTCGAGCTCGTCCAGTGTATAGCCGACGGCGAGCTTGGCCGCGACCTTGGCGATCGGGAAGCCGGTCGCCTTGGAGGCCAGCGCGGACGACCGCGACACCCGGGGGTTCATTTCGATGATCACCAGCCGGCCGGTCTCCGGGTCGACCGCGAACTGGACGTTGGAGCCGCCGGTCTCGACGCCGATCTCGCGCAGCACCGCCATCGAGGCGTTGCGCATGATCTGGTATTCCTTGTCGGTGAGGGTCAGGGCAGGGGCCACGGTAATGGAATCGCCGGTGTGGATGCCCATGGGGTCGACGTTCTCGATGGAGCAGATGATGATGCAGTTGTCCGCCTTGTCCCGCACCACCTCCATCTCGAACTCTTTCCAGCCGAGCACGCTCTCCTCGACCAGCACCTCGCCGACCGGGCTCGCCGCCAGGCCGCGGATCATGATCTCCTCGAACTCGGCCTTGTTGTAGGCGATGCCGCCGCCCCGCCCGCCGAGGGTGAAGGACGGGCGCATGATCAGAGGCAGGCCGATCTCGTCCAGGGCCTGCCGGGCATCCTCGATGGACTTGCAGAGCCGGCTCTTGGGGCTTTCGAGGCCGATGGAGTCCATGGCTTCGCGGAACTTCAGCCGGTCCTCGGCCTTTTCGATGGCCTCGGCCCGGGCGCCGATCAGCTCGACGCCGTATTTCTCCAGCACGCCCGCCTCGGCCAGCGCCAGGGAGGTATTCAATCCGGTCTGTCCGCCCATGGTCGGCAGCAGCGCGTCCGGGCGCTCCCTGGCGATGATCCGCTCGACGATCTCCGGGACGATGGGCTCCACGTAGGTGGCGTCGGCCATCTCCGGGTCGGTCATGATGGTCGCCGGGTTGGAGTTCACCAGGATCACCCGGTAGCCCTCGTCCTTGAGCGCCTTGCAGGCCTGGGCGCCCGAATAATCGAACTCGCACGCCTGGCCGATGACGATGGGCCCGGCGCCGATGATCATGATCGAGGAGATGTCAGTGCGTTTGGGCATCAGATTCCACTAGAACCGGATTCCAACCCGGCGATTCCCGGCGATTCCGGGCGATAGGCAAAAAACGGACATCGATTGATATAGCCCGGGATTGATTGTTCACCACCGAGAACACAGAGGATTTTTGAACCACAGAGGCAATGAGGCAATGAGAAGGGTTCATTAATTCACCAACCGCCGAATACCATCCTTCAGGACGGCTGAGTTGAAATTCAAGATAAGGCCGGTCCGGATTCCGCTAAGCTTCAAATACGTCAAAAGCTGAGATTCGTGGACCGGCAGAATCCTTTCGACAGTTTTCAGTTCAATGATCAACTTGTTCTCGACAACGATATCCAATCGGTAACCGGCTCCGATTTTGATCGACTTATAACTAACCGGCAGGTCGACCTGCCGGTCGAAGGAAATCCCTTTTTCACTCAATTCGTAGCACAGACATGCTTCATAAGCGGATTCCAGAAGACCAGGCCCCAACTGTTTGTGGACCTCAATCGCAAGGCCAATGACCGTTTGGGTGAGAGGGTCATTCTCCTCAACCATTTCTCTGTGTCTCACTGCCTCTGTGGTTCAATTTTGTGATCTCTGTGTGCTCCGTGGTGAACTAGTCACCCTCCATGAACTTCACGAAGCGGGCGAAGAGGTGGTGGCTGTCCTGGGGGCCCGGCGAGGCTTCCGGGTGATGCTGGACGCTGAACACGGGCCTGCCGTCGAGGCGGATGCCTTCGAGGGTGCCGTCGAACAGGGACGTGTGGGTCTCGACCACGCCCGCCGGGAGGGAGTCCCGCACCACCACGAAGCCGTGGTTCTGGCTGGTGATCTCGACGCTCCCGGTCTCCAAATCCTTCACCGGGTGATTGGCGCCCCGGTGGCCGTGATGCATTTTCTCCGTTCGGCATCCCAATGAAAGCGCCAGCATCTGGTGGCCGAGGCAGATGCCGAACACCGGCGTGCCGCTCGCGACCACCTGCCGGATCATCGGCACGGCGTATTCGCCGGTGGCCGCCGGATCGCCCGGGCCGTTGGAGAGGAACACCCCGTCCGGCTCGTGGCCCAATACATCCTCGGCGGTGGCCGTCGCCGGCACCACGGTGACGCGGCACCCGGCGGCGGCGAGACAGCGGAGGATGTTGCGCTTGGCGCCGAAATCGACGGCGACCACGTGATGCCTGGGCTTGTCGAGCACGCCGTAGCCCCGGCCCAGCGCCCAGGTGCTCTCCTCCCACCGGTAGGTCTGGCCGCAGGTGACGGTCCTGGCGAGGTCCATGCCGTCGAGGCCGGGCCAGGCCTGCGCTTCGGCAAGCGCCGCCGCCACGTCGATATTTCCGCCGTTCACCACCGTGCCGTTGATGAAGCCCGAGCCCCGGATTTTGCGGGTCAGCGCCCGCGTGTCGATCCCGGCGATGCCGGGGAGGCCGTGGGACCTGAGCCACTCGTCCAGATGACGGGTCGCCCGGAAGTTGGCGGGTTCGGTGATGCCGGCGCGGAGCACGCAGCCCCGGGCCGCCGGGGTCGCCGTCTCGATGTCTTCCGGGTTGGCGCCCACGTTGCCGATGTGGGGGAAGGTGAAGGTGATGATCTGCCCGGCGTAGGAGGGATCGGTGAGGATTTCCTGATAGCCGGTGATCGAGGTGTTGAAGCACACCTCGCCGACGTTGGAGGTTTCGGCCCCCAGGCCGGTTCCCCAGAACACCGTGCCGTCGGAAAGAACCAATGCCGCATCGGCCCCTTCGGGCGGACTTGTGCTGGTGGGCGCGCCGCTTCCTTGGGGCGCGGCCTGGCCGTCGGCAGGCGGCATTCTCGGGCGGTCTCTTTCGCGTCTTCGGGCTGGTCCGGTGCCGGAAACGGCAACGGAATCAGCGGTCTATCCATGGCTGTGGATCGGGCGGTCTGGCGGACCGGGCCCGGCGCCGGCTTGCCGGAAACGGGATATTGGGCGCCCCCGCCGTCACATCACGGCTGGAAGCGTTGCTTAAAGCATTGAAGCCATTGGCGTCAAGAAAAAAACGCCGAAAAAAACGTTTAATATCAATTACTTATATTTTGCGCGGGATTTGACTCCGGTTCCGCTTTTTGGCTAGTGTCTCGCCCTTCCGCAACGGCGAGAAGACGGCCCCCATGCTCAGGGATCAGATCAGCGACACCCTCAAGGAATCCATGAAATCGAAGGACGGGGTGGCGACCTCGACCTGCCGCCTGATCCTGGCGGCGCTCAAGGACCGGGACATCGCCGACCGGTCCAAGGGCAACCAGGAGGGGATCGGCGACGACGCCATCCTCGGCCTGCTGCAGAGCATGATCAAGCAGCGCCGGGAAGCCATCCAGCTCTACCGGGACGGCAACCGCACCGAACTGGCCGAGAAGGAGCAGGCGGAAATCGACATCATCGAACGGTTCCTCCCCGCGCAGCTTTCCGATGCGGACATGGCCAAGGCCGTCCAGGGCGTCATCGACGAATTGGGCGCCGGCTCCATCAAGGAGATGGGCCGGGTGATGGGCGCGCTGAAGGAGAAATACGCCGGCCGGATGGACTTCGCCAAAGCCAGCGGCATCGTCAAAGAGAAGCTGGGATAGGCAGGTCGCTTGAGCGCCCGATTCGCCGACATCGGAGATCTCGAAGAGATGGTCCGACTGGCGGAAGCGCGGCGGACCGAATACGAACCTCATCAACCCGTGTTTTGGCGCAAGGCGTTGGATTCGAAGGAACGCCAACGGGACTGGTTTGCCGCATTGCTGGATGATCCCTCGGCGATTTGTTTGGTTCTTGAAAATGACGGCGAGCTGGAGGGAATGCTGATTGGAACCGTGGCGTCAGCGCCCGCCGTCTACGATCCGGGTGGGCTGACCTGTACGATCGACGATTTCGTCGTGCGGGCACCGGAGCTCTGGGCGGAGGCGGGCGCGGCCCTGTTGGATCATTTGCAAACTGAACTGAAGGACCGGGGAGCAGTTCAAATTGTCGTCGTTTGCGGTCACCACGACGCGGCGAAGCGCAGCTTCTTGGAGGCCCGCGATCTTTCAATCGCCTCGGAATGGTGGACGACACCGATTTAACTGCTATCCCGTGGCCCCCGTCAGGGGGGGAGAGGCTGCAAATTTACCACAGAGTACACAGAGACCACGGAGCGGATTCGAGTGTAGATACTCCGTGTCCTCGGTGTTCTCTGTGGTGAATATCCTGGATGCCCCGCACGGAGGCGGGGCATGACGGCTGGAGTGTGCCCTAAAAGGAGTGCGTCATGGCCGGGCGCTAGACCCGGCCATCCACGTGTGCCGCTGTCCCGCAAGGCGTGGATGCCCGTGTCAAGCACGGGCATGACGGCTGGAGTGTGCCCTAAAAGGAGTGCGTTATACCCCGGCGCAGGTCCGGGGGGCCGGATTTTCAATTCTTGAACCACAGAGACGGTGAGGCAGTGAGGAGTTAACCATTCCTTCTCTGTGAACTCTGTGTCCTCTGTGTCTCTGTGGTGAGATTTTTTTGTCCTGGATGCCCCGCGCTATCGGCGGGGCATGACGATTCGGGTAATTTTGGAGCGGCGGCCGAAACCGCACCCCCTGTGAATCGCAAGGAACACGGGGATAACTCGTAACTCGCGCGTACGCGGGAAACCGCGCCTGCTATAAAACCGCCATGGCGTTTTCTCCTCACTTTCTGGACGAGCTCAAGGCGCGGGTCGGCCTGGTCTCGGTGATCGGCAAGCGCGTCGCCCTGAAGCGCGCGGGCCGCGAGCATTCGGGCCTGTGTCCGTTCCACAACGAAAAGACGCCGTCCTTCACGGTCAACGAGGAGAAGGGCTTCTATCACTGCTTCGGCTGCGGTGCCCACGGCAGCGTCTTCGACTTCGTCATGGAGACCGAGAACCTGTCGTTCCCCGAAGCGGTCGAGCGGCTGGCGGCGGAAGCCGGCATGGAGGTGCCCCAGGATTCGCCGGAGGAACGGGCCCGGAACGAGCGCGCCAAGGGCCTCTACGGCGTGCTGGAGGCCGCCGCGCTCTATTTCGAGAAGCAGCTTCGCATGCCCGAGGGCAAGCGGGCGCTGCAATATTTGCTGGAGCGGGGTCTGACCGAGGAGACCGTCAAGGCCTACCGGCTGGGCTTCGCCCCCGACGGACGGGGGGCCCTGAAGGCGGCGCTGACCAAGGACGGCGCCCCCGACGAGAAGCTCCTGGAGGCCGGGCTGGTGGTGCAGCCGGAAGACCAGGACCGCCCGCCATACGACCGGTTCCGGGGCCGGGTGATGTTCCCGATCCTGGACGGCCGCGGCCGGGTCGTCGCCTTCGGCGGGCGCATCCTCGATGCCGACCCCGGCTCCAACGCGCCCAAATATTTGAACTCGCCCGAGACCCCGGTGTTCCAGAAAGGCCGGCTGCTCTACGGCCTCTATCAGGCCCGGGCGCACGCCCGGGACTATCCCATGGTCATCGTCGAGGGCTACACCGACGTGCTGGCGCTGCAGCAGGCCGGGTTCCGGACCGCCGTCGCGCCCCTCGGCACGGCGCTCACCGAGGACCAGATCAGGCTGGTGTGGCGGTTCTCCCGCGAGCCCATCCTGTGCTTCGACGGCGACAATGCGGGCGAGCGGGCGGCGTCCCGGGCGGCGGAGCGGGCGCTGCCCATTCTCAACGCCGGACACACGCTGCGGTTCGCCTTCCTGCCCGCCGGCCAGGACCCGGACAGCCTGATCCGGACCCGGGGCCCCGACGCCATGGGGGACCTGCTGAACGGGGCGGTGCCCTTGTCGGAGGTCATCTGGCGCATGGAGCGGGCGGGCAAGCCGTTGAACGACCCGGACGACCGGGCGTGGATCGAGAAGAAGCTCAAGGACCAGGCGTTCAAGATCGCCGACGAAACGGTGCGCGGGCACTATCTCAGCACGTTCAAGGACCGTTTGTGGCAGGAAATGCGCAAAGCCCGGGCGGGCGGGGCGGCGGGCGGGACGAGGCCCGCGTCAAGCTCGGTGCAGATCGACGAAGCGGCGGGCGCGGGCGCCAAAATCGACCGGATTTCGCTGCGCGAACGCATTCTTCTGGTGGTTCTGATCACCCATCCGGAGATGATGGACGACATCGGCGAACGGTTGGGAGTCCTCGACTTTACCAGCCCGGAACTTGACAAATTGCGCCAAGAGGTCTTAAAGACCCTCGAACAGCGGTCCGACCTTGATTTTCAGGGTCTGCATGACCACTTATGTCAAACCGGGTTTTCGACGCTATTGGGCGGCCTTTTGAGCCGACAGGTATTGGACCACGCGACATTCGCCCGGCCGGACGAACCATTGGACATTGCCCGTAGAGGCTGGGACCAAGTGCTCAGGCTTTACCAGCGGGATCGGCTGCTGGCCGAGATCAAGGCAGTGGAAGAACGTCTTGGCAAAGAGCCGAATGACGCGGACTTCCGGCGCCTCGTGGAATTGAAGAAGCAGCAGCAGGTCCAGGAGACCGATCAGTTGGACGCCGGTCCGGCCGAAACGGATTCCGGCACGGCGGCATAGTCCCAAGCGGTATCGTCATTCATCGAGGGCCGGGCCCGCGGGGACCGGCAGGGGAACGCGCTCCGGGACACCCGGGGCGAGAGGATCAGGAAGCAAGCGGGGAACTCATGGCAACTGCGGCAACCGCAACCAAGGAAAAGACAGCTCCGGCGGGAGGTGAAAACCAGGAAGCGCCGCTTCTGGACACCATCAACGCCGAAGTGAAGAAGATGATCGCCAAGGGCAAGGAGCGGGGCTACGTCACCTATGACGAGCTCAACGCGGCGCTGCCCCAGGATCAGGTCTCGTCCGAGCAGATCGAGGACACCATGTCCATGCTCTCGGAAGCCGGGATCAACGTCATCGAGAACGAAGAGACCGAAGACAGCGACGACGACAAGTCCGAGAAGGAAACCGAAAGCGCCTCGGGGAACGTCGACGAGAACGATCTCGGGCGCTCCGACGATCCGGTGCGCATGTATCTCCGCGAGATGGGCTCGGTGGAGCTTCTCTCCCGCGAGGGCGAGATCGCCATCGCCAAGCGCATCGAGGCCGGCCGCGAGATGATGATCGGCGGCATCTGCGAAAGCCCGATGACCATCCGGGCGCTAATCAACTGGCGCGACGCGCTGGATCAGGGCCTGATGCTGCTCCGCGACATTATCGATCTCGACGCCACCTTCTCCGGCCCCAAGGTCGACCATACGGCGCTGCCGGCCATGCCCACCGAGGCCGAGGCCGCCAAGCAGAAGGAAGGGGAAGAGGAGAAGAAGGCCGCCGCTGCCGAGGAGAAACCCTCCAAGGACGGCGGCGAGGACGGCGGGAATACCTCGCCGGAAGGCGGGCGCGCGGATGACGACGACGATGACGACGAGAACACCGTCTCCCTCGCGGTGATGGAACAGACCCTGCTCCCCGACGTCCTGAAGCAGTTCCAGGCGGTGGAGCAGACCTACGCCAAGCTGCACCGGGCCCAGGACAAGCGCCTGACCGCCATCAAGAAGGGCGACAAGGTGACGCCGGCGGCGGAGAAGCGGATCAACACGCTGCGCGCCGAACTGATCGGGCTGATGAAGGAGGTTCACCTCAACAACAGCCGCATCGAGTACCTGGTCAACCAGATGTACGACCTCAACCGCAAGCTCATCGGCTTCGAGGGCCGGCTCCTCAGGATGGCGGTCGCCGCCAAGGTCAACCGGGCCGACTTCCTCGAGCAGTATTACGGCAACGAGCTGGATCCCAACTGGGCGACCCGGGTCGGCCGGCTGACCGGCAAGGGCTGGAAGGACTACGTCAAGAAGAACCGCCCGGAGATCAAGGAAATCCGCGCCGAGGTCGCCGAAATCGCCAACGAGGCGGGCCTGCCGATCTCCGAGTTCCGGCGCATCGTCGGGACGGTGCAGAAGGGCGAGCGGGAATCCGCCAAGGCCAAAAAGGAGATGATCGAGGCCAACCTGCGGCTGGTGATCTCCATCGCCAAGAAATACACCAACCGCGGACTGCAGTTCCTCGACCTGATCCAGGAGGGCAATATCGGCCTGATGAAGGCGGTCGACAAGTTCGAGTACCGCCGGGGCTACAAGTTCTCCACCTACGCCACCTGGTGGATCCGCCAGGCGATCACCCGCTCCATCGCCGACCAGGCGCGCACCATCCGCATCCCGGTGCACATGATCGAGACCATCAACAAGCTGGTCCGCACCTCGCGCCAGATGCTCCACGAGATCGGCCGCGAGCCGACCCCGGACGAGCTGGCGGTCAAGCTGGGCATGCCGGTCGACAAGGTCCGCAAGGTGCTGAAGATCGCCAAGGAGCCCATCTCCCTCGAAACCCCCATCGGCGACGAGGAGGATTCCCATCTCGGCGACTTCATCGAGGACAAGAACGCGATCCAGCCGCTGGACGCCGCCATCCAGGGCAACCTCCGGGAGACCACCACCCGGGTGCTGGCCAGCCTGACGCCGCGGGAGGAGCGGGTGCTCCGCATGCGCTTCGGGATCGGCATGAACACCGACCACACCCTGGAAGAGGTGGGTCAGCAGTTCTCGGTCACCCGGGAACGGATCCGCCAGATCGAGGCCAAGGCGCTGCGCAAGCTCAAGCACCCGTCGCGGTCGCGCAAGCTCCGGAGCTTCCTGGACTACTAGGTTTGTCGTGAGGGCCGAATGACCGGCTACGTCTTTCGGCCCTTCGATACCAGTCATCTCTCGCTTATAGAGAAGTGGCTTAACGCGCCGCACGTTCGAAAGTGGTGGGGCGATCCGGGACGCGAGTTTGAACAGATCAAGGGGCACCTCACCCGTTCCTGGATGGAATGCGTCATTGTTGAGTTGTCGGGCGAGCCGTTCGCATATATCCAAACCTACGATCTGGATTCCGATCCGGAGCGGGAGTGGAAAGAGCTCCCCCAAGGTGCTCGTGGGCTCGATCTCTTCATCGGTGAAGCAGCGCTAATCGGCCTAGGACATGGAACCGCGATGCTGCGTTCGTTTTCGGACAGTTTGCTCTCGCGGGCGGGAGTCTTATCGGTCTGGAGTGATCCCGATCCCGCCAATGACGCCTCCATTGGCGCTTTCGCTGCCGCCGGGTTCGACGATATGGGCCTCCGGGAGATGCCCTGGGGTACGGTACGTCTCATGTGTAAGGCGGGAATCTCATCGATCGTCTGATTGCAGAACATGCCAAGAAAAACAGCGCCCTCGCGAAAAGGCGCCGTTTTTGGTCGGCGGACTGGCCCGCCGATTGTGCGCGGGCCGTCCAGGACTTGTGCGTCCCCGCCGAAAGCCCGACAAAGGGACGTCATGATCAAATTCGCGCCTAACCTGTTCTTCATGTACCGGGAGCACGCATCCTCCGAACCAAGCACGGCAACACTACTCATTCCGGAAGGGAAGGACAAAAAATGCCGATGTCCAGGGACGACAAGTTGGAAATAGTGCAGCGGCTCCGAACCGCGCACAGAAAGACCAGCCAGACCCTGGAAAGCGAGCCCGTCACGCACGAACTGCATCCGGGCACCGACATCGCACGCAACTGGATGGTGATCACCACCGCCTACAGCGGATTGGAACAAACCCTCAAGTACCTCATCGCGGAGAACGCCAACTTGACCATCGAGGAACTGATCGGACGGCCCGTTCCACAGAATGCCGCGAACAATAAACGCTACCGTACCCACGACCTAGCGCGGCTCTTCTCCGAGCTCGAACCGCGTGCACGAGACATCGTGCGGGACTTCTACGGACGATTCCAGTCGCTTCACTCATACGTGCCCATTGCCGACGTGGAGGATTTCCTCAACGAGATTTCCGGTCAGGGAGGAGTCGGCTATGAACGGTGGCGATATACGCTGATCGAGGACAACACCCTGCCGAGCAACAGTCCCGAAACCCTCGCCGCCATCTGGGGGGTGTGCTTCCAGATAGCGGAGCAGAATCTCTCTGAGAACCGGCGGGTGGACATGCCCGAAACGCAACTGACGCAGCAACTCTGGGAACAACTCGACAAGCTGATGAAGAACGTGTTGCTCGACCAGCATAACGCCGGCGAACCGTTTCGTGACATCTACGGCGAAATGCGGGACTGGCTAAGGAGCGAAGGCCATCCGCTCAACGCCTTCGCCGAGGTCCTCTGGAATTTCTCCAGGTACGGATCTCATGGAGCAGATGGCGAGTCGGACTGGCTCTCTGAAGCACTCACGCAATGGGCGAGGGATATCCTCGCGAGCCCGGCCGCCTCGGCTCGAACCTCGCTCCGGGCCTTCTTGAACCGCGCCCAAGGCCACACCCCGGACGGCGCAAGCATTCGCTGGAACCCGCAAGCCGAGCGCTTCAAGGCCGTTCCCTGGTCCCTCGAAGACCGCTTTGTCGACGTATTACCTTCCGAAGCGATCCCGATTGCCGACCCCGTTCCCCGGGGAACGCCACTACACACTCTCTGGACCGTAGCCCGGGAATGCGGCTGCCGCGTGCTCGAAAACCGCGCTTTCAACGGGCCGGCAGATCGGGAGGGCTGGTTCCGCACACTTCAGGTCCAGGCAGAGGACGCCGGGACCGTCAAGCCCCTGCTCTCGATGTGGCAAAAACGGAACGACGATTACGATATCTTCCACATGGTCGAGGAAGCCGCACCGGAGGAAATGGAACAACCCCTGCGTCGCTGGATCGACTCGGCCAGAAAGTTCGCGGAGATAAGGGGACATGGATAACTGTCTCGCATCCGAACTGCGTCCCGCACGACTCTGCCGCGCCACGACTTCGCCCAGCTCGGCATCCTTCTCCCCCTTGCCCCGGCACGCTCCCGAGCTAAATGAATAGACCACTGCCGCTCCATTACCGGGGCGGCGTTTTGCGTCCGGAGGCGAGCTATGCGTTTTTGTACGACCTTCTTGGTGCGTTACCTCCCGAACGGGTGACAATAAATGTCTATTAATGTCCATGAATGACTATACCGGCGAAAAGCGCCGAATTGGAAAATATTTATAAATCATGGAATTTCAACACCTTACAGCTATGCAAAAAATGCATGGCTCGCGGCCGGTTCATCCATCGCCGGGCGCGGGTCTCGACCCGGTTCTTCGTTCGCAAACCATCGTCAATTTCGGCGATGCCGTATGGAATTTCATTCGGGCAAGGTCTGTGCCAAACTGGCGGGGGAGGCCAATAGGGGAGGCTGGCGATATGGCAAACGAATATGATCCCGATCTTCCATCGAACAGGCTGATTTTCGAGATCAGGCGCGACCCGGCGCTCTACACCGGCTTCGCCGGCCGCATGGAAGACGTCATGGAACAGTACGGATTGAGCGACGCCGAGCGGGCCGCCTGGCGCGCGGTCGACGTGGTGACGCTGGGCGAGATGGGGGTGCATTCCTATTTCCTGCCCCAGGTGACCCGCCTGGTGCACGGCTCGGCCGACAACGACAGCAAGAGCGACGCCGCCCAGGCCTACAGGCGGTCCTTCGGCGACCAGATCGTCGAGCACAGGAAGCGGTCGTAGAGGAGGGAGAGATGGCGGAAATCGTATCGGTGATCGCGCTGGCCCATGCGCCGGGCTGCACCGGCTGGCTCGGCTCGGCGCCCGACGACGAGCAGGCCGAGATCGTCGGCGGTTACGCGAGGATGCGGGAACATCTCCAGGCCTCCAGGCCCGACGTGATCGTCGGCGTGGCCAACGACCACATGCTCAACCAGCCGCTCCACGACCCGCCCGATTTCTGCGTCGGCACGGCGGCCCGCTGGCGGGGCCCGGCCGAGTTCTTCAAGTCCTGGCTGGCCCTCGACGGCTACGAGGTCGACGGCCATCCCGATGTGGCGGAGGCCCTGGTGAAGGCGGGGGAGGCGGCCGGCCTGAGCCTCGACAGCCGGGACGACCTGCTGTTCGACGACAATTTTTCGGTGCCGCTTTACTACCTGACGCCCGACTATTCGGTGCCCCTGGTGCCGATCCACATGAACTGCATCAGCCCGCCGGTGCCGACCCCGGAAATCAGCGTCCACGCGGGCGAGGTGATCGCCAGGACGATCCGGGACGACCTGCCCGGCGGCATGCGGGTTGCGGTCATGGGGACCGGCGGCCTGTCCCACGAGCCGGGCGGCCCCCGCTACTTCACCCTCGACGAGGATTTCGACCGCTGGTTCATGGCGCTGCTCGAGGAGGGCGATCTCGGCAAGGTGTGCCGCGAGGCGACGGTGGAGAAGATGAACGCGGCGGGCGGCGGCGGCACCACGGAATTGCTGGCCTGGATGGTCGCCATGGCGGCGGCCGGCGGGACCAGGGCCCGGTCCATCTTCTACGTTCCCTCCGCCGAGATGCGCTGCGGCATCGGCGGCACGGTGTGGGACACCATTCACTGATGGATGCGAAGGTACGGGATTCGGCCTCCGGCAACCCGGTGCTCGGGCTGCTCTCCGAGACCCGGGCGGCGCTGGCGGTGGTCGACATGCAGGTGGATTTTTGCGCCGCCGACGGCTTCGTGGCCGGCCTGGGCCTGGACCCGGCGCCGTGCCGGGCCATCGTCCCGGCATTGCAGGGCCTCATCGACGGCGCCCGGGCGGGCGGCATAGAGGTGCTGTGGATCTACGCCAACTACGACGATGCGCTGGTGCCGCCGACGTTCCTTCGGCGAAAGCGGGAAGCGGGGATCGAGCGGAGCTGCTGCGTTCCGGGGACCCGAGGCCATGAGCCCTTCGGGGTCGAGCCGGCCGACGGCGAGCCTCAATTCGTCAAGCACAGCTATTCGGCGTTCACCAACCCGGACTTCGAGGCGCACCTCCGGTCCCGGGGCATCGAGACCTTGATATTCGCCGGCGTCCAGACCAACGTCTGCGTCGAGGCCACGCTGCGTGAAGCCTATAACCGGGGCTTCCATGTGGTCGTCGCCGAGGACTGCGTCGCCTCCCATACCCCGGCCCTGCACGAGGCGACGTTGCAGAATACCCGGGCGCTGCTGGGCAAGGTCTCGCCGGCATCCGACATTCAGGCCGCATTGCGGGTTGGCAATGGGCAAACCGTATCAGCCGCGGAGAACCAAAATGGCACTCGCTGAAACCGTCGAACGCCACGAAATCTCGGACATGATCGAGTTCAACGGCGACAAGCAGATCCGCAAGAAGGTGCTCCAGTCGAAGGGCGCGATTTGTGAAATCGTCTGTTATCTCCCCGGCCAGAGCACCGTGCTCCACCAGCACCCCATGCAGGACGAAATTTTCTACGTCATCGACGGCTCCGGGACGATCACCTTCGAGGACCAGGACGACATTCCGGTGAAACGGAGCAGCATCGTCTTCGTCCCGGCGGGCGTCGTGCACGGCGTCGATGCTCCCGGACCCGACAATCTGGTGCTCATGTTCACCAAGGGACCCGGCGTCACCGGCAAGGCCGCCAAGGGATTCATGCTGGGCGAGGCGCCCGCGCCCGCCGGCTGATGCGCGATGTCCCATTCCACATGGGATTCCGCCCACCCAAGTGGCTTGGCGGCCCGCCGATTACCCCCTTAAAATAAGCGAAAACAAGACCCCCGAGGGTCGGCAACACATCGCAACACGGAGGTTCAAATGATCAAGTCGTTACCCAAGTTCTCCCGCCGGACGGCCCTGGCCGTTTCGGCGGCCGGCGTCATCGCGTTCGGCGCCGGCCTGTTCGCCGGTTCGGCGCAGGCCGCCGACAAGGATCTCAAGATGGCGTTCTTCTCCAGCCCCAAACATCCCATATGGGCGGGGATGATGGTGCCCTGGGGCAAGACCCTGTCGGGTGCCGGCGCCGGCCTCAACATCGTCGGCTTCCCCGGCGGGCAGATCGGCGGCAAGCCCCCCGGCGCCTTCAAGCGGGTGGTCAACGGCATCGCCGACATCGAGTTCCATCTTCCGGGCTACACCTCGACTTTGTTCCCGCGCACCCTGGTGATGGAAATTCCGCTTCAGTACGCGGATTCCGTCGAAGCCACCAAGGCCATGTGGCGGATTTACGACAAGCACATCGCCGAGGATTACAAGCGGGTGAAGCTGCTGGGTCTCTGGGGCACCGACGTGCCGGTGGTCATGACCAACAAGGTTGTCCGCACGCCCGATGACCTGAAGGGCCTCAAGCTGCGCACCCCGTCCCGCAACCAGGCCGCGATCATCAAGGCGCTGGGCGCGATCCCGGTCGCCATGCCCATGCCGCAGACCTACGGCGCGCTCGAAAAGGGCGTGGTCGACGGCGCCATCGTCGGCATTTCCACGGTCAGGAGCTTCAAGCTCGCCGAGGTGGTGAAACACTACATCGTCGATCTGCCCATGGGCTACTCGCCGCAGATCATCGCCATGAACCGGGCCGCCTACGACAAGCTCAGCCCGGCGCAGAAGGCGGTGATCGACAAGAACAGCGGTCCCGAGTTCAGCCTGATCGGCGCCCGGTCCTATGAACGCGCCCGCGCCGGCGGCATCAAGACCATTACCGACCGGCCCGACACCTCGATCACCAAGTTGACCGACGCCGAGAAGGCGAAATGGGTTGAACGGCTCCAGGCCGCCAAGACCCAGTGGATCAAGGACTTCGAGGGCCAGGGCCTGCCCTACGGCCAGATGGTCGCCGACTACACCGGCAAATCGTCATAGGCGATCATAGCGCCATGCTCGTCCGCGCCACTCGGCTGGTCGTTACGGCGGCGGCATTCATCGCGGGAATCATTCTCGTCGCCTTGATGCTGCTGACCACAGCCGACGTGGCCGGACGATATTTTTTCAATAGTCCCATCACCGGCGTCTTCGACATCACCCACTTCGCCGTGCTGGTGATGGTGTTTCTGGGCCTTGCCTATTGCGGCTTTCACAACGGGCATGTCGCCATCGACATCTTCTACAACAAGATGGGGCGGGGCGTTCAGGGCCTCCTCAACCGCTTCATCAGCCTGGCGGGCGGCCTGTTCTTTCTGGTCATCGCCTGGCGAACCCTGGTGCAGTCCGTCGATGTGCGGGAGTTCAACGAAGCCTCCCAACTGGTGCTGATCCCGTTCTATCCGTTCTATTACATCCTCGCTTTCGGCGCGGCGCTGTTCGCCTTCGTCATGATCCTGCGGATATTCTTCCCGGCCGAGGAGAAGCCCGACACGCCCGGCGGAGAGTGACGTGAGCGCCACCGCTATCGGCCTCTATACCCTCGGGGTCCTGTTCGTCCTCATCTTCATGCGGTTCCCCATCGGCATCGCGCTGGGGCTCGCCGGCACCTTCGGCTATTTTTGGCTCAACGGGGTCGACGCCACCCTGGCGCTCCTCGGCACCATCCCGTTCGAGATTTCCTACAATTACGATCTCAGTATCATCGCGCTGTTCGTGCTGATGGGGAATTTCGCCATGGTGTCCGGCATGAGCCGCGAGCTTTACGACATGGCCCGCTCGCTGGTCGGCCATTGGCCGGGCGGCCTGGCGTCCGCGACCATCGTCGGCTGCGCGGGCTTCGCGGCGGTGTCGGGCTCCAGCCTCGCCTCCGCCGTCACCATGGGACGGGTCTCGCTGCCCGAAATGAAGCGCTATGAGTATCACCCGAGGCTGGCCACCGGCTGTGTGGCGGCGGGCGGCACCCTCGGCATCCTCATCCCGCCCAGCACCGGGTTCATCATCTACGCCCTGCTGACGGAGGAATCCATCGGGCAGTTGTTCCTGGCGGGCGTGCTGCCGGGCATTCTGCTCACCGGTTTGTTCATGCTGACCATCTACATACTCACCCGCTTCAATCCGGCCATCGGGCCGCGGGCCGGCCGCCACGACTGGCGGGAACGGATGGCTTCGGTCGGCAGCGCCTCGGCGCTGATGGTCATCGTCATCGTCGTGCTCGGCGGAATCTATCTCGGCGTATTTACGCCGGTGGAGGCGGCGGCCGTCGGCGCGTTCTTCACCTTCATGCTGATGGTGGTGCGCGGCCGGGTCAATCTGGAGACGATCAAGTTCTGTGTGCTGGAGACCATCAAGACCTTCGCCATGGTCTACCTGATCCTGATCGGCGCCTTCATTTTCAACCCGTTCCTCGCCGTCACCCAGCTGCCCGCCGATCTCGCGCAGATGGTGGGAGGACTGAACCTCGCGCCGACCACCGTGCTGATCATGATCATCCTCGGCTACATCGTGCTCGGCACCTTCCTCGAAGGGTTCGCCATCATGGTGCTGACCATCCCCATCGTTTTCCCGATGATCGTCGATATGGGCTTCGATCCCATCTGGTTCGGGGTGCTCCTCGTGGTCGTGCTGGAGATGAGCCTGATCAGCCCGCCCCTGGGCCTGAACGTCTTCGTCGTCAAGGGGATCGCCGAGGGCGTGCCCATGGGCGAAATCTTCAGGGGCGTCATCCCCTTCTGGGGGGCCATGCTGGTGTGCACGGCGCTGCTTGTTCTCTTTCCCAAGATTGCGCTGCTCTTGCCGGAGACGATGATCCGGTGACGGCGCCGCCGAGTTGCCGATAATGCAGGCAATTCCACATCTGTATTCGGCCGGGCGCGCTTGGTATAAGCTCTGCCACCTCGGTGGGGCCTGTAGCTCAATTGGTTAGAGCCGGCCGCTCATAACGGTCTGGTTGCAGGTTCGAGTCCTGCCAGGCCCACCACTCTTTTTCGGCCGTTCCCGCCGCCAATCCACCGCCGCCCGGTCCGCTGTCATATGGGGCGCGTGGCGGAAATGAGCCGGTACTTGAACAGGCCTTCCGACAATCCCTGGGCGAAGCAGACCGATCCATCCATGGCTTCCTGGAAAGCGGGATTCATGTCGCGAATTCGCGGATTCAGAAACGAAAACAACGAGTACCGCCGCCGGATCCGGTCGGTCGACGGCAGCGCTTCGCTGGTGAGATCCTGCGCCTCGACCCCGGTGAAGCCCGCTTCCTCGGCCATGGACAGCACATCGCGCCACGCCCGGTAGGGAGGCAGGCGCCAGTTCCACTCCAGGGCGGCGAGCAGCGCGTCCAGCCGTTCCGTCAGAGGCTCGGTCCGGTTCGCCAGGTCCGCGTCGAGGGACCGCCAGCGCCCTCCCGGCTTGAGAACGCGGTAGACGCCCCGCAGATAAGCGGGCTTGTCGACGGCATAACAGAGGGACTCGTGGTTCAGCACGATATCGAAAGCGGCGTCCGGGAACGGCAGGTCCATGAAGTCTCCGAACTTGAACTCCACCAGATGGCCGACGCCGCGCTCGCGCGCCTTCCGCGCCGCCACGGCGACTTGCGGCTCACAGTTCGTCAGGCCGGTGACCCGTACGCCATGGGTTTCGGCCAGGAAGATCGCCGTGCCGCCCACGCCGCAGCCGGCGTCGAGCACATGCTTGCCCGGGCCGAGGCGGCACCCTTGAACCAGGGTGCGCTTGGCGCGGTCCAGGGCTTCTTCGTCCGTCGTGGTATCCGGCCCCCAAAGGCCGCGATGTATGGACAGCCGTTCGGACCCCTCCATCGACATGAGATCCGTCAGCGCGGCGTAAAGATCGGAGACCGGCCTCTCCTCTTCCGTTCCTTCGGACCAATCTCCTTGGCCGTGGCTCATTCGTATTCTCCCGGCGGCCTCGAATTATCAAGCGGCGCCGCATGTCTCATGTCGTTGTTGCCAAGCCGGTTTCATGACTGTATTCGACGGTCTCGCGACTGTTATCCGGTTTGGCCGAGCTTGTCGATATCTCGCCGGACCTCCATGAGGAGAGGATGAATGGGGCCCGGCGGAACGCCTTCGTCCGGTCGAACGGAAGCTGAGAGGCCGGTATCCGATCTCTATGCGGGCCTGACCGAGCTCGTGTTGACCAAGAACCCGGAGCATCTGTCGATTCACCGGGGACTTTGGGGGCCGGAAACCCGGACCAACGCCGAAGGCCTCGACCGCGCCAACCGCACCCTGGTTCAAGGGTGCCGCCTCGGACCGGGCGAGCATGTGCTCGACGCCGGCTGCGGCGTGGGCGGCACGGCGATCTTCCTGGCCGAAACCCATGGCGTGAGGGTCACCGGTTTGACGAACTGCGAGCCGCATGTTGCCGTGGCGGCGCGGAAGGCGCAGGAGCGCGGCGTCGGCCATCTGGTGGAATTCCGGCACGGGGACTTCATGGACCTGCCGTTCCCGGACGCCGGTTTCGATGCGGTCCTGAACCACGAATCCTTCTGTTACGCCGCCGACAAGCCCGCTTATCTGCGGGGCGTCTACCGGGTTCTCAAGCCGGGAGGGCGCTGGCAGGTCCTCGAAGCGGAGCTGCTGAAGGAAAATGGGCCGAGTTCGGAACGGCATGCCGCTCTCATCGCCGCGGTGGAGCGCAACTGGCGCCTGCCCGCCATGGAGTCGTGGCCCGATGTGTTCGCGATGGTCGAGGAAGCGGGCTTCACCGCGATCGAGGAGCAGGATCTCACCAGCGAAGCGCTGCCGTCGACGGACCGGATCCGGCGGGGCTTTTTGTCGGTTTCGTTCCTGAATCCGCAGCTCCGCGAGACCCATCCCGCCTTCCAGGAGTTCATGGACGCATCGGTCGCCTACGCCGAGGGATTGTCGGAAGGCCTATTCACATACCGGTTCATTTCCGCAACTCGGCCGCTACCGCGGTAGCCATATCGGCCGCAATCGGGATGCGGGTATCAAAGCCGGCTTCCCTGGCGCCCGGCGGACGGCTCGAGGACGTCATCCCCACTCGACGGTGAGGTGCTTCAGCCCCCTGAAGGTGAAGGTCCGGAAGACGTCGGGCGGTCCGTTGCCCGCAAGCCGGATGTGGGGCAGGCGGCGCGTCAACTCCTCCAAAATGATTTTCATTTCGAGCCGGGCGAGCGGCGCGCCGAGGCAGAAGTGGGCGCCGTGTCCGAACGAGAGATGGTCCCGGGCGTTGCGGCGGTCGATGTCCAGGATGCCGCCGTCGGGAAACACGGTTTCGTCGCGGTTGGGCCGCGAGGATATTCCGCGCGACGTCCTGAACGATTCCATATCGTTCGTGAGCCAGGACACGGCGCTCATCGCGGGCACGGTGCGCGACAACCTCACGCTTTGGAATCCCACCGTTCCGGACCCGCAGTTGATCGCCGCGGCCCGGGATGCGGCGATCCACGAAGAGATCATGGCCCGCGCCCACGGCTACGACGCCGAAGTGGAAGAGTGGGGGCGCAACTTCAGCGGCGGCCAGCGCCAGCGTGTGGAAATCGCCCGCGCCCTGGTGCCGGGTCCCTCGCTGCTGATTCTTGACGAGGCGACGGGGGCGCTCGATGCGATCACCGAGAGCCGCATCGACGATGCCCTGCGCCGCCGCGGCTGCTCCTGCCTGATCGTCGCCCATCGCCTAAGCACGATCCGCGACTGCGACCGGATCGTCGTGCTCGATGGCGGGCGTGCGGTCCAGGACGGCGTGCATGACCGGCTGGTGGCGGTTGAAGACGGCCTCTACAGGGAGCTCGTTCATGCCTCCTGATCGCGCAGACGGCACCGGCCCGCAGGCCACCAATCCGGATCGCCGCGTTCTGGCTGAATTCGCGGTATCCCACGGCGAGGCGGTGCCGGCGGCCGGCAACCGGCCCGTGCGGTTCGACGATCCCGAAAGCCTGTGGTTCGTCGAGCGCGGCGCCCTCGACGTCTTTCTTATCTGGGTCCGGGACGGCATGGCGGAGGCGCCGTTTCGCCATGTGCTGCGGCTGGAAGCCGGCCGGCTCGCCTTTGGCGCGCCCGACGCCGAGGAGTTGCGGCTCCTCGCCAAGGGAGTGCCGGACACAATCCTGCGCCGAATACCGGCTGAACGCGTCTTTGCCGGAACCCAGGCCGGCGTTGATGGGATACACGGGGTTCTTGCCGAGGACGCCGATGACTGGATAGCCGGCATCGCTTCCGCGATCGCCGCGCAAATCGAGGTTCATCCGCGCCCCGACATGCAGCTCGGCGAAGGAGCGGGTGCCGAGGCCCGCGGCGTGTTGACGAGCGCCGGCGGCGTCGTGTGGGTCAAGGGAGGCGCGGCGCAATTCTTCGGCACCGAGGAGCCGGAGGCCGACGATCTCGTGCCGCTTACGCGGGACAACTGGGCCACGCTTCGCGACCCCGCCGTCGTGGACGTTCTGTCTTCGCGGGCGCTGGGCGCCGAGACGCTCCTGTCTCGCGCTTTGCCCGGGTTTCACCGGCTCGCATTCGGGGCGGAGGTCATCAATCGCCGGATGCTGCTGGCCGACCAGGTCAATCTCCAGGTCGCCCGATCGGCGTGGCGCCGCCACGACGAGGACGAGGCGCGGCGGCGCCTGTTCGGATTTCTCGGTTCGTCCCAGCCGGAGGCTTCCGCCGGCGGGCAGCTGATTGCCGCGCTCCGCGCCGTGGGGCAGCACGAGGGTGTCGCCATCCGGACCCCGGGCGGCCCTGCGGACGAGCCGCCGGACTTACCGGAACTGCTGCATGCATCGGGTGTACGCGCCCGGCAGGTGCGCCTGTCGCCCGAAGACCGCTGGTGGCGCGCGGACAGCGGAGCCATGCTGGCCTTCCCGAACGAGGGCGGCACCCCCGTCGCCCACGTTCCGGGGACGATGGGCCGGTACCGGCTGCACGATCCGGAGACCGGCGGGTCCTCGCCGGTGGGGCGGGCGGAAGCCGTGACGCTCGCACCCGACGCCTACGTCCTCTACCGGCCTCTGCCCGCCGACCGGCCCGTCGGCGCGGGGGAGTTGCTTGCGGCCGCCGCGGGAAGATCCGGCGCGGATCTTGTGCGCGTTATCGGCGCCGGTCTTGCGGCGGGTATCCTTGCCCTGGCGCCGGCGGCGGGCATCGGCGTGCTGGTCGACCGCGTGATCCCGTCGGGCGACGGCGGCGCGCTTCTGCGGCTCGCGCTGATGCTGGTGCTGCTCGCTGCCGCCGCCGCGCTGGCCCATGTGCTGCGCGGTACGACGGTCATGCGCATCGAGGGCCGGCTTGCGGCGCGGGCCACCGCCGCGCTTTGGGATCGCCTGCTGAGGCTCCATACACGGTTCTATCGCGGATACAACTCGGGCGAGATATCCATGAGGGCGCTGGCCTTCCAGACGGTGCGCGACCGGCTCTCCGGCGCGACGGGGGCCGCGCTCCTGTCCGTTCTGTTTCTCGTGCCGTCAATCGCGCTCGTGTTCCTCTACGATGCCGTGCTCGGCTGGCTGAGCATGGGTATCGGCCTCGGCGCGTTGGCGGTCATCCTCGCTTTCGGCGCGGCGCAGATGGCCGCGCAGCGGCGCCGGTTCCGCGAGGAACGCCTCCTCGCCGGTCACCTGTCGCAACTCATCGACGGCGTCCGGAAGCTGCAGGCGGCGGGAGCGGAAGCATCGGCCCGGGCGTCCTGGGCGCGGCGCTACCGCGAGCACAAGCTGGCGGAGATCCGCATCGGCATCCTGAACGAGCACCTGACGGCGTTCGGCGCGGCGGTGCCGCTGCTGGCGGCAGCCGTCCTGTTCGCCGCCGCCTACTGGCGGGAAGACGGCGCGCTCGGGGTCGGCGAATTCCTGGTTGCCTATGTCGCCTCGATGATCTTCTACGCGTCCATCGTGGCGCTTGGCGCGGCATTCGAGTCCATCGCGTCGGTCGGGCCCGCCTGCGAACAGGTTCTGCCCATTCTCGGCGCTCGCCCCGAGGCCGGATCCCGGCCCGGTCCTCCGGCCGTGTTGGGCGGCGCGCTTCGTTTCGAGTCCGTGAGCTTCCGATACGACGACACGGGACCGCCTGTACTGGATGGCGTCGACATCCACGCGAACCCCGGCGAATTCATTGCCATCGTCGGCGAGTCGGGCGCCGGCAAGAGCACGCTGGTGCGTCTCGCGCTCGGCCTCGAGACGCCCGCCGGAGGCGCCGTCTACTACGACGATCGCGACCTTGCCCATCTCGATCCGGTCTCGGTGCGCCGGCAGGTCGGCGCGGTGCTCCAGGACGGGGGCGTTCAGATCGGCACCGTTCTCAACAACATCGTCGGCCAGGACCAGAGCCTGACGGTGGACGACGCTTGGCGCGCCGCCCGCCAAGCCGCGGTCGACCGCGATATCGCGGCGATGCCGATGCAAATGTATACCAGCATGGGAGAACGCGCGGCCGTCGTCTCGGGCGGGCAGAGCCAGCGCATCCGGATCGCCCGGGCGCTGGTGCGCAACCCGCGCATCGTCATCCTTGACGAGGCCACCAATTGGCTGGATCACAGAAACCAGGCGGCCCTGATGGACGGAATACGCAATTCGACCGCGACGCGAATCGTCGTCGCCCACCGGATGTCGACGATACGCGGGGCCGACCGCATCTATGTGCTCGAAGCCGGGAAAGTCGTTCAGGTCGGCCGGTTCGACGAGCTGGCCGACGCCGACGGGCCGTTTCGCGACCTGGTACGCCGGCAGCTGACTTGACCCCGAAAGGTCATCGCAAGGCGAACCGCGACTCGATCTCCTCGAACGGGAGATACACGGCGGCCGGATAGGCCTTGGCCATGATCGCGGCTCCGCCGTCCCGTGCCTCAAAAGAAACCTTCACGTGGGCGATTCCCGTCGACACGCCGAACGTATCCCGTCCACGGAACACCAATTCGCGTCCGGGCCAGGCCAGCAGCCCGTCCATCTTGCCGGGCAGGCACAGCCCGTCCTCGCACAGCGCGGCCAGAAAGGGCGGCCACCCGCCCGCCCCCGGCTGGCTCAGGGATCCGGGCTCGCCCTGGAACAGTTCGCGGCCGATACGCGGCGAGCCACCGCCGGCTGTACCGCCGATAGCGAGCCGCAGTGCCCGGAACCGC